>NZ_JABFTW010000004.1:0-282803 GCF_021404355.1 Halomonas sp. MCCC 1A11062
AGCACTTCCAGAAGCTGGAACTGGTCGTCAGCAACGTCAAGTTCCAGGACGGGGAGCAAGTGGTTGATCAATCAGACAGGAATGCGGCCTGATCGCCATCCACCAGATTTGACGATAACTCTGGAAGCGTGCTGGAAAGGCAGAAGAATACCGCCCGCAGCGATCAGCAGGCAGGCGGTGAACCACAGTCGTGCTACGCGGAATGTTCGATGCTGCCAGGCGATCGCCGCCCAAATGGCGGCTAGCGCGAAAGAGAGAAGAACGATAGTGATGTAAAGCGTGAAGAAATCCAGCTTCATGATGGCTCACCGAGGGCGCGCTCGGATGCCGCTGCAGACCGCCCTTGATCCTCCGGATGGGAAAGTAGAGTCCCTTGGTGAACTGGAAAAAAAGCAAGCGTGGGCGTTATTCCTATCCACCAGGTGCAGTGAAATGCAGTGTGAATATCAAGATTATGTCGAGTGTTCCACACTATAGCCGCCATCCTTGGCAGCTACTGGCGCCTGACGTCTGCCTCAGGAGTGTATAAGCCACTATGTGCCGAGCCGTCAGCGTTTTGGGTGCTTTGATACTTTATGGTTAAAGCGGCTACACATTGAAGCGGAAGTGGATCACGTCGCCGTCCTTGACCACGTATTCTTTGCCCTCGAGGCGCCACTTGCCGGCATCCTTGGCGCCCTGTTCGCCACCCAGGGTGACGAAGTCGTCATAGCCGATCACTTCGGCGCGGATGAAGCCCTTCTGGAAATCGGTGTGAATCACGCCGGCGGCCTCGGGGGCAGTGGCACCCACCTTGACGGTCCAGGCGCGCACTTCCTTCACCCCAGCGGTGAAGTAGGTCTGCAGGCCCAGCAGTTGGTAACCGGCGCGGATCACCCGGTCGAGCCCAGGCTCTTCCATGCCCATCTCGCCGAGGAACATGGCGCGCTCGTCGTCGTCGAGCTCGGCGATCTCGGCTTCGAGCTGGTTGCACACCGGCACCACCACGGCGCCCTCCTCGGCGGCAATCTCGTTGACGATGTCGAGATAAGGGTTGTTCTCGAAACCGTCTTCGTTGACGTTGGCGATATACATGGTCGGCTTGAGCGTGAGGAAGCCGAAGCTCTTGACCTGGCGCTTCTCGTCGTCGTCGAGGCCGAAGCTGCGCAGCGGCTGGCCTTCGGCCAGATGCGGCTGGACGCGCTCCAGGATCGCCTTGGTGGCGATGGCGTCCTTGTCACCGCCCTTGGCCACGCGCACCAGGCGCTGGATGGCCCGCTCCACGGTGTCGAGGTCGGCCAGCGCCAGCTCCAGGTTGATGGTCTCGATATCCGAGCGCGGATCGACCTGGTTGGCCACGTGGATGACGTTGTCGTTGTCGAAGCAGCGCACCACGTGGGCGATGGCCTGGGTCTCGCGAATGTTGGCCAGGAACTGGTTGCCGAGTCCCTCGCCCTTGGAAGCTCCCGCCACCAGGCCGGCGATGTCGACGAACTCCATGGTGGTGGGAATCACCTTCTGCGGACCCACGATCTCGGCCAGCTTGTCGAGGCGCGGATCGGGCATCGGCACGATACCGACGTTGGGCTCGATGGTACAGAAGGGGAAGTTCTCGGCATCGATGCCGGACTTGGTCAGGGCGTTGAAGAGGGTCGATTTGCCCACGTTGGGCAGACCGACGATACCGCAGTTGAAACCCATGATGATGTCCTGAATAAGATGGCGAGTGGTGCTCGCGAACGGGCGCTATTCTAGCTCAGTCTTGGCGCCGGTTCAGCCCGAGAAGCTGTGCAGTCGACTCATGGCCTTGGCCCAGTCGCCCGACACGACCAGTGGCAGCGTGGCCAGGCACTCGTTGAGGGCACCGCCGATGGCCTCGAGCTCCGCCTTGCCGGGGCGCCCGAGCACGTAGTTGGTGACCTGGCGCGAATCGCCGGGATGGCCGATGCCGATGCGCAGACGGTTGAAGCCTTTTTCGCCCAGCGCGCTGATGATGTCGCGCAGGCCGTTGTGCCCACCGTGGCCGCCGCCCTGCTTGTAACGGGCCGCGCCGGGGGGAATGTCCAGCTCATCGTGGGCCACCAGCAGTTCTTCGGGTGCGATCTTGTAGAACTGGCACAGGGCCGCGACGGCGCCGCCGCTGCGGTTCATGAAGGTGGTGGGCTCGAGCAGATGCAGCTCCTGGTCATTCAGCAGCACCTTGGCATAGAGGCCGAGGAACTTCTTCTCCTGACGCAGCTCGGTGCCGGCCTGGCGCGCCAGGATCTCCACCAGCCAGGCGCCGGCGTTGTGGCGTGTGGCAGCGTAGTTGTCACCGGGATTGCCCAGTCCGATGATCGCCTTGATCTGCGGCATGCGGGGTCTCCAAACAAAAACAAGCGCCGCAGCGCTTGATCGAGAAGGAAAGGGGCCGCCAAAGGCGGCCCCCGACGGCATGGCTTATTCGGCGCTGCCTTCGCCTTCCTCGCCTTCCTCACCCTCGGCCGCTTCACCGCGGGTCTTGGGCTTGGTGATGCTCAGCACGGCGTTGTCATGGTCGGCACCGTGGGACAGTTCGACCAGGGTCACGCCAGCCGGCAGCTCGAGGTCGGAGAGGTGCAGGGTGGTGCCCAGCTCGACGTTGGTGATGTCGACTTCCAGGAAGTCCGGCAGGTCCTTGGGCAGACAGCTGATCTGGATCTCGTTGGAGAGAATGTGCAGCTCGCCGCCCTGATCCTTGATGCCCTTGGACTTCTCTTCGCCCACCACGTGCAGCGGCACATTGATGGTGATGGCGTGAGTGGCGTCCACGCGCATGAAGTCGGCGTGGGTGACCAGCGGCTTGTACGGATGGCGCTGCAGATCACGCACAACCACCTGCTCTTTCTTGCCGTCGATGACGAGATTGAGCACGGAGGAGAAGAAGGTCTCGTCCTCGATGGCCTTGTAGAACGGGGCCTTCTCGAGGGAGATCGGCTGCGGAGCCTTGTCGCCGCCGTAGACGATGGCGGGAACTTCGAGGTTCGCACGACGCAGGCGGCGGCTCGCACCTTTCCCCAGGTCGTTACGAACGCTGGCATTGAGTGTGAAATCGGACATGTTGTTGCCTCTTGCTGAATGTAAGGGAGACGTGCGACCCGCGACCTGATCGCGACGTTCCCGAAAGCCCCCGTGGGGCGCTACTCCGCTGCCTTGTTCTTGCCGAGAGTCTTCGAGAATCTCAGTGGAACATGGCGCTGACGGATTCTTCGTTGCTGACGCGGCGGATCGCCTCGGCGATCAGGCCGGCCACGCTGAGCTGACGAATCTTGCCGCTGCGACGGGCGACGTCGGACAGCGGGATGGTGTCGGTCACCACTACTTCGTCGAGTACCGAACCGGTGATGTTTTCCACCGCCGGCCCGGAGAGGATCGGGTGGGTGGCATAGGCCACCACGCGGCGCGCGCCGTGGTCCTTCAGCGCGTCGCCGGCCTTGCACAGGGTGCCGGCGGTATCGATCATGTCGTCGACCACCACGCAGGTGCGGTTCTCGATCTCGCCGATGATGTGCATCACCTGGGCCTGGTTGGCCTGGGGGCGACGCTTGTCGATGATGGCGAGGTCGGCATTGAGCTGCTTGGCGATGGCGCGGGCCCGGACCACGCCGCCCACGTCGGGCGAGACTACCACCAGGTCATCGTAGTTCTGACGTTCGATGTCGTCGAGCAGGATCGGCGAACCGTAGACGTTGTCCACCGGGACGTCGAAGAAGCCCTGAATCTGGTCGGCATGCAGGTCCATGGTCATGACCCGATCGACGCCGGCCTTGACCATCATGTCGGCCACCACCTTGGCCGAGATCGGCACTCGGGCGGAGCGTACCCGGCGATCCTGACGCGCGTAGCCGAAGTAGGGCACCACGGCGGTGATACGGGTGGCCGAGGCACGGCGCAGGGCGTCAACCATCAGGATCAGTTCCATCAGGTTGTCATTGGTCGGTGCGCAGGTGGACTGCAGAATGAAGACGTCCTTGCCGCGAACGTTCTCGTTGATCTCGACCGCGATCTCGCCATCGCTGAACTGCCCGACCGTGGCGTTCCCCATACGAGTATCGAGACTCTCGGCGATTTTCTGGGCGAGTTCGGGGTTGGCATTCCCGGCAAAAACCATCAATTTTGACACGCGCATCCACCTATGCAGTGTTGGGGAGCTCAGTTGGCGATACAGGATACCGCAAGCACGGCGATTCGGCGCTTGCTGACAGCACGTTCATCGGCCAAGAGCAGCATGTAGCGGGGAGAGGTTCAGGCCGCGAGCCATGAAAGCAGTATAGTGGCTCGGTAGCTCGGCCATGATGTGCCGCGCTTCGGTCTGCGAGTCGAGCCGGGCGAAGATGCAGGCACCGGTTCCCGTCAGCATGGCGGGTGCCCGGCAGCCTAGCCAGTCGAGTGCCTCGGCGACCTGCGGATAGAGTGACCGGACCGTCGGTTCGCAGTCGTTGCTCCAGCTGGGCGCTCCCCCCTGCAGTGCGCGCGCCATGGTAATCGTGGCAGTGTCACGTGTCAATTGCGCTGCCCCGAACACCGCGGCTGTGGCGACTTCGATGCCGGGGT
Source organism: Halomonas sp. MCCC 1A11062 (assembly GCF_021404355.1). NCBI lineage: Bacteria > Pseudomonadati > Pseudomonadota > Gammaproteobacteria > Oceanospirillales > Halomonadaceae > Halomonas > Halomonas sp. MCCC 1A11062. The sequence continues at coordinate 4,552 of NZ_JABFTW010000004.1, forward strand.
GCACGACCACGAACCAAGGGGTGTCCAGCGCTACCGGAGTGAGCCTTTCGCCCACTCCTTCGGCCCAGGCGGCTTGGCCGCGGACGAACACCGGCACGTCGGCGCCGAGGCGCAGGCCGAGTTCGGCCAGCCGATCGAGCGGGAGGTCGAGACGCCACAGGCGGTCGAGGCCGAGCAGCGCGGTGGCGGCATCGCTGCTGCCGCCACCCAGGCCGCCACCCAGCGGCAGGCGCTTGGTCAGGTGGATGTCGGCGCCCAGACGACAGCCGCTCTCGGCTTGCAGCAGCCGGGCCGCCCGCACGATCAGGTTGTCGCTGTCGGGCACACCCGGCAGGGCTGGTATCAGGCGGATCTGCTCATCGTCGCGCCGGCGCAGGTGCAGCGTGTCGCCGTGATCGAGGAACTGAAACAGCGTCTGCAGCTCGTGATAGCCATCGGCACGGCGGCCGACGATGTGCAGCATGCGGTTGAGCTTGGCCGGCGCCGGCAGGGTGAGCTCGGTTGCGGTCGCGCCGTCGCTCATCGGATCGATCGTCGACCCAGGCAGCGACTCAGTCATCGAGGACGGGGCGCCACTCGGTGACCACCAGGGTCACGCGCAGGTCGTCGTACTCCATGATCAGGCGACGCGGCAGCCACAGCGACTCCACCTCGACCCAGTCGCGATAGTCGATCTGCCAGCCGTCCTGCTCCAGACGCTGAGGAAAGCCCGTGTCGTCGTGTTCGAGCCGGTACTGGCTGTGGTCGGCGGGCAGGCCGCGGATCCAGTCGGCCAGCGAGCTGACCGGCAGCGACCAGCCGAGCTGCTGCTGCATCAGCGCTTCCGGGGTCTCGGCGACGAAGCGGCCATCGGCGTTGGTCAGCGAGAAGCGCCCCTCACGGCCTTCGAGCAGGTTGCGGCCGCTGCCGAAGGGGCCACTGATCAGCATGCGGTAGTAGTGCGGATGCTGACTCCAGTCGAGATTGGCGCTGGTCGACTCCTGGGGCGTGCGCAGGCCGGCCTTGCCGACCAGGATCCAGGTGTCCAGCTCGGCGAGGCGTTCCTGCTGCGCTTCCCAGCGGTCGGCGCGCATGTCGGGCGCGGTCGTCGGGGCGGCGCAGCCGGCCAGCAGGGCAAGTGTCAGGCCCGCCGCCAGGCATCGTATCGTGGTCATTCGGTGGTTCATGACGTCGTCTCGTGGGGCAGTGGGTTGGGTCAGGGTGCCAGCTCGGGAATGCGTTCGAGCAGCTCGTCGATGAGCGGGCGTTCATCGAAGCGTTGCAACGCCTGTTCGACCACCTTGCGAGCATCGTCGTGCCTTTCCAGTACCCATAGTACCTCGGCCAGGTGGGCGGCAATCTCCTGGTCGGGCATGCCGGCATAGGCGCGCTCCAGCCATGGCAGGGCGCGCTCGGGGTCGCCCAGACGGTAATACACCCAGCCCAGGCTATCCATGATGGCAGGGTTGCCGGGTTCGAGCTCATGGGCTCGCTCGATCAGCTCGCGGGCTTCTTCCAGGCGATCCTCGACATTGAGGTCCGCCAGGGTGTAGCCCAGGGCGTTCAGGGCGGTGGCGTTGTACGGGTTGGCTTCGATGATGCGCCCGAGATCGCGCTCCATGGCTTCGATGTCGCCACGCTCCCAGGAGCGCATGCCGCGAAGATAGAGCAGGGTCTCATCGTTGGGGGTGCGCGAGAGTTCGCGGTTCAGCAGCGCGTCGGCTTCCGCTTCCAGACCGGCTTCGCCGAGCAGTTCCACTTCCAGCGCTACCAGCTCGCTGAAGCGGGCCTCGTGGCGCAGGCGCTCGATACGGAGAAAGGCGCGGGCGTCGAGCAGCCGATCGTCCTCTATCAGCATGCGTGCCGCGCGCAGCCGAGCGCGCAGGAAGTCGCTGCCGGGCGCCACCTGACGGTAGTAGAGCAGGGCGTTGTCCACCTCGTCCTCTTCCTCGGCGATGATGCCCATCAGGTAAAAGGCGGCGGGTGGGGGCTCGTCGCTGCTCACCAGGGGCAGCAGCAGGCGCCGTGCGGCATCCAGGTAACCGTCTTCCAGGTAGAGGCCGGCGAGAGAGATGCGCAGCTCCTGGTTGCCGATGTGCTCGTCGAGCAGGGTCGAGGTGTGGCGCTCGGCGGCGTCGACATTGCCTAGCATCAGCTCGGCTTGTGCCAGCAGCAGCAGAAAGCGCGGGTCGCCGGGAGACACCGCGAGGCCGCGGCTTGCGGCCTCGCGGGCCTGGCGCGGGTTGTCCGCCTCCAGGGCCAGCTGCGCCCGGGTCAGCCACAGGGCGGGCAGTTCGGCGTGGTCGCGGGCGAGCTGGTCCAGCCGCCGCTCGGCCTGCAACGACTGCCCGGTGGCTGCCTCCAGGATGGCCGTGGCCAGCACGGCATCGTGATGGTGCGGGTGCGCGGCGGCTCCGGGACGTTCGAGATACGCACGCAGGCGCTCACGCAGAGGCAGTGGGTCGGTGCCGGCCTCCAGGGCCAGCTCGGCGAGAAGTGCCAATTCGGCATGCTGGCCCTGTTGTGCCAGTGCCAGGCGCCACTCCAGGGCCGTCGTCCAGTCGCCGCGCTGCAGTGCCAGCCCGGAGAGCAGGCGCAATGGCGCTTCGGCATCCGGAGCGAGTGCATGCCAGGTACTCACCGCCTGGTCGAGCAGCAGAATGTCATTGCTGAAACGCGCCGCCAGCGTGCCGCGCTCCGCCAGCGGTGCGGCCTGGTAGCGCTCGGCCATGGCCAGGTAACCCAGGGTGGCGCGGCGGTAGTCGCCGCGCTGTCCGGCAAACTCCGCTGTCAGCAGCGTGGCCAGTCCTTCGGCGTCCAGGCCGCGCTCGATGGGCGGGGCCGTGGCCAGGGGGTCGTCTGTAGCGGTGGCGAATGGCGAGGTGGCCAGGCCTTGGCAGCCGCTCAGCAGTGCAGCCAGGCCAAGCACTGCCAATCCTTGGCGCGAAGAGCGCTTCAACGTCGAGGGCATGCGTGTCTCATCCGGTGTCCCGAGGTGTCAGCATAACGGCTAGCCGCGCAGTGGCAAAGGGATCGCTGCGATCGGGGCGGCCAAGCCATGAAAGCGGCTTGCCTTGTCGTGTGTCAATTGCGCGCTTGGTGTGGCTGGCGCCGAGCGCGCAAGGCTGTGATAGAATGCAGCGCCGCAGATACGTTTTTTTCATTTACGCTGCCGCCGGCCGACATCACCGAAGACGCTTAACGCATGACGCTTCTTGCCCTTGGAATCAACCACAGGACGGCCACGGTCGCGGTGCGCGAGCGGGTCGCCTTCACTCCCGCGCAACTGGAGTCGGCGCTGACCCAACTGCGCCATATGCCCCAGGTGCACGAGGCGGCGGTGCTGTCGACCTGTAATCGCACGGAGCTTTATTGCGTCACCGAGCCGAGCGGCGAGCGAGCCATTCTCGACTGGCTGAGTCACTTCCATGGGTTGCAGCTCGATGAGCTGACTCCCTGCGCCTATCACTATCTGGACAACGATGCCGCACGTCATCTCATGCGCGTTGCCGTCGGGCTCGATTCGATGGTGCTGGGCGAGCCACAGATTCTCGGCCAGCTCAAGGAGGCGTATCAGTCTGCGCGTCAGGCGAGCGGCCTCGGCGGTGAGCTCGAGCTACTGTTTCAGCACACCTTTGCGGTGGCCAAGCAGGTGCGTACGCGCACCGGTATAGGCCAGAACCCGGTGTCGGTGGCCTATGCGGCAGTGAGCCTGGCCAGCCGCATCTTCGAGGACTTCGGTCGCGCCCGGGCGCTGTTGATCGGTGCCGGGGAGACCATCGAGCTGGTAGCCCGGCATCTGCGCGAGGCCGGCGTGCGCGACATGATCGTGGCCAACCGTACGCGGGAGCGTGCCGAGCTGCTGGCCGGCGAGTTCAATGCCGAAGCGATTTCGCTAAACGAGATACCCGACGCCCTGGCACGCTCCGACATCGTCATCTCTTCCACTGCCGCACCGCTGCCGATCCTGGGCAAGGGCATGGCCGAGCGGGCACTGAAGAAGCGTCGCCATCGACCGATCTTCATGGTCGACATCGCCGTTCCGCGTGACATCGAGCCCGAGGTGGGCGACCTGGACGACATCTTCCTGTATACGGTCGATGACCTCAACGAGGTGATCCAGGAGAACCGACGTCACCGTCAGGCAGCTGCCGACCAGGCGGAGTCGCTGATCGAGCATGGCGTGCACGTCTGGCTGCATGAGCGGCGCATTCGTGGCGGCGGCGAACTGATTCGCCGCTACCGTGACCGGGCGGCCGAGCTGCGGGAACTCTCGGAGCGCCAGGCACTGGCCCGACTGGCCCGCGGCGAGGATCCCGAAGAGGTGATTCGCCTGCTCGCTCATCAGCTCACCAACCGGCTGCTACACCAGCCCACGGTAGCGTTGCGCGAGGCGTCCGGGAGCGAGCGGCGCGATCTGCTCAGCGCTGCCGAGGCGCTACTGCTGAACTCCCCAACCACGAAAATCTGACAGGACACGTCATGAAAGCGACCCTGCGCCAGCGTCTCGATGGCTTCGTCGAGCGCTTCGAGGAGCTCGCCGCCCTGCTGGCGGAGCCCGAGGTGATCGGCGATCAGCCCCGGTTCCGCGACTATTCCCGCGAGTATGCCGAGCTCGAGCCCCTGGTCGAAGCCTGGCGCGACTACCGTGCCACCGAGGGCGACCTCGACGATGCTGCGCAACTGGCCGAGGACAGCGATGCCGAGATGCGCGAGCTGGCCCAACTGGAACTGGAAGAGGGTCGGGAGCGGCTAGAAGGGCTGGAGGTGCGGCTCAAGCAGCTGCTGGTGCCGCGCGATCCCGACGATGGACGCAACGTCTTTCTCGAGGTTCGCGCCGGTACCGGCGGCGACGAGGCGGCGCTGTTCGCCGGCGATCTGTTCCGCATGTACTCCCGCTACGCCGAGAAACAGGGCTGGAAGGTCGAGGTGATCAGCGCCAGTCACGGCGAGCAGGGCGGCTACAAGGAGATCATCTCGCGGGTGAAGGGCGACGGGGTCTATGCCAGGCTCAAGTTCGAATCGGGCGCTCACCGCGTGCAGCGCGTGCCGGCCACGGAGTCCCAGGGCCGCATCCACACCTCCGCCTGTACCGTGGCGGTGATGCCGGAGGCCGACGAGGTCGGTGACGTCGACATCAATCCCGCCGATCTGCGGGTGGACACCTTCCGCTCCAGCGGCGCCGGCGGTCAGCACGTCAACACCACCGACTCGGCCATTCGCATCACCCACCTGCCTACCGGCGTGGTGGTGGAGTGCCAGGAGGAGCGCAGTCAGCACAAGAACCGGGCCAAGGCGATGTCGCTGCTGGCCGCCCGCCTCAAACAGAGTGCCATGGAGAGCCGTCAGCGCGAGCAGGCCGATACCCGTCGCAGCCTGGTGGGCTCCGGGGATCGCAGCGAGCGAATCCGCACCTACAACTTCCCCCAGGGGCGGCTCACCGACCATCGCATCAACCTCACCCTCTACAAGCTGGGCGAAGTCATGGCCGGCGAACTCGACGAGGTACTCGACCCCCTGGTGCACGAGCACCAGGCCGAGCAGCTCGCGGCGCTGCAGCAGGAGGCCTGAGGTGGCGCCCGAGGGGCAGGGCGGGGCGGTAAGCGGAGGAGCCGTCCGACTCGACGCGCTGCTGGTGCGGGCGAGCGAGCGTCTGGCGCGTTCGGGTTCGCCCAGTCCCAGGCTCGATGCCGAAGTGCTGCTTTGCCATGTGCTCGAGGTGGATCGCACCTGGCTCTATACCTGGGGTGATAGGCCGGCGACCACCTTCCAGTGCGCGCGCTACGAGGCGCTCGTCGCCGCCCGGGCGGCGGGGCGCCCAGTGGCTTATCTCACCGGTATGCGCGAGTTCTGGGGGCTGCCGCTGGCTACCTCGCCGCACACCCTGATCCCGCGTCCCGATACCGAAACCCTGGTGGAGGTGCTGCTCGAACTGGCGGCGGAGCCATCGGGACGGCTACTCGATCTGGGCAGCGGTACCGGTGCCATTGCGTTGGCCTTCGCCAGCGAGCGACCCGGCTGGCAGGCTCTCGGCGTCGACCGGGTGCCCGAGGCCGTGGCGCTGGCCGAAGCCAATGCCCGACGGCTGGGCATCGCCAATGCGAGCTTTCTGCCGAGCGACTGGTTTGCGGCCGTGTCGGAGCAGCGCTTCACGCTGATCGCGGCCAATCCACCTTACATCGACGCCGAAGACCCTCACCTGAGTCAGGGCGACGTGCGCTTCGAGCCCATGAGCGCGCTGGTAGCGGCCGACTCGGGGCTGGCGGATCTGCGTCATATCGTCGAGCAGGCCGTCGATCATCTCGAGCCCGCTGGCTGGATCGTCCTCGAGCATGGTCACGAGCAGGCGGCAGCCGTGCGTGGCCTACTGCAAAGCTGTGGCTACGTGCAAGTGGACAGCCGGCGGGACCTGGGGGGGCGGGAGCGCGTCACCTTCGGTCGTTTGTCGTCATAGCGTTGAGGGATCGGTACTGGAGAGGGAGCGGGGGCTGTGGTACACCTGTTCAGGAAATAATTCCAAATGTCGTCATGTTTGTGACACTGAACACCAGCACTGTGCCTGATTGCCGCGCTTTTTCAGGTTGATTTGCTGTCATGGCGACGCTTCATTCACCCTGAATCGGCACCGCTCGACACGACAATGAAAACCAAGACCCGCTCACTGGACCGTATCGACCTCAAGATCCTGCGCTGTCTGCAGGAGAACGCCCGTATCTCCTACGTCGACCTGGCCGCCCAGGTAGGCCTTTCCACCACGCCTTGCCTGGAACGCGTCAAGCGTCTCGAAAAGTCCGGGGTCATCCGCGGCTACAAGGCTGTGCTCGATCCGCGCTCGCTCAAGGCCAACCTGCTGGTGTTCGTCGAGATCAGCCTGGAGACTCAGTCGCCGGCGGTGTTCGACGAGTTCCGCCGTGCAGTCTCCCGTCTGCCGCAGATCCAGGAGTGTCATCTGGTCTCGGGGCAGTTCGACTACATTCTCAAGTGCCGAATTCCTGAAATGGCCGCCTACCGTCAATTGCTCGGCGATGTGGTATTGACCCTTCCCGGGGTCAAGGAATCGAAGAGCTACGTGGTGATGGAGGAGGTCAAGGAGGAGTTCTCGCTCTACGTTCCCGATATCGAGGAGCTCGAAGACAAGTAATGGCCATGAACGACGAGGCGCTGCTGCGCTACAGCCGGCAGATCATGCTGGAGGCGATCGACATCGAGGGACAGGAGCGCCTGCTGGCCTCGCGGGTATTGGTGGTAGGCGCCGGTGGGCTGGGCTCGCCGGTAGCGCTCTACCTGGCCGCTGCCGGTGTCGGCCAGCTGACCCTGGCCGATGCCGACGTAGTGGAGCTTTCCAACCTGCAGCGTCAGATCGCTCACGGCATGGCCGATCTCCAGCGTAACAAGGCGTGCTCTGCACGCGACTCGGCGCTGGCGCTCAACCCGGGCTGCGACATTCGTGCAATCGAGGCGCATCTCGACGAGGCCGCGCTCGACGCGGTGGTTGCCGAAGTCGATCTGGTGCTCGACTGTACCGACCGTTTCTCCAGTCGCTATGCCATCAATGCCGCCTGCCGCCGAGCCGGTGTACCGCTGGTATCGGGGGCGGCCATCCGTTTCTCGGGACAGTTCGCCGTATTCGATCCGCGCGATCCGGCCGCCCCCTGTTATGCCTGCCTCTACCCGCCGGGAGAGGGGGGCGACGAAGAGCTGCGCTGTGCCGAGAACGGCGTCGTGGCGCCGCTGGTGGGATTGATCGGCTGCTTTCAAGCGCTGGAGGCGGTCAAACTGCTTAGCGGTGCCGGTACCCCGCACCGTGGGCTCTCCACCTTCGACGGCATGACGGGGCAGTGGCGCCATTTCCAGGTTCCACGAGATCCCGCCTGTCCAGTCTGTGCCGGCACCGAGAAGGCTGGGTGATGGTTATTATTTGACAGGTTTTTCGTGAAGCGAAACCGTGGCATTACGTTATGTCACGATTTCTATTTTTTAATTGATTGATTTTTATAGTATTTTCTTGGGTTTGAAGGTTCGTTCAAGAAGCTCGCCTGGAAAATATCGTTGTTGGATACTTGACACTCCCCATTGGTATGATGCCAGACTAAAGCAACCACAAGCTGGATCATTCCAGGAATCGTTGCATGGCCGATGCCGCACAGATTGCAAACCCCGCCTCCTACTACCGAGATTCGGTGGCGGTGCGTCTCGAGCAGGCGTGCCCGCCGCAGCGTGGGTATCAGCGCGTCGATGTCTGCGTCATCGGTGGCGGCATCACCGGCTGCTCCGCGGCGCTGCATCTAGCCGAGCGCGGCTACTCGGTGGCCTTGCTCGAAGCTCATGAGATCGGATTCGGAGCTTCCGGGCGCAGCGGCGGCCAGATCCTGCCCGGCCTGGGCACCGACATCACCACCGTGGAGCAGGCGCTGGGCCGTGAACGGGCCCGCCAGGTGTGGGAGATGAGCCGCGAGGCCGTGCGCCTGACGACGGCATTGATCGAACGTCACGCCATTCCCTGCGATCTCTCCTGGGGCTATCTGCATGCCGCGGTGAAGCCGCGTCACGTACGCGAACTGCGGCAGTTTCAGGAGCGCATGGCACGCGACTACGGCTACGAGGCGCTCGCCTGGCTCGAAGGCGGGGTGCTGCGCGAGCGTGTGGCCACCGATGCCTACCCCGGGGCGCTGTTCGAGAGCGAAGGCGGTCACCTGCATCCGCTCAATTACACCTTGGGTTTGGCGCGTGCTGCCCAGCAGGCGGGGGTGGCGATCCACGAGCATAGCCCGGCCCTGGACGTTCGCCGCGGCCAGCCGGCTACCGTGGTGACCGAGCACGGCGAGATCAGCGCCGATTTCGTGGTGGTGGGGGCCAACGCCTACCTGGGCCAGCTACTGCCGGAGCTGGATGGGCGCGTCATGCGTGCGGCCAACTACATCGTCGCCACCGAGCCTTTGGGTGAGGCGCGGGCCAGCCAAGTGCTGCCGCGCAACGATGCTCTGTCCGATGCCAACTTCGTGCTCGACTACTATCGCCTGTCGGCCGATAAGCGACTGATCTATGGTGGAGAGGTCAGCTACGATGGACGCGAGCCGCGTGGCCTGCAGCGGCGCATGGATGCCAAGATCGCGCGCCTCTTCCCGGTGCTCGAGGGCGTTCGCATCGACTACCGCTGGGGAGGGGACGTGGCCATCACGCTCAATCGAGCGCCGGACTTCGGCCGGCTCGGCGCCAACGTCTACTATGCCCAGGGCTACTCGGGGCACGGCATGGCGCTGGCTGGGCTGGCCGGAAAGCTCCTGGCCGAAGCCATCTCCGGTCAGAGCGAACGCTTCGATCTCTTTGCCGCCATGCCACACCGCCGCTTCCCGGGCGGCGAGCGCCTGCGCACGCCGCTGCTGGTGCTGGCGACCACGTTCTACAAACTGCGTGACCGACTATAACGACGAAAGGTTCGGCTAGAGCCGCAACGAGGTTCCCATGAAAGACCTGGAAAGCTGGCTGAAGGAACGACGCATCACCGAGGTGGAGTGTCTGGTCAGCGACATCACTGGTATCGCCCGCGGCAAGATCACTCCCGTATCGAAGTTCATGGCCGAGAAGGGCATGCGCCTGCCCGAAAGCGTGCTTCTGCAGACCGTCACCGGCGATTACGTCGAGGACGAGCTCTACTACTCATTGCTCGACCCGGCCGATATCGACATGCTGTGCCGGCCCGACAGCTCGGCGGTCTACCCGGTGCCCTGGGCACTCGAGCCTACCGCCCAGGTGATTCACGACTGCTACGACAAGATGGGCAACCCCATCGAACTCTCCTGTCGCAATCAGCTCAAGAAGGTATTGGCGCTCTATGCGGAGCAGGGCTGGAAGCCGGTGGTAGCACCGGAAATGGAGTTCTATCTGACCAAGCGCTGCGAGGATCCCGATCTGCCGTTGCTGCCGCCCATCGGACGCAGCGGGCGCCAGGAGACCGGGCGGCAGTCGTTCTCCATCGATGCGGCCAACGAGTTCGATCCATTGTTCGAGGACATGTACGACTGGTGCGAGGTCCAGGGGCTCGATATCGACACTCTGATCCATGAAGAGGGCACCGCCCAGATGGAGATCAACTTCCGTCACGGCGACCCCTTGATGCTGGCCGACCAGGTGTTCGTGTTCAAGCGCACCCTGCGCGAGGCCGCGCTCAAGCACGACGTGGTAGCCACCTTCATGGCCAAGCCGATCACCAACGAGCCTGGCAGCGCCATGCACATTCATCAGAGCGTGCTGGATGCGGCTACCGGCAAGAGCGTGTTCGCCAACGAGGATGGCTCCATGAGCCAGCTGTTCCTGCACCATATCGGCGGCATGCAGCGTTTCATCCCCGAGGCGCTGCCGCTGATGGCGCCCAACGTCAACTCCTTCCGTCGCTTCCTGCCCGACACGTCGGCGCCGGTCAACGTGGAGTGGGGCGTGGAGAATCGCACCTGCGGCCTGCGCGTACCCGATTCGTCCCCGCAGAATCGGCGCATCGAGAACCGTCTGCCGGGGGCCGACGCCAACGCTTATCTGGCCATTGCGGCCAGTCTGCTGTGCGGCTACCTGGGCATGGTGCAGCAGCTCAACCCTTCCGCGCCGGTGCAGGGGCGGGCGTTCGAGCGTCGTAACCTGCGCCTGCCGTTCACCCTGGAACAGGCATTGGAGCGCATGGAGAACTGCAGCGAGCTCGAGCAGTACATGGGCCATCGCTTCGTGACCGGCTACGTGGCGGTCAAGCGGGTGGAGAACGAGAATTTCAAGAAGGTGATCAGTTCGTGGGAGAGAGAATTTCTCCTGCTGAGCGTCTAGTGGAGAAAAATGTCCGGCGGTGACATGGCCGGGCTCACGAAAACCGTGCAGATAAAACAATGCAAACAAGAGGTGCCATCATGTCTTGTCAACTTAAGCTGTCCCTGGCCGTTGCGCTGGGCTCCCTGACTCTGGCCGCTGCGGCTGTCCAGGCCAACGAGGTGCGGGTCTACAACTGGTCGGATTACATCGCGCCGGATACCCTGCAGAAGTTCACCGAGGCCACCGGGATCCGGGTCATCTATGACGTCTACGACAGCAACGAGGTACTCGATGCGGCGATGCTCGCGGGCCGCTCGGGCTATGACGTGGTGGTGCCATCCAACCATTATCTGACCCGTCAGATCAGCGCCGGCGTGTACCAGGAGCTCGATCACGACAAGCTGCCCAACATGGCCAACCTCAACCCGGAGTTGCTGGACGATCTGGAGTTCATCGACCCCGGCAGCCGCTACTCCATTCCCTACATGTGGGGCACCAACGGCATCGGCTACAACGTCGAGCGGGTCACCGAGATTCTCGGTGACGACGCGCCGCTCGACTCCTGGGCGCTGCTCTTCGACCCCGAGATCACCACGGCGCTGCGCCAGGGCGGTTGCGGTATCTCGATGCTCGACTCGGGCGACGAGATGCTCTCGCCGGCCATGGCCTATCTCGGTCTCTCTCCGCTCTCCGAAGAGACGGCCGATCTCGAGGCGGCCGGCGACCTGATTGCGGCCGTGCGCGACAACATCACCTACTTCCACTCCTCGCGTTATATCTCGGACCTAGCCAACGGCGACATCTGCGTGGCGGCGGGCTACTCAGGCGACATCTTCCAGGCCGCCGACCGCGCCGAGGAGGCCGGCCGCGATTTCACCATCGACTACATCATTCCCAAGGAAGGCGCGGCGCTGTGGTTCGACATGATGGCGATTCCCGCCGATGCGCCGAACCCCGACAACGCTCATGCCTTCATCAACTTCATTCTCGAGCCCGAGGTCGCCGCTGCGATCACCGAGTACGTGGTCTATGCCAACCCCAACATCGCCGCCAACGAGTATCTCGACCCCGATATCCTCAACGATCCGGCCATCTACCCGGACCAGGAGGTGATGGACAACCTCTACGTGGCCGAGGAGAAGCCGCTGGCCGTGCAGCGGGTACGCACCCGCGTATGGAACCGGGTCAAGTCCGGCATGTGAGGCTTCATGCCGGCCCTTCGGGGCCGGCTGGTTCTGGTCTGGCTAGAGGAGGCGCTGCGATGCCGCAGACCCAGACACACGTTTCGGAGCCTGTGCGGCGAGCCACCGAAGGAGCGGTCGAAAGCGCTGCCGCACCCGGCAAGCCGCGACCGGTAAGGGAAGAGGGGCTGATGGAGATCCGTCGCGTCAGCAAGCGCTTCGACGGCGTGCTGGCGGTGGATGACGTCAGCCTGTCGATCCGCCGCGGCGAGATCTTCGCGCTGCTGGGCGGTTCGGGCTCGGGCAAGTCGACGCTGCTGCGCATGCTGGCCGGCTTCGAGAAGCCCAGCGAAGGGCAGGTCGTGCTCGACGGCGAGGACATCACCGCCATGCCGCCCTATGAGCGGCCGATCAACATGATGTTCCAGTCCTATGCGCTGTTCCCGCACATGACGGTGGCGCAGAACATTGCCTTCGGTCTCAAGCAGGACAAGCTGCCGCGGCGTGAGATCGAGGAGCGTGTGGCCGAGATGCTCAAGCTGGTGCACATGGAGGCCTACGCCCGGCGCAAGCCGCACCAGCTTTCCGGCGGCCAGCGTCAGCGCGTGGCGCTGGCACGCTCGCTGGCCAAGCGGCCCAAGCTGCTGCTGCTCGACGAGCCCATGGGGGCGCTGGACAAGAAGCTGCGTACCGAGATGCAGCTCGAGGTGGTGCAGATCCTGGAGCGGGTCGGCGTGACCTGCATCATGGTCACCCATGATCAGGAGGAGGCCATGACCATGGCCGACCGGGTAGCGATCATGTCGGATGGCTGGATCGCCCAGGTGGGCACGCCAGTGGACGTCTACGAGAGCCCGGCCAACCGCATGGTGGCGGAGTTCGTCGGTTCGGTGAACCTGTTCGAGGGTGACATCGTGGTCGACGAGGTCGATCACTGCGTGATCGAAAGCCCGGCCCTGGGCCGCCCGATCCGTATCGGCCATGGGGTCAGTACCCAGGCCGACGAGCGTCGGGTATGGGTCGCGCTGCGTCCGGAGAAGACAGGTCTCACCCGCGAGCGACCGCCGGGCGAGTGCAACTGGGAGGCCGGGGTGGTCGAGGACATTGCCTACCTGGGCGGCCTGTCGGTCTACTTCGTGCGGCTCGAGAGCGGTCAGCTGATCAAGGCCAGCATGGCCAATACCGAGCGCCGCGGCGACAGGCCGCGCTGGGACGAGCCGGTCTTCGTGTACTGGGACGAGCATAGCGCCGTCATCCTGCACGACTGAGCCATTGCCGGAGCCAGGGGAAAACTCATGACCAACCGTATCGTTCGACTGCGACGGTGGCTCAAGCCCGGTCGCGGCTGGGTCATCGCCGTGCCGCTGCTGTGGCTCACGCTGTTCTTTCTGCTGCCGTTTGGCATCGTGCTCAAGATTAGCCTCTCCGAGGCCGCCATTGCGGTACCGCCCTTCAGCCCCATCTTCGACTATGCCCACGAAACGCTGAACGTGGTCGTCACCTTCAGCAACTATCTCTTCCTGGCCACCGACTCGCTGTACGTCGCGGCCTACTGGGGCTCGGTCAAGATCGCGCTGCTGGCCACCGTACTCTGTCTGCTGCTCGGCTATCCCATGGCCTATGCCATGGCCCGGGCGCCGATCCATTGGCAGTTGGTGCTGCTGCTGCTGGTGATGCTGCCCTCCTGGACCTCGTTTCTGATTCGCGTCTACGCCTGGATGGGCATCCTCAGCAACAACGGCCTGATCAACAACCTGCTGATCTGGGTGGGGTTGATCGACTCGCCGATTCGCATGCTCAACACCAACTTTGCGGTGATATTGGGCATCGTCTATGCCTACCTGCCCTTCATGGTGCTGCCGCTTTACGCCAATCTGACGCGTCTGGATGGCTCGCTGCTGGAAGCGGCATCGGACCTCGGTTCGCGTAAGTTCAACACCTTCCTGAAGGTGACCCTGCCACTATCGAAGGGCGGCATCATCGCCGGCTCGATGCTGGTATTCATCCCGGCGGTGGGGGAGTACGTGATACCGGAGCTGCTGGGCGGCCCCAACACGGTGATGATCGGCAAGGTGCTGTGGGAGGAGTTCTTCCACAACCGCGACTGGCCGGTGGCCTCGGCGCTGGCGATGGTGATGCTGGCGATCCTGATCGTGCCCATCGCCCTGTTCCATCGCTATCAGTCCCGTGAGCTTCAGGAGTGATGACCATGCGCAAGCCATCCTTCACTACCGTGATGCTGATCGTCGGCCTGCTGTTTCTCTATCTACCGATGGTCGTGCTGGTCATCTACTCGTTCAACGCGTCACGCCTGGTGACGGTGTGGGCAGGGTTCTCAACCCGCTGGTACCTGGAGCTGTTTCGCGACCAGCAGATCCTCTCGGCGGTATGGACCAGCCTGCGCATCGCCTTCTTCTCGGCTTCCATGGCGGTGTGCCTGGGCACCCTGGCCGCCTTCGTGATGGTGCGCTTCACCCGCTTTCGCGGCAAGACGGCGCTTTCCAGCATGGTCACCGCACCGCTGGTGATGCCCGAGGTGATCACCGGCCTGTCTCTGCTGCTGCTGTTCGTGCACATGGCGCAGACCATCGGCTGGCCGGCGGATCGCGGCATGGTCACCATTTGGATCGCCCACACCACCTTCTGCAGTGCCTACGTGGCGGTAGTGGTGGCGTCGCGCCTGCGTGAGCTGGACCTCTCCATCGAGGAGGCCGCCATGGACCTCGGCTCGCGGCCGGTGCGTACCTTCTTTCAGATCACGCTGCCGATGATCGCGCCGGCCGTGGCGGCGGGCTGGCTGCTGGCCTTCACCCTGTCGCTGGACGATCTGGTGATCGCCAGTTTCGTTTCCGGCCCCGGTGCCACCACGCTGCCAATGGTGGTGTTCTCCTCGGTGCGCCTCGGCGTCTCGCCGAAGATCAACGCCCTGGCCACGTTGATTATCCTGGCGGTATCGCTGGCCACCTTCATCACCTGGTACCTGATGCGGCGCAGCGAGGCCAAGCGCAGGCAGGCGATGCTGCAGGATATGACCACCGGTAGGTGATATTTCTCTCTTAGTGTGAGGTAGTTATGTCGAGCAGTGCCAACGCCGAGCATGTGGCGTCCTACTATGCCGCCACGGCCAACCCTGCGCCCGAGCGCCCTGCACTCGAAGGCGACATCGAGTGCGACGTGTGCGTGGTGGGGGCGGGCTTCACCGGGATCTCCTCGGCGCTGCATCTTGCCGAGCAGAGGCACGCAGTGGTGGTGCTCGAAGCCGCCCGGGTCGGCTTCGGCGCCTCGGGGCGTAACGGCGGCCAGATCGTCAACAGCTACAGCCGCGACATGGACGTGATCGAGGCCAAGTACGGCACCGAGACCGCCCGTGCCCTGGGCGACATGGCCTTCGAGGGCAATCGCATCATTCGCGAGCGTATCCGTCAGTACGCCATCGCCTGCGATCTCAAAAACGGCAATCTGTTCGCCGCCTGCAACAGCAAGCAGCTCGAGGGGCTACGCGAGCACAAGGCGCTGTGGGAGCGGTTCGGCAACCACGAGCTCGAGTTGCTGGAAGGCGAGGCCTACAAGCGTGAGGTCGGCAGCGAGCGCTACACCGGTGCCCTGGTGGACCACTCCGGCGGCCACCTGCACCCGCTCAACCTGGTGCTGGGCCAGGCAGCCGCCTTCGAGTCGCTGGGCGGCGTCATTCACGAACGCACCCCGGTAACCGGGGTGCGTCACGGCGAGATGGTGACGCTGACCACCCCGCGCGGCAGCATACGCGCCCGGCGTGTAGTGATGGCCGGTAACGCCTACCTGCAAGGGGTGCTGCCGGAACTGGAGAGCAAGTCGATGCCCTGCGGCACCCAGATCGTCACCACCGAGCCGTTGCCGGAAGCGCTGCGCCGTGAGCTGATTCCCAACGACATGGCGGTGGAGGACTGCAACTACCTGCTCGACTACTACCGCTTCACCGCCGACGGCCGCCTGCTCTACGGCGGCGGGGTCAACTACGGCGGGCAGGACCCGGCGGACATCGCCGCGGTGATCCGACCCAAGATGCTCAAAACCTTTCCTCAGCTTGCCGATGTGCGCATCGACTTCGCCTGGAGCGGCAACTTTTTGATGACGTTGAATCGCCTGCCTCAGTTCGGTCGGCTCAACGACAATGTCTACTACGCTCAGGGCTACTCGGGCCATGGGGTAACCTGCTCGCACCTGGCGGGTCGGCTGATCGCCGAGGTGATGCGCGGCGACAGCGGGCGTTTCGATGCCTTCGCCGGCCTGCCTCACTTGCCATTCCCCGGCGGGCGGCTGCTGCGGGTGCCGCTCTCGGCGCTGGGGGCCTGGTACTACGCGACGCGGGACCGGCTCGGCTGGTGAATGTCGCCAAGGACTGACACTGGGAC
The DNA here is from genome assembly GCF_021404355.1 of Halomonas sp. MCCC 1A11062. NCBI lineage: Bacteria > Pseudomonadati > Pseudomonadota > Gammaproteobacteria > Oceanospirillales > Halomonadaceae > Halomonas > Halomonas sp. MCCC 1A11062. The sequence continues at coordinate 20,894 of NZ_JABFTW010000004.1, forward strand.
AAAAAAAGTGAAAGCCGCTGCGCTACGCTTATCGACTTTTCTCGACGCCGTATACTGAAGTTATCCCACGGGCGGCATGGAATCGCCGCCCTGCGTCTCTCCTCCACATCGTATCTAGCCGAGCCTTGTCAGCCCGGGGCGCATCGCGTCCCGCAGGAGGAGTGTCATGAATAAATCGATCGTGATCGGAACCACGCTGAGCGTGCTCGGCCTGGGTGGTTTGGCCCTGGGTGCGTGGCAGGTGCAGCAGGAACAGGAGCCGCAGGAGCGCGGCCCCCAGTTCGCCGAGGTCGTGGCGATACAGCCGGTGACGCGCAGCGTCGAGACCCCCCGTGAGGTATGCGAGGACGTGGTGGTACACCAGCAGGCACAGGCGCCCAGCCGTGATCCGCATCGTATCGCCGGCACCGCGGCGGGGGCCGTGGTGGGTGGCCTGCTCGGCAATCAGGTCGGCGGTGGCAGTGGCAAGACCCTGGCCACCGTGGCGGGTGCGGTCGGTGGCGGCTACGCCGGGCGCGAGATTCAGGGGCGTATCGAGGCCAACCAGACCCAGACCTACACCACTACGCAGCGACAGTGCCATACCGTCATGGACAGCTCCGAGGAGACCGTCGGTTACGACGTGACCTGGCGCCACGGTGAGTTGACCGAGGTGTCGCGGCTGGATCACCGGCCCCAGGGCAACCGCGTGCTGCTCGACGAGGGCCAGCCGCGCTGGGACCTGCCGCTGGCCAGCGCGGACGGTTGATTCTTTTCGTTATCTTTCCTGCATTGCCCCGGCTCGGGCCGGGGCGCCGTTTGGCGGCTTGCCGTCTCTCCCGGTCAGGCCTGCTGCGTCAAACGTGACGCAGGTACCAGGCGTATTCCAGCTGGCTCACCTCCTGCATGGCCTGTTCGCGCTCGGCCCGACGGTTGGCCAGGAAGACGTGGACGAAGTTGGCGCCCAAGGCGGCCTTGAGTGGTTCGCTCGCCTCGAGCAGGTCGAGCGCCTGCTGCCAGCTGTTGGTCAGCGTGGGCTCGAACTGTTCGTAGGCGTTGCCTTCCACCGGGGCGGGCGGCGTCAGCTGACGGTCGATGCCGTAGTCGATGCCGGCTAGCAGTACCGCCATCAGCAGGTAGGGGTTGACGTCGGCGCCGGCGACGCGATGCTCGATGCGTCTGGCGTCGTTGCAGCCGGAGGGAATGCGCAGGGCCACCGAGCGGTTGTCGAAGCCCCAGGTCGGGGTCATGGGCACGTAGAGCCCTGGCTGGAAACGCCGGAACGAGTTGAGGTTGGGGGCGCAGATCGCCATGCTGGCTGGCATCAGTTCGAGTAGCCCGGCGATTGCCCGGTGCAGCGTTTCGCTGCCCAGCGGGTCGCCGTTTTCGGCGGCGAAGACGTTGCGCCCATGGGCATCCAGCAGGCTGAGATGCACGTGGGTGCCGTTGCCGGCCTCGAGGCCGTAGGGCTTGGCCATGAAGGTGGCCTCGAAGCCGTGATTGAGTGCCACCCCCTTGATCAGCCGCTTGAGCAGCACGGCGCTGTCGCAGGCTTTGAGCGCATCGTCGCAGTGGCCGAGGGTGATCTCGAATTGACCCGGCGCACACTCCTTGAGCGTGGTGTCCAGCGGCAGGCCCTGGCATTCGGCGGCTTGGCGCACGTCGTCGAGAAAGTCGGCGTACTCGTCTAGTTCCCCGATGGAGTAGAGCTGGCTCTGGGTGGCGCGTTCGCCGCTGCGGGGCGAGCGTGGCGGCTGGATCCGCCCTTCGTCGGTGCGCTCTCTGTCCAGCAGGTAGAACTCCATTTCCACCGCGGCCACCGGTGCCAGGCCACGCTCTCTCAGCCGCTCCAACTGTCGTGACAGGACCTGGCGCGGGTCGGCAAAGAAGGGGCTCTCATCGCGCTCGATCATGGTCATCAGCAGCTGCGCCTGGCGCCCGCCGCGCAGCCATGGGGTCGGCATCAGCGTTCCCGCTACCGGCTGGCAGACTCGGTCGCTGTCGCCGATGGCGAGGCCCAGGCCGGTGGCCTCGATGGTATGGCCGTTGATGTCCAGCGCGAAGACCGAGGCCGGCAGGTTGATACCCTGATGGAACACCTTGTCGAGATTCTCTCGGGGGATACGCTTGCCGCGCATCACGCCGTTGAGGTCGCTGATCAGCAGATCGATGCTGTCGATGTCGGTGTGGCGGGCTAGGAACTCGCGGGCCTGATCTGCACTTGGCGACGGCATGGCAGCACCTGTTGTGTGTTGAGTTGTCCGGTTTTGCTCTATCTTTCGATGCTGTGTCGTTGTTGTCAAATCCTTTACGCTTGTGTTCGGCTGCAGATAACGGTTATTAGCTTTTCCACTAGGGTTTGCTTGGGTTTCTTCCGAAGATTTTGCTGGCGGGGTGGATTTTTACTCCAGCTTGGTGGAAAGTTTAATCAACACTCATGGTTTTTCATCGTCTGATTCGAGGAGGCTGTCATGCCGAGCCGTCCCTTGGTGGGGGTCATCGCCTGTCGTCGCGATGTCGAAGGGCATCCCGCCCATGTGGTGACCGACAAGTACCTGAGTGCGCTGCGCGCATACGGCATGGCGCCGGTAGTGCTGCCGGTGTGGCAGGACGCTGTCGACGGCGATCTGCTCGGCCACTTGGATGGCTTGCTGCTCACCGGCAGCTACTCCAACGTCGAGCCCGCGCGCTATGGCGCCAAGCGGGCGCCGGAAAACACCCACGACGACCTGCATCGCGACGCCGCCGCCCTGGCCTGGATACCCGCCGCCGTGGCGCGGGGCCTGCCGCTGCTGGGCATCTGTCGAGGATTTCAGGAGATCAACGTGGCCTATGGCGGCACTCTGCATCAGGCGGTGCAGAACGTGCCCGGCCTTGCCGACCACCGCGAGCCGGAAGCCGACTACGCCACTCGCTACGCACCGGCCCACGACATCGAGATCGTGCCTGGCGGCCGCCTGGCAGCGCTGCATCCCGAGCCCCATGCGCGGGTCAATTCACTGCACCAGCAGGGCATCGATCGCTTGGGCGACGGGCTTGCCGTGGAGGCCCGTGCACCGGACGGCCTGATCGAAGCGGTGTCGGTGGCCGCGGCGCCGGGGTTTGCCCTGGCCGTACAGTGGCATCCCGAATGGCAGCCGCGGGAACATCCGCTGTACGACGCCCTGTTCACGGGCCTTGCCGCCGCCTGCCGCGAACACTGCGGCACGCGCTCTCTGGCACTGACGAGCTAATCGGGGGAGCCATGTATACCGAGACCTACCGTCAGTTGGATCGGGACCACCATCTGCACCCCTTCACCGACTTCAAGGCGCTGGGGGAAGAGGGCAGTCGCATCGTCACCCACGCCGAGGGTGTTTATATCCATGACAGCGAGGGCAACCGCATCCTCGACGCCATGGCCGGGCTGTGGTGTGTCAATCTGGGCTACGGCCGCGAGGAGCTGGTCGCGGCGGCCACCGCGCAGCTGCGTGAGCTGCCTTACTACAACAACTTCTTCAAGAGCACTCATCCGCCGGCGGTGAAGCTGGCCGAGATGCTGTGCCGGTTGGCGCCGGCGCACATGAACCGGGTGTTCTTCACCGGCTCGGGCTCCGAGGCCAACGACACGGTATTGCGCATGGTACGCCGCTACTGGGCGCTGGAAGGCAAGCCCGACAAGCAATGGGTCATCGCCCGCGAGAACGCCTACCACGGCTCCACCGTAGCCGGCCTGAGCCTCGGCGGCATGGCGCCGATGCATGCCCAGGGCGGCCCCCTGGTACCCAAGATCGCCCATGTGCGGCAGCCCTATTGGTTTGGTGAGGGGCGCGATACCAGCCCGGAAGCGTTCGGCCGCGAGTGCGCCGCGGCCCTGGAGGCGAAGATTCTGGAACTCGGCGAGGAGAACGTCGCCGCCTTCATCGCCGAGCCGGTGCAGGGCGCGGGTGGCGCCATCATCCCGCCGCAAAGCTACTGGCCGGCCGTCAAGGAGGTGCTGGCCAGGTACGACATCCTGCTGGTAGTGGACGAGGTGATCTGCGGCTTCGGCCGGCTGGGGGAGTGGTTCGCCAGCATCCACTACGATTTGAAACCCGATCTGATGCCCATCGCCAAGGGGCTCTCGTCCGGCTACCTGCCGATCGGCGGCGTGCTGGTGGGCGACCGCGTCGCCGAGACCCTGATCGAGCGCGGCGGCGAGTTCTTCCACGGTTTCACCTACTCGGGGCATCCGGTGTGCGCTGCCGTGGCGCTGAAGAATCTCGAGCTGATGCAGGCCGAGGGCATCGTCGAGCGGGTGCGTGACGACGTGGGCCCCTATCTCGCCGAGCGCTGGGCCACCCTGGCCGATCACCCCCTGGTGGGCGAGGTGCGTTCGCTGGGGTTGATCGGTGCGCTGGAGCTGATCGACCCGGCCACCGGCGAGCGTTTTCCCAAGTCGCTCGCTGCCGGCACCCTGTGCCGCGACATCTGCTTCGATCATGGCCTGGTGATGCGCTCGGTGGGTGATACGATGATCATTTCGCCGCCGCTGGTCATTACCCGCGCCGAGATCGATGAGCTGGTCCGCCTGGCCTGGGAGGCGCTGGACGAGACCGCGAGGCGACTGGCCGCACGCGAACAGGCGGATGGTCCAGCCATCATGATCCAGCCATCAATAGAGGAGTCCCGATCGTGAGCCGTACGCCAACCCCCCGCACCCTGGCCGACTGGCAGGCCCGGGCCGCCGAGCTTTCTTTCGAGGCCCGCGCCTTTATCGACGACACCTTCGTCGCTGCCGAGAGCGGTGACACCTTCGAATCGCGCAACCCGGCCACCGGCGAGCTCCTCGCTCAGGTGGCCAGCTGCGACGAGCCCGATGCCGCGCGTGCCGCGGCGGTGGCGCGCCGGGCCTTTGCCGACGGCGCCTGGTCGCGCCTGGCGCCGGGCAAGCGCAAGAAGACCTTGCTGCGCCTGGCCGATCTGATGGAGGCCAACAAGCACGAACTGGCGCTGATCGACACCCTCGACATGGGCAAGCCCATCTCGAGCTCGTTGGGCGACATGAATGGTGCCATCGCCTGCATCCGCTACCAGGCCGAGTGCATCGACAAGCTCTACGGCGAGGTGGCGCCCACCGGCGATGAGACCCTGGCCCTGGTGCTGCGCGAGCCCATCGGCGTGGTGGCGGCCATCGTGCCGTGGAACTTCCCGCTGATGATGACCGCCTGGAAGATCGCCCCGGCGCTGGCCGCCGGCAACAGCGTGATCCTCAAGCCCTCGGAGAAGTCGCCGCTGTCGGCGCTGCGCCTGGCGCAGTTGGCCAAGGAGGCGGGCATCCCGCGCGGGGTGTTCCAGGTGCTGCCGGGCTTCGGCCACACCGTGGGCAAGGCTCTGGCGCTCTCCATGGAGGTCGACTGCCTGGCCTTCACCGGCTCCACCGCGGTGGGCAAGCAGCTGATGCAGTACGCCGGGCAGTCCAACCTCAAGCGGGTTTATCTCGAGTGCGGCGGCAAGTCGCCCAACATCGTCTTCGCTGACTGCAAGGACCTCGACCAGGTGGCCAGCCACGCCGCCGCGGCGATCTTCCACAACCAGGGCGAAGTGTGCATCGCCGGCTCCCGGCTGCTGGTGGAGAACACGATTCGCGACGACTTCGTCGAGCGCGTATTGAAAGCCGCCGAGAACATGCAGCCCGGCGACCCGCTCGATCCCGAGAGCTTCATGGGCGCCATCGTCGACGAGGCCCAGCATCGCCGCATCCTCGACTACATCCGCCAGGGCGTGGAAGAGGGCGCGCGGCTGCGCACCGGCGGCAAGGCCATCGACGGCCCGGGGCTGTTCATCCCGCCCACGGTGTTCGACGGCGTTACCCCGCAGATGACCATCGGCCGCGAGGAGATCTTCGGCCCGGTGCTGGCGGTGTTCGGCTTCGACACGGAAGAGGAGGCGGTGGCCATGGCCAACGACACGCCCTACGGCCTGGCGGCGGGGCTGTGGAGCCAGGACATCGACCGCATCATGCGCGTGACGCGGCGGCTGCAGTCGGGTCAGGTGTTCGTCAACAACTGGGCCGGGGGCGACCAGACCATGCCCTTCGGTGGGGTCAAGCAGTCGGGCAACGGCCGTGACAAGTCGCTGCACAGCCTGGAGGAGTATTCCGAATTGAAGAGTGTGTGGATGTCGCTTTCATTTTGAGGGCTCACTACGAGAGGGCCTCGACACCACCTTTTAGAGAATCCTCGACTTGCCGGCTCCCCATGCCTGGGGCGCCGGCTTTTTTTCGCGTCTCATATTTATGCGTGTCAAATCGACTGCTGGCGGGACACCAGGGCCACGTGATCGAGGAACAGGCGGAACAGCTGCGACTGGCTGGACACCTCCAAGCGCTGGTAGATGTGCTTTCGGTGTACCTTGACCGTGCCGTCGCTGATATCGAGCTCCCGGGCGGCCGATTTCGTCGAATGGCCGGCCAGCAGCAGGCGCACGATCTCCTGCTCCCTTGCGGTCAGCACCGCAGCGCCGAAGCTGGCAAGTGCGGCTTCCACCGGCTCCTGCTCCGCCAGGCGCTGCTGGAATTTGCCTCCCTGCCATTTCCAGTACTCGTTCAGCAGCGCTTCCAGCATGGGAGAGAGGTGGCGCAAGGCCTGCAGGGCGCGGCGGGTCAACGGCGGCGACTTCGTGCCGAAGCCCAGCGACACGGCGATCACCACCTCCGCGTCGACTCGGCAGAAGATGCCGACTTCATCCGCCAGGCCGAGAGCGCGGTAGTAGTGGTCATAGTACTCGCTGGCTTCGAAGCGATCCGGGGCGAGTTCGCGCAGGCGATGGGCGCCATGATCCAGGCCATCGCTCACCGCCGTGAAGAAGGGGTCGAGCAGATAGGCCTTGCTCAGGTAGCGCTCGATGCCCTGCTCATGGCGATGCGGTGGGTAGTTGTCATGGATCAGCAGCGGTCGTCGACGGCCGCGATAGGCATTGATAAGCACCGTATCGTGACCCACCTGCTCGCGCAGCGCTTGGTCGAGCCTGGCAGGGAAATCGGGGGCCGCTGCCGTACGCAGCAGGCGAGCCAGCTGTTGATGCCAGGCATGGCTTTCGGGGCGGGCAAGGAAGTCGAGCATGGGTAGGTGCGTCAGTAGTGCCGAGCTTTCACGATAGCATGACCCTGCGTTGATACCTGCATGTCGGCAGTTGCAAGAAACCGATATGAGCGCAAGCCGTGACAAGGCGCACGGTTTTGGGGAGACTTCGGGTCTATCCCCTTGATGCTGCAGCAGGAGAATACCCTTTGACCGACCTCGTCACGCTGCTGGCCTCGCTGCCCCTTGGCTACGCCATGGCGCTCACGGCGCTGGTGACGTTCCTGCTCGCCTTCGGTCTGGCCGGCTGGCTCGCCGCCCGGCGCCAGCGTGTCGAGGCGGTGCGGCACGAAACCGCTTTGACCGACTTTCGCGAGCGACTGGCCGAGCGTGAGAAGCAGCTCGATGACGCAAAACACAGGCTCGGCGAGGTGCAGGTGAGCGAAGCACGGCTGGCCACTACCCTGGAGCAGAAACAGCAGCACTTCGAAGCCCAGCTTGCTTTGTTGCGCGACAGTCGCGAGCAGCTGCGCCAGGAGTTCGAGAACCTGGCCAACGAGATTCTCGAGCGCAAGGGGCGTGCCTTCTCCGAGCTTTCCCAGCAGCGCATCAGCGGTCTGCTACAGCCGATCCAGGCCGAGATGAAGGGCTTTCGCGAGAAGGTCGAGACAATTCACCGCCACGACACCGAGCAGCGTGCCGGGCTGCGTACCGAGCTGCGCCACCTGCAGACGCTCAACCGCGAGATCACCGATCAGGCCGAGCGCCTGACACAGGCGTTGCAGGGGCAGAAGAAGGTGCAGGGCAACTGGGGCGAGCTGATGCTGGAGAACGTGCTGGAGGGTTCCGGGCTGCGTCCCGGCAAGGATTACCAGCGCGAGGTGAGCTTTACCACGGCGGAGGGTCGGCGCCGGCCCGACGCGGTGGTCTATCTGCCTCAGGGACGCCACCTGGTGATCGATGCCAAGACCTCGCTTGCCGCTTATGTGCGCTACGTCAACGCCGAGGACGAGGTGGAGAGAGGGCAGGCCCTGGCGGCTCATGCCAAGGCAGTGGGTGAGCGCATCGCCGAGTTGGCCGACAAGCAGTACTACGACCTGCCGGGCCTCAACTCGCCGGATGTGGTGATCATGTTCATCCCGGTGGAGTCGGCTTACGTAGAAGCGCTCAAGCACGACGAGACCCTTTACCAGCGGGCCATCGAGCACAATGTGCTGGTGGCCACTCCCACCACGCTGCTGACCAGCCTCAACGTGGTGCGTCAGTTGTGGCGCTTCGAGGACCAGAGCCGCCACAGCGCTGAGCTGGCCAATCGCGCCGAGCGCTTCTACAACAAGCTGCGGCTGTTTCTCGAAAGCATGCAGGAGGTGCAGGCGAAGCTCGACGGCGCTCGCGACAGTTACGATCGTGCCATGGGGCAACTGGTCAACGGACGCGGCAACTTGATCAAGCAGGCTGCCGAATTCCAGGAGCTGGGAGTGGCGGTGAAGAAGGAGCTGCCCGCCGAGCTGGTCGAGCGGGCCGGCCTCGAGCTCGAGACTGCGCGCCCCCGCCAGGCGCTGCCGGACGGGGGCGGACGAGGCTAGGGGTTCCCAGCCAAGTGGGGGCCTAGAAGTTGGCCCACTCCGGCTGGCGCTCCGCGGTGGCAAGCTGCAGCTGGCGCATGATGGGCCGGGGCGCCGTAAGCATCTCGCCGTGCGGCACACTTTGGCCATCGGCGCGAGCAGTGCTCGGCAGTTGGAAGGCGGCCATGGCGTTCATCAGCTGACGGGCATGCTGGCGCAGATTGTCGGCTGCCGTGGCGCTCTCTCCCACCAGCGTGGCGTTCTGCTGGGTGACCCTGTCCATCTCGGCCACGGCCGTGCCGGCTTCCTGCACGCCGGCACTCTGCTCGACGCTGGCTTGACTGATTTCCCGCATCAACTGGCTGACTCTCGCGATGGCTTCGACGATCTCTTCGGTGGCCTGACGCGCCTCGGCAGCTCGAGCGTTACCGCTCTTCACGCGTTCCACGTTACTGGTGATGAGTTCGTTGATCTCGCTGGCGGCGTCGGCGCTCTTCTGAGCCAGCTTGCGGACCTCGGCGGCGACCACGGCGAAGCCGCGGCCATGCTCGCCGGCGCGTGCCGCCTCCACCGAGGCGTTGAGCGCCAGGATGTTGGTTTGAAACGCGATGTCGTCGATGGTCGAGATGATGCTGGCGATCTCTCCGGCGCTCTTGTCGAGCTCGTTCATGGTAGCCGTCATCTGTTCTACCGCCACGCCACCCTGGCGTGCCGTGTGCGAGGCATTCTCGGCCTCACGGCTGGCCTGACCTGCATTCTCGCTGTTCTGCACCACGGTGCCGTTCAACTCTTCCATCGCCGAGGCGGTCTGGGTCAGGGCGCTGGCCTGCTGCTGGGTGCGCGAGGCGAGGTCGGTGTTGCCCTCGGCGATCTGCTCGCTGTTGCTGGCCACGGCTTCGGCAGCGCCGCGAACCTGGGTCACGATGGCCTGCAGCTGACGCGCCATTTCCACCTGCGATGCCATGATGCTGTTGCGGTCACCGCTGCGCAGTCGGCCGCTGGTGGCCAGTTCGCCGCGGCCGATCGCCTCGGCGAAGGCTTTCACCTCGTGGGGCTCGGCGCCGAGCTCGCGCAGTAGCTGGCGAGCCAGCAGGTAGGCGATGGTGCCCCCTGCCGCCAAGGCCGCCAGGCACAGGGCCAGCATCAGCATCTGGAAGCCGGAGGCGGTGTCGCGGGCCAGTGCAGTATCGGCTGCGCTCTCGGCTTCCTGGTGGTCGATGAAGTCGTTGATGCGGTCGAGCCAGGAAAAGAAGGCCGGGCCGGCCTCGCTCAGCAGGATTTCCCGTGCGCCGACGATGTCACTCTGTGCGCGACGCTCCATTACCTGGGCCGCCAGTCGTTGCGTCGTATCGGCCTGGCGCTCGATGGCCGCCAGCAGCTCGCGTTCGCGGGAGGAGGCGCTGAGCTGAATGGCGGTCGTCATGCCGCTGGCGGCGCGCTGGTAGTCGTCGGCCAGCGTACGGTAGTCGCGCTCGAGGGTTGCCAGTGCGGCGGGTGATTCGACCAGGGTCATGTCGCGCAGCAGGATCGCGCGGTCATGCACGCTGCCGCGCCAGTCGATGGCGTGGCGCTGCTTGGTGCCATTGACGTCGTTGATGGTGGTGAGGCTGTGATCGATACGGTTCACCTGCACGATACCGATGGCGGTGAGCAGTACGATCAAGGCGAGCACGGCGGAGAATCCAACGAACAGGCGACTACGTATCCCCAGGCGGGCGAGGCTGGCCGAGAGTCCCATGGCATGCATTCCTTATTCTGGTTTTGAGCCACTCCCGGTGGAAGCGAGAGTGGAAGACATGCGAATCTTAAAACTTGTACAATGACTGTACAAATGAATTTAATTTTAGCCTGCCGTCGAAAAAAGCACTGCTTGGGCTACCGATCTGCTAGCTGTGGCGTGTAGAAAGCAGGATTTGGGAGCGTGAGGTCGCGTTTCGGCCGCGAAAAGTTGTACAAAACCCTGAGGAAGGAGAAACCCTATGTTCGATATCTTTCGGCGAGATCCCACCAAACGACTGCAAAAGGCCTATGAGCGCAAGCTCGAGGAGGCGATGCTGGCGTCCCGCAACGGTGACATGCGCGCCAACGCGGCGCTGACGGAGCAGGCCGAGGCCCTGCGCTTGGAGATCGAGCGTTTGAAGCGCGGTTGATTCAGAAGGTCCGGGCCGGGGTGCAGCAGCTCACCAGACGACAGGGCTCGCTGCCGGGATTGCGGAAGCGGTGGGGCACGTTGGTGTCGAAGTAATAGGCTTCGCCCGGGCCGAGCAGGCGGGTTTCGGGGCCGATGGTGATCTCTATCGTGCCCTCCAGCACCACGCCGGCTTCCTCGCCCTGGTGGGCGATCATCTCGCGCCCGGTATCGGCGCCGGGCGGGTAGGTCTCGATCATGAACGCCAGCGCCCGACTGGCTCGGTTGGCGCCGACCAGCTTGTAGACGACCTCGCCGCTGCCCACGTCGGCCAGCTCGTCGGCGCCGTAGAAGACCTGGTCGCGGCTCTCCATGTCCATGGTGAAGAAGTCGCCCACGCTGATGGGGATGGCATCGAGGATCTTCTTCAGCGAGCTGACCGAAGGGCTCACCTTGCCCTGTTCGATCAGCGACAGGCTGGAATGGGTGACTCCGCAGCGCTTGGCCAGCTCGCGCTGGGAAATGCCGCGCAGGGTGCGCAGGGCGCGCAGGCGTGCGCCGACGTCGTCCGACATGCCGATCTCCTAATCCCGCGGGCGGCGCCGAGGCGCCGCCCGCCATGCCTCAGCAGAGGGCGTCGAGCCTCTGCCTGAGCAGCTCGTTGACCTGTTGCGGATTGGCGGTCCCGCGCGAGGCCTTCATCACCTGGCCGACGAAGTAACCGATCATCTTGCCGCGCTTGTCCGGCTCGGCGTCGCGATACTGGGCCACCTGGGCCGGGCTGTCGGCGATCACCTGATCGATCATCGCCTCGATGGCGCCGGTGTCGGTGACCTGCTTGAGCCCCTGGGCCTCGATGATGTCGTCGGCACTGGCGCCCTGGCCGTTCCACAGTGCCTGGAATACCTGCTTGGCGGCCTTGCCGTTGATGGTGTCGTCGATCACGCGAGCTACCAGTTCACCTAGCTGACGAGCCGATACGGGGCTATTGGCGATCGAGAGATTCTCACGATTCAAGGCACCTGCAAGCTCACCCTGCACCCAGTTGGCGGCCTGCTTGGCATCCCGGCAGACGTCTTTCACTTCTTCGAAATAGTCCGCCATCTCGCGGGTGGCGGAAAGCACGCTGGCATCGTAGGCCGAGAGGCCCAGCTCGTTCTCGAAGCGGGCGCGCTTCTCGGCCGGCAGCTCCGGCAGGTTGTCGCGCAGATGGTCGATATAGGCCTTGTCGAGCACTACCGGCAGCAGGTCGGGGCAGGGGAAGTAGCGATAGTCGTTGGCTTCCTCCTTGGTGCGCATGCTGCGGGTCTCGTCACGCTCGGGGTCGAACAGGCGCGTCTCCTGCACCACCTTGCCGCCATCCTCGAGCAGCTCGATCTGCCGCTCCACCTCGAAGGCGATGGCGCGCTCGACGAAGCGGAACGAGTTGACGTTCTTGATCTCGGCCCGGGTGCCGAAGGCTTCCTGGCCCTTGGGCCGAACCGAGACGTTGACGTCGCAGCGCATCGAGCCCTCGGCCATGTTGCCGTCGGAGATGCCGAGGTAGGTGACGATGGAGTGGATCGCCTTGAGATAGGCGGCGGCCTCTTTCGCCGAACGCATGTCAGGCTCGGAGACGATTTCCAGCAGCGGCGTGCCGGCGCGGTTGAGGTCAACGCCGGTCATGCCGTGGAAGTCCTCGTGCAGCGACTTGCCGGCATCCTCCTCCAGGTGTGCGTGGTGCACGCGAATCGGCTTGGTGGTGCCGTCCTCGAGGGTGATCTCGACCTCTCCGGCGCCGACGATGGGCTGGTACATCTGGCTGGTCTGGTAGCCCTTGGGCAGGTCGGGGTAGAAGTAGTTCTTGCGGTCGAACACCGACACTTCGGGGATCTCGGCGTGAATCGCCAGGCCGAACTTGACCGCCATGGCCACGGCTGCCTCGTTGAGCACCGGCAGCACGCCCGGCAGTCCCAGGTCGACGGCGCAGGCCTGGGTGTTGGGCTCGGCGCCGAAGGCAGTGGAGGCGCCGGAAAAGATCTTCGAGCGAGTGGCGAGCTGGACGTGAACCTCCAGCCCGATCACGGTTTCCCATTGCATCAGGTGTTCTCCTCGGCGAGCGCGGGGCGTTGACGGTGCCAGTCGGTGGCCAGCTGGAACTGGTGGGCGACGTTGAGCAGCCGCGACTCGGTGAAATGGCTGCCGAGGATCTGCAGCCCCACCGGGCGCTTGCCGGCGAAGCCGGCCGGCACGCTCATGCCGGGGATCCCGGCGAGGTTGATGGCGATGGTGTAGATGTCCTGCAGGTACATCGACACCGGGTCCTTGTTGGCGCCGAGATCGAAGGCAGGGGTGGGCGAGGCGGGGCCCATCAGGACGTCGACCTCCTCGAAGGCGTCGAGGAAGTCCTGACGGATCAGCCGGCGCACTTGCTGGGCCTTCTTGTAGTAGGCGTCGAAGAAACCCTCGGAGAGGGTGTGGGTGCCGATCAGGATGCGGCGCTTGACCTCGTCGCCGAAGCCCTCGGCGCGGCTGCGCTTGTACAGATCGATCAGATCCACTGGGTTGGCGCAGCGATGGCCGAAGCGTACGCCGTCGTAACGCGACAGGTTCGACGAGGCTTCCGCCGGGGCGATGACGTAGTAGGCCGGAATCGCGTAGTGGGTGTGCGGCAGGCTCACCTCGCGCACGCTGGCGCCGAGCGCTTCGAAGACCTTGATCGCCTCGCGCACGGCAGCTTCCACCTGCGGATCGAGGCCGTCGCCGAAGTACTCGCTGGGCAGGCCGATCTTGAGGCCGGAAAGCGCAGTGCCGAGCTCTTCGGTGTAGTCGGGCACGCCGCGCTGCACGCAGGTGGAGTCGCGCAGGTCGTGGCCGGCCATGGCGTTGAGCAACAGGGCGCAGTCCTCGGCGCTACGGGCCATGGGGCCGGCCTGGTCGAGGCTCGAGGCGTAGGCGATCATGCCGTAGCGCGACACCCGGCCGTAGGTGGGCTTGAGCCCGGTGATGCCGCAGAAGGCCGCGGGCTGACGAATCGAGCCGCCGGTATCGGTGCCGATCGCGGCCGGCACCAAGCCCGCCGCCACAGCAGCGGCGCTGCCGCCGGACGATCCGCCCGGCACGGCGGTGAAGTCCCAGGGGTTCTTCACCGGGCCGTAGTGGCTGTTCTCGTTGGAGGAGCCCATGGCGAACTCATCCATGTTGGTCTTGCCCAGGCTGACGGTTCCGGCGGCTTTGAGCTTCTCGACCACGGTGGCGTCGTAGGGGGCGATGAAGCTGTCGAGCATCCGCGAGCCGGCGGTGGTCTTCACGTCCTGGGTGCAGAAGATGTCCTTCAGCGCCAGCGGCAGGCCGGTGAGCGTACCGGCCTTGCCCGCGGCACGGGCGGCGTCGGCGGCATCGGCGGCGGCCAGGGCCTGCTCGTGGGTGACGGTGATGAAGCTGTTCAGCTCGCCGTCGAGACGGTCGATACGGCCGAGCAGGTGCTGAGTCAGTTCGCGGCTGGAAAAGTCGCCGGCGTCGAGCGAACGGGTCAGTTCGGCAAGGGTCTTGTCATGCATGCGGCATGGCTCCATGAAAGCGTGCCGTTGAAAGAGAGGCGAATGCTGCGCCGATGGGCGCTGCCTGAATGGCGGCCGGGATCACTCGACGACGCGAGGAACCAGGTAGAGCCCGTTTTCCACGGCCGGAGCGCACTGCTGGAAGCGGCTGCGCTGGTCGCGCTCGGTGACTTCGTCGGCGCGCAGGCGCTGAGTGACGTCGAGCGGATGGGCCAGCGGGGCGACCCCTTCGGTGTCGAGTGCCTGGAGCATGTCGACCATCTCGAGAATACGGCCTAGGTCGTCCACGTAGCGGGCGGCCTCGTCGTCGGTCAGGCCGAGCCGGGCCAGATGAGCGGCCCGCTGCACGTCTGCGTGTTCAAGCGCCATGAGCTGAGTGTCCTCGCACGGATGGAGTGTTATGAACAGCGGGAAAAGGTACCATATTCGAGCCATGGCGGGCACTCTTCTCGCATCTGGAGCGGCCTATGTCGCTTGCTGCACTGAGGCGGCGATGATACCGTTTGCATCCGCACTGGTCCCGGTCTGCACTAGGTAACGACGTCCATGTTCAAACGCTTGAGGGGGCTGTTCTCCAGCGATCTTTCCATCGATCTGGGTACGGCCAATACACTGATTTACGTTCGCGGTCGCGGCATCGTGCTCGATGAGCCGTCCGTAGTGGCCATTCGCCAATCCGGTAACATGCGCAGCGTGGCCGCGGTGGGTGCCGATGCCAAGCGCATGTTGGGCCGCACGCCGGGCAACATCACTGCGATTCGCCCGATGAAGGACGGCGTGATTGCCGACTTCACCGTTACCGAGCAGATGCTCCAGCACTTCATTCGCAAGGTGCACCAGAGCACTTTCCTGACGCCGAGCCCGAGGGTGCTGGTCTGCGTACCCTGCATGTCGACCCAGGTCGAGCGCCGGGCGATCAAGGAGTCTGCGGAAGGGGCCGGTGCCCGTGAAGTGTTCCTGATCGAGGAACCCATGGCCGCTGCCATCGGCGCCGGCCTGCCGGTGGACGATGCCCAGGGCTCGATGGTGGTGGACATCGGTGGCGGTACCACCGAGATCGCCATCATTTCGCTGAACGGCGTGGTCTACTCCGAGTCGATCCGTGTCGGTGGCGACCGCTTCGACGAGGCGATCTCCGCCTACGTGCGCCGCCACTACGGCAGCCTGATCGGCGAGGCGACCGCCGAGCGTATCAAGGAAGAGATCGGTTGCGCCTACCCCGGCGGCGAGCTGCGCGAGATCGATGTGCGCGGCCGCAACCTGGCCGAGGGTATCCCGCGCAGCTTCACGCTGAACTCCCACGAGATCCTCGATGCCCTGCAGGAAACGCTCTCCTCGATCGTCGCCGCGGTCAAGAGCGCGCTGGAGCAGTCGCCGCCCGAGCTCGCCTCCGATATCGCCGAGCGCGGTCTGGTGCTGACCGGGGGTGGTGCCCTGCTGCGCGATCTGGACAAGCTGATCTCCGAGGAGACCGGGCTGCCGGTCATCGTCGCCGAGGATCCGCTGACCTGCGTGGCACGCGGGGGCGGCAAGGCGCTCGAGATGATCGACCGACACACCTTCGAGCTGCTCTCGAGCGACTGACGCCGCAAGGCCGTTTTCCAGTGCGAATCGACGTATGAACAGGTGCGGCCGGACGTGCCGCGCCCGGTGCGGGGGGAACGTCTATTAAACCGCTGTTCTCGCACGGTCATGTGCCTGGCTACCGCATGCTGCTGTGTGTGGTAGCCGCGTCTGCCTTGATGTTCGTCGATCATCGTTTCACCCGCATGGAAGAGGTGCGCGCTCAGCTCACCACCGTCGTGGCGCCAATTCATTGGCTCGTCGCGCTGCCCAGCGACGTGCTCACCTGGGGCTCGCTGGCGCTCTCCGAGCAGCGCGCGCTGGTGGAGGAGAACCGCCGCCTGCGTGAGCAGATCCTGCATCTGTCCCATCGGGTCCAGCACATGTCGAGCCTGACGGCCGAAAACGTGCGCCTGCGCGAGCTGCTGGGGGCCGCCGCTCGCCTGGAGGCTCCCTATATCACCGCCGAACTGCTCTCTCTCGACTCCGACCCGTTCACGCATCAGATGGTGATCGACCGCGGGCGTCGCAACGGGGTCTACGTGGGGCAGCCGGTATTGGATGCCTCGGGGCTGGTGGGGCAGGTGACGGCGGTGTCGGCCTATTCCAGCCGGGTGCTGATGGTGGCCGACGCCAGCCATGCGCTGCCGATCCAGATCAACCGTAACGGCCTGCGCTTCGTGCTGCAGGGCAGCGGCCAGTACGATGCCCTGAGAGTGATACACGTGCCGGATACGGCCGACATCCGCGAGGGCGACCTGTTGGTGACCTCCGGGCTGGCGGACCGCTTCCCGCCGGGCTATCCCGTGGCCAGGGTCACCGAGGTGGTCCACGACCCGGGGCAGCCCTTTGCCCGGGTGACGGCCGAGCCGGTCGCTCGTCTGCAGCGCTCCCGCCACTTCCTGCTGGTGTTCCCACCCGATCCGGCGCCGGTGCCTGACGACGAAATGTGGGATCTCGAACTGCCCGATGAGCTGGATGACGAAGCCATGCCGGAGGAGTCGAACTGATGGCGAGCGGATCGACCACGGCGCTGCCCTGGATTTGGCTCACCCTGCTGCTGGCGCTGTGCCTTCAGGTGATGCCGCTGGCCGAGGGCTGGCAGATCTGGCGACCGGACTGGCTGGGGCTGATGCTGATCTATTGGTGCATGGCCGCCCCCGCCCGAGTCGGGGTCTTTCACGGCTTCGTGCTCGGCATTCTGCTCGATCTCATCGAAGGCGCCCCGCTGGGCCAGAACGCCCTGACCCTGTCGCTGCTGGCCTTCCTCGCTGCACTGGTCTATCCACGGTTCCGCACCTACTCCCTGGTCCAGCAGGCGCTGCTGATCCTGGTGCTGCTGGGGCTCGTGCAACTGGTCGAGCAGTGGTTGCGTACCCTGTTCGGTCCCTTCTCGATGCACTTGGCCTTCCTGCTTCCGTCGCTCATCGGGGCGGCATTGTGGCCATGGCTGGCCACCATGTTCCAGGCCTTCGAGCGCCGGTTGGCCAGGCATGACTGAGGACCGGACCGGAGGGCACGAGGCAGCGGCCGTGCTGTGCCTGGCATCGGCCTCGCCGCGCCGCCGCGAACTGCTAGCCAGCATCGGCGTCGGCGTCGAGGTGCGGCCGGTGGATATCGATGAGACGCCGCTGCCTGGCGAGCTCGCCGAAGCCTATGTGGCACGCCTGGCCCGAGAGAAGGCATTGGCGGGCGGGCGGCAGTCGCGACTGCCGACGCTGGGTTCGGATACCGCCGTGGTCTGCGACGGGCGAATACTCGGCAAGCCAGCCGACAGGGCCGAGGCGGCGGCCATGCTGCGTCTGCTATCGGGGCGCGCCCACGAGGTACTCACCGCCGTGGCCGTGACGGGGCCGGCCGGATTGCTCGAGATCTGCGTGGCGACGCGGGTTTTCATGCGCGAGATTGGCGACAGCGAGATGGCGGCCTACTGGGCGACCGGTGAACCTGCCGACAAGGCGGGCGGCTATGCCATTCAGGGCTTGGCGTCGATCTTCGTCGAGCGCATCGAAGGCAGCCACTCTGCGGTGGTGGGGCTGCCCCTTTATGAAACGGCACAGTTGCTGGTACGACAGGACGTGCCGCTTTGGTGTGGTGCTGTCTAGCCGTATCACTATGTCATAATGCGGCTATTGAACTGGACAAGGATTTCCGCATGAGCGGCGAAGTACTGATCAACCTGACGCCGATGGAAACCCGCGTGGCGGTGGTGGAAAACGGCGTGCTGCAGGAGGCGCTGATCGAGCGTACGCGCCGACGTGGCATCGTCGGCAACATCTACAAGGGACGCGTGGTGCGGGTGCTCCCCGGCATGCAGGCGGCCTTCGTCGACATCGGCCTCGACCGTGCGGCCTTCATTCATGCCCATGAAGTGATGCCCCCCGGCACCCCACCGGAGGAGCAGGCCACGATTGGCCAGTTGCTCCACGAGGGGCAGGCGCTGGTCGTTCAGGTCACCAAGGACCCCATCGGCTCCAAGGGTGCACGCCTTACCACCCATCTGTCGGTTCCTTCGCGCTACCTGGTCTATATGCCCGACTCCCCGCACCACGGCGTGTCGCAGCGCATCGAGGACGAGCGTGAACGGGAGCGCCTGCGCGAGCTGCTCGAACTCTGCCAGCAGGAGCAGGAGATCGAGATCACCGGCGGCTTCATCGTGCGAACGGCGGCGGAGAACGTGGGCAAGGAGGAGCTCTTCTCCGACATGCACTTCCTGCTGAGGCTGTGGCGCAAGGTCAGCGAGCGCAAGGTGACCGCACCGGCACCCAGCGTGATCTACGACGATCTGCCGCTGTTCATTCGCACTCTGCGCGACCTGATGCGCGACGAGATCGAGAAGGTGCGCATCGATTCGCGGGAGAATTACCTCAAGCTGCTGGAGTTTGCCGAGGAGTTCATGCCCGACTCCACGGCACGCATCGAGTACTACCCCGGGGAGCGGCCCATCTTCGACCTCTATAGCGTCGAGGACGAGATCCAGAAGGCGCTGGGCCGCAAGGTACAGCTGAAATCGGGCGGCTACCTGGTGATCGACCCGACCGAGGCGATGACCACCATCGACGTCAATACCGGCGGCTACGTGGGGCATCGCAATCTCGAAGAGACCATCTTCAAGACCAATCTCGAGGCGGCCAACGCCATCGCCCGTCAGCTGCGGCTGCGCAACCTGGGCGGCATCATCATCATCGACTTCATCGACATGGAGGACCCGGAGCATCAGCGCCAGGTGCTGCGGGTACTGGAGAAGGCGCTGGAGCGCGATCACGCCAAGACCAAGTGCACCGGGGTCACCGAACTGGGGCTGGTGCAGTTGACCCGCAAGCGCACCCGGGAGAGCCTCGAGCAGACCCTGTGCGAGTCGTGTCCCACCTGCGGTGGGCGGGGCACCCTGAAGACAGCCGAGACGGTGTGCTACGAAATCTTTCGCGAGATCCTGCGCGAGGAGCGTGCCTACAACGCCGAAACCTACATGGTGCTGGCATCTCAGCCGGTGGTGGATCGGCTGCTCGATGAGGAGTCGGCGGCGGTTGCCGACCTGGAGGCCTTCATAGGCAAGACGATTCGTTTCCAGGTCGAGGCGCACTATTCCCAGGAGCAGTACGACATCGTGCTGATGTGAGCGGCGGATGCATCCCTTACGTCAGGTAGCCCGCTGGAGTCTCACTCTGCTGGCCGTGCTGCTGGCCTTGGTCGCGGTGCTGTTGGTAGCGCTGCGGCTGGCGCTTTCCCAGGTCGACCAACTGGCGCCACGCGTCGAGCGGCTGCTCGAGGCGCGCACGGGAGCGACGGTACAGCTGCGCGAGTTCGACGCTGCCCTGGCCCGGCTCGATCCCATGGTGACGGGCGGCGGTCTCACCATGAGCACACAGCCGGGGGAGGCCGGCCTGCCGCTGCTTGAGGTCGATCAGGCGCAGCTACGTCTTAACACGGCCGCCAGCCTGCGTACCGGCGTACCCGTGGTAGAGGATGCACGCCTCAGCGGACTTACCCTTCATCTCTATCAGGACGAGCAGGGCGGCTGGCACTGGCCGGATCCGGCCAGGATCCCCCCTGAGCTCCTCGAAGGCGAGTTCGACCTCGAGCGGCTCGATTTCTGGGTCGGGCTGTTGTTGCGCCAGCGCGCCTGGGTGGAAGACGTGCGGCTGGTGTTGCACGGTCGCGAGCGACGGGTCGACATGTTCGCGCCGCGCTTGCTGCTCACCGGCGACGAGCGACGTGCCCATCTCGAGGGCGAAGTGCATCTCGAGGGGCAGGAAGAGGCCACCCTGCAGGCCGTGCTCGAAGTATTTCCCGGACCCACCGGGTTCCGCGATTTCAGTGCCGCCCTCCAGGCCGACATGAAGCTCGACACGTTGATCGATCTGGTCGAGGTGTTCACCCTCGACGATCCCCTGCGCCTGGAGGATGCCAGCGGCGACGTCACCCTCTGGGGGCGTTGGCATCGTGGCGCGCTGGCCGATGCGAGGCTGGATATCGATGTGCCGCGTTTGGTGCTGCGGCGTGACGACGAACCGATCGTTCTGGAACCGCTCAAGGCCCGCGGCCAGTGGCTGCGCAACGACGAGGGCTGGGAGGCGTGGCTGCAGGGTGACGCTTCAGCCGCCGACTGGGCGGAGCCGCGTGAGCTCGAAGACGAGCAACAGCCGGCGCTGCCGCACTTCTGGCACATACGCCACGATGGTGACGGCTGGTGGCTGACCACCAGTCAGTTCGAGCTGGCGTCGCTTGCCGCCTGGCAGGAGCGCGTTCTGTTGCCCGAGGGGCTGGTGCGCACCATCGACGCCCTGGAGCCTCGCGGGCTGATCTCAGGACTGGGCGTGGGCCGGCGTAACGGGCAGTGGCTGGCGCAGGCAGCGCTGCATCAGGTTGAGGTGGAGCCCTGGGACGATGTGCCGGGCGGTGGGCCTCTCGACGCCTGGGTGGAAGCGCGGGACCTCTCGGGGCGAATCGAGTTCGTCGGTGTCGGCGACCCCACGTTCAAGGTGCCAGAGCTCTATCCGGCGCCGATGGAGCTCTCCCATGCCAGTGGCGAGGTGCGCTGGACCTACGAAGGGCCACGCACTTTTGTCAGCGGTCGCGATCTCAAGGCCGGCTGGCAGGGAGCCGAAGTGGAGGGCGGCTTCGGCCTGGCAATCGGCGGTGGCGTGCATGGTGGCCTTGGGCTCGACCTGCGCTTCCGCAATGCGGATGCCCTGGAGCGTCCGCTGATGGACTGGCTGCCCGCCGATGTGCTGGGCGAAGAACTCGATGCCTGGCTCGCTGCCGGGGTGGCCGGCCGTGTACCGTCCGGTGAGCTCAAGCTGCATCTGCCGCTCCGGCGTGGCGGCAGCGGTGTCGAACCGCGCTTGCAGCTGGATCTCGAGATAGAGGAGGGCCGGCTGCCCTTCGACCCTCGCTGGCCTGTTATCGAGGGCCTCGAAGGACGGCTCACCGCGGGTATCGGCACTCTCGATGCCGAGGTCTATCACGCTGAGAGCCTGGGAGTCCTGGGCCACAATGGGCGGGTCACCATAGAGGACGACGTGCTGCATGTGATCGGCGACCTCACCTCCGATGCCGACGGCGTGCGCCGCTACCTGCGCGCCATTCCCGTCGATGGCATCGAGCAGGTCGACGATTGGCGCGGGGAGGGGAGCGCCAGCGGTAGGATCGAGCTCAGCACCAGGCTGGGCGAAGAGGAGGGCTTTCAACTCGATCTCGAAACCGACGTCGACATGCAGCGGCTGGTCTACCTGCCGCTGGAAGTGCCCCTCAGCGATGTGAAGGGGCCGCTTGCCTGGCGTCAGCGCGACGACGAGGGTGGGCTCGAGGGTCGCCTGGAAGGGCGCCTGTTCGGCGGGCCGATCAATGCCGATATCGATACGCTGGCAGGCTACGTCGCACTAGACGGTGGCGTCGAGGTGGACCGGATACTGCAGCGTTTCGATGTCACTGCCCTGGCTGATGGGGTGTCGGGGCGCCTGCCTTGGCGGGCAAGGTTTACGCTTGGCGAAACGCGCAATACCTTCCGCTTCGACAGCAACCTGCAGGGTGTCGCCATCGACCTGCCGGCGCCGCTGGGCAAGGCGGCCGGCGAGAGTCGTACGCTGTGGATCGAAGCCGATCTCGATCAACAGCGAGTTGAGGCCGAAATGGGTGGCGATGCCCGCCTGCGCTGGCGCGGCCTGCCGTGGTCGGATCTGGGCCAGGGGCAGTTCTGGCTTGGGCGACTGCCCGACGCACCCAGTTGGCCCGATCAGGAGGGCTGGTCGGGCACGATATACCAATCCCGT
This sequence comes from Halomonas sp. MCCC 1A11062, assembly GCF_021404355.1. Taxonomy (NCBI): domain Bacteria; kingdom Pseudomonadati; phylum Pseudomonadota; class Gammaproteobacteria; order Oceanospirillales; family Halomonadaceae; genus Halomonas; species Halomonas sp. MCCC 1A11062. Next base: position 42,980 of record NZ_JABFTW010000004.1, read on the forward strand.
CTCGACCTGGTGGAGTGGGGTACGGCGCTGGCACCGCTGCTCGATGGGGGAGCGCCAGGGGGCGGTGAAGGCCCCGGGCCGCTGCGCCGCCTGCGGGTGGAGACCGCCTGTCTTGTCGGTCCGGAGGATTGCCTGGGCGTGATGACGGCCGATGCACGTCCGCATACCGGGGGCGGTTGGCGTGTCGCCCTGCGGGGGGATCTGCTCGAGGGCTCTCTCGATTATCGCCCCGCTCTTGCCGAACCGCTGGATATCGCGCTCGACCGCTTGACGCTGGACGGCCTGCTGCCCGCCGAGACGCAAGAGGCCGGCAATCTTCTCGCGGAGCTGGACGTGCCGCCGGATCCGACGCCTTTGCCTGGCTGGGTCGGCGAGGTGCCCAACGGCCGCCTGCGACTGGCGGAGATTCTCTATCAAGGACGGGTGATCGGCCCGCTCACGGCTCATTGGGAGGGCTCGCCGCAGCGGCTCAGAGTGGCGCCACTGGGGCTCACCTTGGGGCAGATCACGGCGCGGGGAGAAGTGGTCTGGGAGTCCGCCGGTCCGGGCGACAGCCTGACCCGCTCACGACTCGATCTCGATGGGCGCGACCTGGGTACGGCGCTGGAGCGGCTCGGTCAGCCGGTTTCGATTCGCAGCAACGAGACACGCGTACGCAGTCAACTGGCCTGGCCGGGGCCGCCTTGGCAGTTCGCCCTGGCTCGCTCGCGTGGCAGCGTCGAGGCGGAGCTGCGTAATGGACGCTTCGTCAACCTGGAGTCTCCCACGGCGCGAGTGGTGGGCCTGCTCAACGTCGACAACCTGGTACGACGGCTGCGCATGGACTTTTCCGACGTGACTGGCCAGGGCACGGCCTTCGATCACGTTATCGGGGCTGCTACCCTGTATGGAGGCGTACTGGAGACGACCGGCCCAATCAGGATCGACGGCCCGGCCACTTCCTTCACGCTGGAGGGTACCGTCGACCTCTCGCGTCGGGAACTGGACCAGCGCCTGGGCGTCACAGTACCCGTCAGCAGCAGTTTGCCGCTTGCGGCGGTGATCGCCGGCGCGCCGGTGGTGGGTGGTGCGCTCTTCATCGCCGACCGACTCTTCGGCAGCGCCATCGACCGAGTCACCCGAATTCACTATCGCGTGCGTGGTCCCTGGACCTCGCCCGACATCACCTTGGAAACCGCAGAATGACGACATCCTCATCCGCTCTGCTCGATACCGCCGCGGAGATCCTGTTGCACCCCGGCGGACTGGACGTCGAGGCGCTCGACGCAGGCCTTGGCCATGTGCTGACGCCGGGCGTCGACTATGCCGACCTCTACTTTCAGCGCAGCTGGCACGAAAGCTGGGTGCTCGAGGATGGTGAAGTCAAGGAAGCGAGCTACAACATCGACGGCGGCGTGGGCGTGCGCGCCATGGCCGGCGAGAAGACCGGCTTCGCCTATTCCAACCAGATTACCGCCGATGCCTTGGCGGAAACTGGCCGCACGGCGTCCGGCATCGTGCGCAGCGGTGCCAGCCTGTCGCTCGCGCCGCGCATCGCGACCGGCGCAGAGCTGCGCTATGCCACGGTCGATCCGCTGGCGGGCCTCTCCGCCGAGGACAAGATCGCGCTGCTCAAGCAGGCCGACCGTGTGGCGCGCGCCGCCGACCCTGCCATTACCCAGGTCAGCGCTTCCTTGACCGGCGTTCACGAGGTCGTGCTGGTACGTGCCAGCGACGGCACCCTGGCGGCGGACGTGCGCCCGCTGGTGCGCTTCAACGTCAGCGTCATCGCCGTCAAGAACGGCCGACGCGAGCGCGGCAGCGCCGGTGGCGGTGGGCGCTACGCCATGTCCCGTCTGCGTGACGATAGCGCCGCCGAACGCTTTGCCAAGGAGGCGGTACGCCAGGCCTTGGTGAATCTGGAGGCGGTGGACGCCCCCGCCGGACAGATGCCGGTGGTGCTCGCACCCGGCTGGCCCGGCATCCTGTTGCACGAAGCGGTAGGCCATGGCCTCGAGGGTGACTTCAACCGCAAGGGCAGCTCGGCGTTCGCCGGGCGCTTGGGTCAGCGTGTGGCAGCCCCCGGGGTCACGGTGGTGGACGATGCCACCCTGGCCGACCGCCGCGGTTCCATGAGCGTGGACGACGAAGGCACGCCGGGTCAGTACACCCCGCTGATCGAAGACGGCATCCTCACCGGCTACATGCAGGACAAGCTCAACGCCCGACTGATGGGCATGCAGCCCACCGGCAACGCCCGTCGCGAGTCGTTCGCGCACATGCCGATGCCGCGTATGACCAACACCTACATGCTGGCCGGTCAGGACGACCCGGCGGAGATCATCGCCAGCGTCCGCCGCGGTATCTACGCGGTCAGCTTCGGCGGTGGCCAGGTGGACATCACCTCGGGCAAGTTCGTGTTCTCGGCGAGCGAGGCCTACCTGATCGAGGACGGCAAAATCACCGCGCCGGTCAAGGGGGCGACCCTGATCGGCAACGGGCCGGAGGCGATGGGGCGGGTATCGATGATCGGACACGATCTGGAACTCGACACCGGCATCGGGGTATGCGGCAAGGAGGGGCAGGGCGTGCCGGTGGGCGTGGGTCAGCCCACCTTGAAGCTTGATGAGCTCACCGTCGGCGGCACCGCTTCATGAAAGAACGTGCCTGCCGCCTGACCAGTCCCGAGCGGCGAGTGGTTTAAAGCCCCGCTGTCTCGCGGATGAGTCGGAACAGCTTGCGCGCATTGGCCGGGGGCTTGCCCCGCTCACGCTCGCTCTTGGCGTTGCGGATCAGTTGGCGCAGGGCCTGACGGTCGACGTCGGGATGCTCCTCGATGAAAGCCTCGACGGCATCGTCGCCCTCCTCGATGAGGCGGTCGCGCCACTTCTCGAGGCGATGGAAGGCCAGGTCGCGATGACGTTGCTCCTGTTCGATCTGGTCGAACACCGCCTGGATCGCCTCGAGGTCTTCGCGCCGCATCAGCTTGCCGACGTACTGCATGTGGCGCCGGCGTCCTTCGTGAGAGCGGATGCGGGAGGTTTCCTCGACGGCGGCAAGCATGTCCTCGGACAGCGGGAAGCGGGCGCGCTCGGTCGGCGTCATGGCGATGATCTGTTCGCCCAAGGCCTGCAGCGCATGCATTTCGCGCTTGAGCTGGGACTTGCTGGGCCGTTCGTCGGAGCTTTCGCCGGAGAGAGTGGGAATGTCCTGGGTCATGCCGTATCCAAGTGATGAGAGGGCCGGCCTCGGGCTGGCCATCGGGTGATGAATAGGGTCGAATGACCGCAGTATATCAGCCCGTCGCGCCGCGGCGGGAACAGACACGAACGGATACCGGCGCTGCCGGTGGATGAGGGAGATGAACATGAGCAAGGCTTTCGATGCCGCCGCCCAGCAGGCGCTGCTGGAGTCGCGTGCCGAGCAGGCGCTGGCGCTGGCGCGACACCTGGGAGCCGATGCCTGCGAGGTGGGGGCCAGCGTCGACCAGGGTATCGGCATCAGCGTGCGCGAAGGCGAGGTGGAATCCGTCGAACTTTCCCGCGACCAGGGTATCGCCGTTACCGTCTACCTGCGTGGCCACAAGGGCAGCGCTTCCTCCACCGATGCCGGCGAGGCGTCGATCCGCGAGGTCGTGGAGAAGGCCATGGCCATTGCCCTCTACACCGGTGAGGACCCCGCGGCAGGGCTGGCCGACGCCGAGCTGATGGCTACCGAGCTGCCCGACCTGGACGTGCACCACCCCTGGCCGCTCACCACCGAACAGGCTATCGAGCTGGCGCTGGCCTGCGAAGCAGCGGGTTGCGCCGAGGCGGGCATACGCCAATCGGAGGGCGCCTCGCTCTCCAGTGGCGAAGGAGTAAGGGTCTACGCCAACAGTCATGGTTTTCTCGGCAGCCAGCGCGGTAGCCGTCACTCGCTCTCCTGCATGTTGATCGCCGAGGACGCGAACGGCATGCAGCGCGACTACGACTACACCAGTGCGCGCAATCCGCATGAGCTGCGGGACGCCGGGGCAGTGGGCAGGAAGGCGGCCGAGCGCACCCTGCAGCGACTGGGGGCGCGTCGACCCGCCACCGGGCGCCTGCCGGTGATGTTCGATGCCACCGTCGCCAGCGGTCTCGTCGGTCATTTGATGAGCTCCATCGCCGGCGGTTCGCTCTATCGTCAGGCGTCGTTTTTGTGCGATCGGTTGGGAGACAGGCTGTTTCCCGACTGGTTCACGCTGGGCGAGCGGCCCATGGAGCGCGGTGCCATGGCCAGTTCCCCGTTCGACAACGACGGCGTGCAGACCCGCGACAACGTTTTCATCGAAGAGGGGCGTCTGGCCAGCTACATGCTGTCGGCCTACAGCGCACGGCGCCTGGGCCTGCAGACCACGGGCAATGCGGGAGGCGCCCGCAATCTGCGAATCGCGGCACCGTTGGCGTCGCGTGAGGAGCTGCTCGCCCGCATGGGACGTGGGGTGCTGGTGACCGAGCTGATGGGGCAGGGGGTGAACGGCGTGACCGGTGATTACTCCCGCGGCGCGGCCGGCTTCTGGGTCGAGAACGGCGAGATCCAATACCCGGTCGAGGAGTTCACCATCGCCGGCAATCTCGAGGCGATGTTCAAGGGCTTGCAGGCCGTGGGCAGCGACATCGACACCCGCGGCAGCATTCACACCGGTAGCTGGCTGATCGACGAGATGACCGTTGCCGGAGGCTGAGCCGCCTATAGGCCATTCCTAAAGATCCTCATCGAAGCGGGCCTCGAATAGAGCCTCGATGGCTTCGAGTACCGCTTCCGCATCCGTTCCCTCGGCGCTGATATCGAGTTCAGTGCCGCAGGGAGCGCCAAGCATCAGCAGGGCCATGATGTTGGTGGCGTCGGCCTGCTGGGCTCCCCGGCAGACGAACACGCGTGCATCGAAGGGCTGGCAGCACTGAACCAGCTTGGTGGCAGCACGTGCATGGAGGCCGCGTTTGTTGGTCAGGGTCAGCTTGCGGCTGGGCACGCTCAGGTTTCCTTGCGTTCGGATGGCGCTGCGGTCGTCTCCTGCGTGGCAGTGACCGGTATATGAATGCCGAGTTCGCGGTGGCGCAGACGCACGTCGGGCTGCTGCTGGGCGAGGTGTCGGGCGAGACGTTCGGCCAGATACACCGAGCGATGCTGGCCGCCGGTGCAGCCGATGGCCACCGTGAGGTAGCTACGATGGCTGTCGCGATAGGCCGGCAGCCAGCGTTCTACCCAGGCGACGATGTCCTCGTGCATCTGGTGAACCAGCGGATACTGTTCGAGGAACTCCACGATACTCGCTTCGCGACCGGTCGCCGCACGCAAGCGCGGGTCCCAGTACGGATTGGGCAGACAGCGGGCGTCGAACACGATGTCAGCGTCGAGCGGTACGCCACCCTTGAAACCGAACGACTCCACCGTGAGGGTCAGCTGGTCGGCACGATGGCTGGCCACCTGCTCGGTGATGCGCCCGCGCAGATCGTGCACCGAAAGCCGCGACGTATCGATGATCAGGTCGGCGAGGTTGCGAATCTCGCTCAGTGTCGTGTCTTCCGTTTCGATGGCTTCGCTCAGGGTCATGTCCCTGTCGCGGGTCAGCGGGTGCCGGCGCCGGGTGGCGGAGTAGCGCTCGATCAGGATCCGCGCATCGGTGGTTAGGTAGACGATCTGACAGTCGACCTGCTTGGCGCGCAGCTCCTCCAGCAGCCTGGGGAACCGTTCCAGCGCGTGAGGAAGATTGCGTGCATCGATGCTCACGGCGATGCACTGCTGTACCGTGGGTGAGCCGCGCAGTTCGTCGACCAGCGAGCCGAGCAGCATCGCCGGAAGGTTGTCGATGGCGTAGTAGCCGATGTCTTCGAGCGCCTGCAGTGCGATCGACTTGCCGGAGCCTGAGCGGCCGCTGATGATCACAAGCTGCATTACGTTTCTCCTGATCAGGGGCTGGCCGAGCGGCAAGGGGTAGCGGTCAGGCCGAAGACTGTCGTCGGATGGCGTCGATCAGACGCTCGTGAAGTTCGCGCTGGCTTTCGCACTTGCGCAGCCGTGAACGGGTCTCGGCATCGTTCATCACGCCGGCTACCTGGCTCAGCAGCGACAGATGCGTATCGTCGGCCTCCTCGGGTACCAGCAGCACGAAGACCAAGTCGACCGGTTCGCCGTCGATGGCGTCGAAATCGATGGGCTCGGCCAGCTTGAGGAAGGCGGCGACTGGGCTGTGGCAGTGCGGGCTTCGCGCATGCGGAATGGCGACGCCGTTGCCGATGCCGGTGCTGCCCAGTCGCTCACGGCCGATCAATCGGCCGAAGACCTCCTGGCTATCGAGGCTCGGGGTGTTCTGCGCAATGAAGGTGCTGAAAAACTCCAGCACCCTCTTCTTGCTGCCCCCGGGAACGTCGAACAGCGCGCGTTCAGGGGGCAGTATGGTTTCCAGTGTCATGGCAACTCAGCGAATGCCGGCGCCCTGGGCGCGGGCCTGGGCCTTTTCCTTGTGCTTGACCAATTGGCGGTCGAGCTTGTCGGTCAGCGCATCGATGGCGGCGTACATGTCCGGGTCGGAGGCTTCGGCATGCAGGTCGGCACCGGCGGCATGCAGCGTGCAGGCGGCCTGTTGGCGCTCCTTCTCGATGGACAGGGTGACCTGGACGTTGGTGATGTTGTCGTAGTGCCGTTGGACGCGGCTAAGCTTCTCGCTCACGTAGTCACGCAGGGAATCGGTCAGTTCAACATGATGGCCGGTGATGTTGACTTGCATGACAAGCTCCTTCGTCCTTCGAGTGGTGGTTTGATTGTAACCCTTTTTGCCTCCTTGCAAACCCCTCCGAACGACGCTCTTGTCCGCTGTCAACGCTGCGTTTCGACTTCAACGAAAGCGCTTGCGTTCGCTCGAGGAGGGTATCCCCAGCGCTTCACGATACTTGGCCACGGTGCGGCGCGCCACCTGAATGCCGTCGTCGGCCAGCAGCTCCACCAGGCGGCTGTCCGAGAGCGGCTTGCGCGGTGGCTCGTCGGCGATCAGCTTGCGAATGCGGGCGCGAATCGCGGTGCTGGAGTGAGCGTCCCCCTCGCCGTTGCCGCCGACATGGCTGGAGAAGAAATACTTCAGTTCGAATACGCCGCGCGGCGTGTGGATGAACTTCTGCGTCGTCACCCGCGATATGGTCGACTCGTGCATCTCCACGGCCTGGGCGATGTCGGCCAGCACCAGGGGCTTCATCGCCTCCTCGCCCTGCTCCAGGAAGTCGATCTGGCGGGCCATGATCTCGCGCCCCACCCGCAGCAGGGTGTCGTTACGGCTGGCCAGGCTCTTCATCAGCCAGCGAGCTTCCTGAAGGTGGTCCTTGAGAAACTGGTTGTCCTGGCTCTTGTCGGCGCGCCGCACCAGGGCGACGTAGTCGGGCTGGATGCGCAGCCGTGGCAGCGCTTCGGCATTGAGCTCTACGCGCCAGCCGGACTCGTCGTGATAGGCGACCAGGTCGGGGGTGATGTAGTTGCTGCCGACCTCGGCATAGTCGCTGCCGGGGCGGGGGTTCAGGGAGCGTACCAGGGCAATGGCGTCGTCGAGGGCCTCGTCGTCCAGGCTCAGGCGGCGCTTGAGCAGGCGGCGGTCGTCGGCGGCCAAGGCCTCGAGAAACTGGCGCACCAGGCGGCGTGCCTGGGGCAGCAGGGGAGTGTCGTCAGGCAGGGTGGCGAGCTGCAGCATCAGGCATTCGCGTAGATCCCGGGCGAAGACACCGGTGGGTTCGAACTGCTGCAGGCGCAGCAGCACCTGCTCGACCTCGCGGGTGGGCAACCCCTCGAGGCCCTGGCGCCGCAGGCCGTCGCGGATCTCTTCCAGCGGCTGGGTCAGGTAGCCGGTGCCGTCCACGGCATCGATCAGGCTCTCGGCAATCTGGCGCTGACGCTCGTTCACATCGATCATCGCCAACTGCCACATCAGGTGGCCGGCCAGCGTCTGCCCAGAGGCCTGGCGTTCGAAGTCGGGGCCTTCACCGGTGGCGCCGGCGGCGCCGCTGCCATGATCGGGATAGGTATCCGTCCAGTCGCTGTCGGTGGAGAGCTCACCGGGAATTTCGCTGGCCCAGTCGTCGCTCTGGGGTTCGCTGACGGCCTGTTCGCCGAAGCCGTCGTCGAGCTCCAGCATGGGATTGGACTCGAGAGCTTGCTGGATCTCCTGGCGCAAGTCCAGGGTGGAGAGCTGCAGCAGCGCGATGGCCTGCTGTAGCTGTGGTGTCATGGTCAGCTGAGTGCCGACTCGCAGTTGCAATGATGCTTTCATGGCCATGAGAATAATGGGCTCATTTGCCGGAAAGACTCTACCCTAGACTGGCCGAGGATCACTTGCAAGAGCTCGAGGCTGCAATAAGCATGCCATCGGCAATATTCATGCCTGTTAGAAGCTTTTAATTTAAGATCAGATTCTTGCTTGTCGGCGAAGAATGCGTTATGGGCGCGAGAGCGCTATAGCCGGAAGTCCTCGCCGAGATAGACTTCGCGCACGCGCCGGTTGGCCAGGATGGCTTCGGCGTCACCTTCCGCGATGATCTGGCCGTCGCCGACGATATAGGCCGAATCGCAGATGTCCAGCGTCTCGCGAACGTTGTGATCGGTGATCAGCACGCCGATGTCGCGGGCCTTCAGCTGGCGGATGATGCCCTTGATCTCGCCCACCGAGATCGGGTCGACCCCGGCAAAGGGCTCGTCCAGCAGAATGAAGGCCGGCTCGGTGGCCAGCGCCCGAGCGATTTCCACTCGCCGCCGCTCACCCCCGGACAGGCTCATGCCCAGGTTGTCGCGGATGTGCGTGACGTGAAAGTCCTCCAGCAGCTGCTCCAGGCGCTGCTGACGCCCCTGACGATCCAGGTCCTTGCGTGTTTCCAGGATTGCCATGATGTTGTCGGCCACCGAGAGCTTGCGGAAGATCGAAGCTTCCTGAGGCAGGTAGCCGATGCCCGCCTTGGCGCGCTCGTGCATGGCACTCTTCGAAAGATCTAGATCGTCGATGCAGACGTTGCCGGCATCGGCCTTGACCAGCCCCACGATCATGTAGAACGAGGTGGTCTTGCCGGCTCCGTTGGGGCCGAGCAGCCCCACCACGCAGCCCTGTTCGATGGAGAGACTGATGTCGTGCACCACGCGCCGGCGCTTGTAGCTTTTCGCCAGGTGACGGGCGTGCAGGGTCTTCATCGCCATCTCAGCGCTCCGGCTGCAGGGTCATGCGAATGCGTTGGCGTCCTTCGACGCCTTCGCTCTCGGCGCGGGCCTGAACCACGCGACGGTCGAGGAAGTACTCGAGATAGCCGCCATCGAAGGTGTCCCCACCCTGGTGCAGCTCGGCGCGGTCGATCAGTTCGACGCGGCGTTCGGCCGCGTGATAGATGACGGTACGTCCCCAGCCGCGGACCACGGGCTGATCGGGGTCGGGCTGCTGTTCGAGGTAGGCGCGCTCGCCGCGGGCCGTGGCGCGTGACAACTCTCCGGCCGCGTTGCGCCGGAGCTCGACGCGGTCGCCGGTGATACGCATGGTGCCCTGGCGAATGTCCACGTCGCCGGTGTAGACCGCCGTGCCGGCGACATCGTCGAGATCGAGCCGGTCGGCCTCGATATGGATGGGCTGGTCGGCGTCGCGCTGCTGGGCCATGCTCGCGGCAGGGCTCCATGCCAGGCCGATCAATGCCAGGGTGAGCAGCATGCGTGGCGTTGGAAGCTTGCGTCGCTTCATGGCGTGAGTTCCTCCAGGGTGACGGGGTCGGCCTGTCCCGGCTGAGCGCCTTCCGGGGGATGATAGCCGCGCACATTGTCGGTCAATCGTGCCCGGTTGTCATGGATCCAGACGTCGAAGCGTTCGCCGCGCATGTGCTGCGGCGGTTGCTGCAGCAGCGCCGGCGTATCGCTCCAGGCGTGTCCGACATTGGCGTCGTAGTGCAGCACCTCGGTATCGAGTTGCCAGCGCTCCTCGGGGGCGAAGAGCCGTGCGTCGCCGGTCAAGGTCAGCGGGTTGCCGCCCGGGCCGAGCCGCCCCTCCTGGCTGTTCGCCACCCACTGTCGTCCTTCGCGGTCGATCAGGTGCGCCAGCGGCGTGACGGCACGTGTCACGTCGTCGTGGGGGGTGTGTACCAGGCGCGGGCTCTCCAGCCGCTGATGAGCGCGGCCTTCGAAATCGAAGCGTGTCAGGCGGGCCTGCTCCAGGAAGTAGTCGGGCTCGCCGGCTTCGTCGGTGGGTACCGGGCCGGGGGGTGGGGGCCGCCATGGGTCCAGCCAGGTGATCAGGCCGCCCAGAGCCAGCAGCAGCAGAAACAGCCAGATACGGAACGAGGGGCGCGGCAGACGACGCAGCATCGGCGGGGCGACCTCAGCGCTTGCCGTGCAGGTAGGTGTCGATCAGGGCGTCGCGATGTCCCTGCGCCTCGAGCAGCAGGTCGCAGATCTCGCGCACTGCGCCATGGCCGCCGCTGCGCTCGGTCACGTGATCGGCTAGGGCGCGGATGTAGGGCGGGGCGCCGGGCACGGTAATGCCGACACCTGCGCGCTGGATGGGCGCCAGGTCGGGCAGGTCATCGCCGCAGAAGGCGACCTGCTCGAGCTCGATGCCTTTGCGATTGCAGAGTTCGCGGAGAGTGGTGAGCTTGTCTTCGCAGCCCTGAAAGACATGATCGACGCCCAGTGCGGCGGCGCGATGGCTGACCATGGGTGACTCCCTGCCAGTGATGAAGGCGACCTGTAGCCCGGCGCGGCGCAGCAGCTTGATGCCCAGGCCGTCCTGAGTGTGGAACGCCTTGATCTCCACGCCGTCGGCCTGGAAATAAAGCCGACCGTCGGTGAGCACGCCATCCACGTCCAGGGCGAGCAGGCGGATCTTGCGCAAGCGGTCGAGCAGACGCGGGTCGAGGGTCGAGGTGGCGAGCGCCATGGGCTCTCCTTGTCAGAGTGAATTCAGATCACGCCGCTTCGCAGCAGGTCGTGCATGTGCAGGGCACCGATCGGGTGACCATCGTCATCGACCACGGCCAGCGCCGTGATCAGGTTGTCTTCCATCATGCGCACCGCTTCGGCCGCCAGTAGGTCGGCGCTGATGCGCTTGCCGGGACGGGTCATGACGTCGTCCACCGTCAGCCGGCTGAGATCCTGGTGCTGATCGAGGGTGCGGCGCAGATCGCCGTCGGTATAGACACCGATCAGACGATTCTGCTCGTCGACGACGCAGGTGAAGCCGAGTCCCTGGCGGGTGATCTCGAGCAGGGCGTCGCGCAGCGGGCTGCCCAGCGGCACGCGGGGCAGCCGGTCGCCCTGATGCATCAGATCGCCAACCCGCAGCAGCAGGCGCTTGCCCAGGCTGCCGCCGGGGTGGGAGAGGGCGAAGTCCTCGGCGGTGAAACCGCGTGCCTCGAGCAGCGCCACCGCCAGCGCATCGCCCAGTGCCAGGGCGGCGGTGGTGGAGGCGGTCGGTGCCAGGTCGAGCGGGCATGCCTCGCGTTCGACCCCGGCGTGGAGGTGGGCATCGGCGTGGCGGGCCAGGGTCGAGTCGGGGCGTCCCGTCATGCTCACCAGCGGTGTGCCGATGCGCTTGAGCAGTGGTAGCAGGGCGGTGACTTCCGCCGTCTCACCGGAATTCGACAGGGCCAGCACCACGTCGCCCGGGGTGATCATGCCCAGGTCGCCATGGCTGGCTTCGCCGGGGTGTACGAAGAAGGCGGGGGTTCCAGTGCTGGCCAGGGTGGCGGCAATCTTGCCGGCAATGTGACCGGATTTGCCCATGCCGGTTACCACGACGCGGCCCTGGCAGGCGAGCATCAGCTCGCAGGCGCGGTCGAAGTGGCTGTCGAGCCGTCCGGCCAGCGCGGCAATGGCCTGCTCCTCGATCTGCAGGGTGCGACGGGCGCTAGCCCGCATGGGCGAGTCCCCTTCCGCTGGGACGTTCTCGATTGTCGGCGTTGAGGTGTCGTTGGTCATGCGCTGATTGTTGTCCTTTGCGGGGAATCGCTCAAGTGGCACCGCTGGTTGCCGCGGCCAGCCAGGTCAGATAGACCAGATAGATGCCCAGGAAGAGCATGCCGGGTAGCCGCCCGAGCCGGCCGTGGCGGAACCACAGCAGGAGCATGCCCATGCCGAGGGTCAGCAGCAGCATGATCGGAAAGTCTCGGTTGGCGGCGGCGGGGTCGATCGGGCCAGGCGCCAACAGGCCGGGAATCGGCAGCACGGCCAACAGGTTGAACAGGTTGGAGCCGATCACGTTGCCGATGGCCAGGTCGTGATGTCGCTTGATGGCACTGGCAATGCAGGCCGCGAGTTCAGGCAGGCTGGTGCCTATTGCCACCACGGTGAGGCCGATGATCAGTTCGCTGATACCCAGGCCGCGGGCCAGCTCGCTAGCACCCCACACCAGGGTGCGCGAGCCGAGTGCCAGCAGGATGAGAGTGAAAGCCAGCCACAGCAAGGCGCGCCTGAGGGTCATTTCGGGGATGCCGTCGTCAGCCGGAGCGTCGGGGGTATCGGCACGCAGCAGCCACCACAGGCTGAAGATCAGCAGCAGGCCCAGGAACAGCGCGTCGAAGCGCCCCAGGATACCGTTGGCCAGGGCATAGCCGGCCAGGCCGGTAGCACCCAGTAGCAGGGGCAATTCACGCCGGACCATGGAAAAGCGTATCGGGATCGGGCGAATCAGGGCGGTCATGCCCAGTACCAGACCGATATTGGCAATGTTGGAGCCCAGGGCGTTGCCCGTGGCCAGATCGGGCAGGCCATCCAGGGCGGCAAAGATCGCCACCACCATCTCGGGGGCCGAGGTGCCCAACGCCACCACGGTCATGCCGATCAGCATGGCGCTCAGCCCGGTACGGCTTGCCGTGGCGGCAGCGGCATTGACGAAGCGGTCGGCGCTCCATACGAGCACGGCAAGGCCCAGGGCGATCGCGATGGCAGGCAGCAGCATGATGAAGGGTCGCAGCTAGGATACGAGGTGGCACATTAGACGTCTTCGGTGGCTCGGGTGCAAGCGACAGGACGTGCAGGCTGGCGCCGGGCGGCATGATTAGGATACGATGTTCGATAATTCTTTCTTGGATCTTGCAGCATGATCGAATCCCCCCTCGTGGAGGTGAAGGGCCTGCACTTTTCCCGCGGTGAAAAGACCATCTTCAGCGGCGTCGAACTGCAGATTCCTCGCGGCAGGATCACCGCCATCATGGGGCCCAGCGGCACCGGCAAGACCACGCTGCTCAAGCTGATCGGCGGCCAGCTCACGCCCGATGTCGGTCGCGTCCTGATCGACGGACAGGACGTGCATGGGCTGTCGCGCAAGGCGCTGTTCACCCTGCGCCGTCGCATGGGCATGCTGTTTCAGAGCGGTGCGCTGTTCTCCGATCTCAGCGTTTTCGAGAACGTGGCGTTTCCGCTGCGCGTGCACACCGAGCTGCCCGAAGCGATGATCCGCGACCTGGTGCTGATGAAGCTGCAGGCCGTCGGGCTGCGTGGGGCGCGTGAGCTGATGCCCTCCGAGCTGTCGGGCGGCATGGCCCGCCGTGTCGCCCTGGCCCGCGCCATTGCGCTGGACCCCGACCTGGTGCTTTACGACGAGCCCTTCGTCGGGCAGGACCCGATCTCCAAGGGCGTGCTGGTGCAGCTGATCAAGACCCTCAACGACGCGCTGGGGCTGACCTCCGTGGTGGTGTCCCACGACATTCCCGAGGCACTTTCCATCGCCGACTATGTCTATGTCATCGCCGACGGTCAGGTGATGGCGCAGGGTACTCCCGCCAGCCTGGATGTGGACGAGGACCGGCGGGTCAGTCAGTTCGTGCACGGCGAGCCGGACGGCCCCGTGCCCTTCCACTATCCGGCCCCCGAGTACTTCCGCGATATCCTCGACCTGGAGGGGCGGCCGTGATCGCACACATCTTGAATCTGGGGCGTCGCGGCTGCGACGTGCTCGAGGCGCTGGGTCGCTCAGGGCTGTTCCTGGCCCAGTCGGCGGTCGGCGTCCCTTCCCGCGAGGGTTGGTATCTCTGGTTGCGGCAGATGCACTTCGTCGGCGTGCTGTCGATCGCCATCGTGCTGGTTTCCGGTCTGTTCATCGGCATGGTGCTGGCGCTGCAGGGCTATACCATCCTGGTCGACTTCGGAGCCGAGCAGGCACTGGGCCAGATGGTGGCGCTGTCGCTGCTGCGCGAGCTGTCACCGGTGGTGGCGGCCCTGCTATTCGCCGGTCGTGCCGGCTCGGCGCTGACCGCCGAGATCGGCCTGATGAAAGCCACCGAGCAGCTCACCAGCATGGAGATGATCGGCGTCGATCCGCTGCGCCGGGTGGTGGCGCCCCGGCTGTGGGCCGGCTTCGTGGCCCTGCCGCTGCTGACCATCGGTTTCAGCGTGATCGGCATCTACGGCGGCTATCTGGTCGGGGTCGAGTGGCTGGGCGTGTTCGAGGGCTCCTACTGGGGCGGCATGCAGTCCAGCGTCGCCTTCATCGGCGATGTCGGCAACGGCATGATCAAAAGCATGGTGTTCGCCCTGGTGGTGACCTGGATCGCGGTGTTCCAAGGCTACGACCTGGTGCCGACCGCAGAAGGCATATCCCGCGCCACCACGCGCACGGTGGTCTACTCGTCCCTGGCCGTATTGGGCCTCGATTTCGTTCTTACGGCGGTGATGTTCGGAGGATTTTCCTGATGGTTGAGCGGCGTCTATCGCGCGATGGAGAGGCAGGATGAAGCGCAGCAAGACAATGGAGCTGGGGGTTGGCCTGTTCATGCTGGCCGGTATCCTGGGGTTGCTGTTCCTGGGGCTGAGGGTCAGCGGGCTGACCTTCAACATGCCGGGCGACACCTTCCGGCTGGAGGCCAACTTTGCCAACATCGGCAGCCTTAAGCCACGTGCACGAGTCACCATGTCGGGGGTGACGGTAGGGCGGGTCACTGCCATCGAACTCGACCGCGACTGGTACGATGCCCGGGTCATTCTCGAGCTCGACGCCGAGCTGGAAGGGAGGCTGGCGCGGGATACCACGGCAGCCATCCTGACGGCGGGCCTGCTGGGCGAGCAGTACATCGGACTCACCGTCGGCGGTGACCCGGAGATGCTCGTCGATGGCGACACCATCCGCGATACGCAATCGGCTCTGGTACTGGAGGAACTGATTCAGCAGTTCGTGTCCAATATGGTCAGCGATTGATTTTATTTGATGAGGTCCAGCCATGACTCAGATGACATCCCCTTTCACTCTTTTTCACCGCGTATTGCTGGGCCTGTGCCTGATGCTCACCAGCCTGGCCGCAGCGGCGGCACCCGAGCGCAGCCCCGAGCAGGTCATCCGCTACAGCGTCGACGACCTGATGGGGCAGATCGAGGGGCGTCGGGACTACTACGCCAACAACATGGACGAGCTGAAGGCGCTGGTGGACGAGAATCTCGATGACATCGCCGATTTTCGCTACATCGGTGCCAGCGTGATGGGTCGCTATTTCCAGAATGCCACCCCTCAGCAGCGTTCGCGCTTCGCCAACGTATTTCGTCAGACCCTGATCGATACCTATACCAAGGGCCTGGTGACCTTCGACTATCGTGAGCTGCGCGTGCTCGACAGCCAGCGTCCGCCGCGCCACGAGGATCAGGCGTCGGTCTCCATGGAAGTGGTGGCGATGGATGGCACCGTCTATCCGGTCAGCTACACGCTGCGCCTGACCGACGGCCAGTGGAAGGTGGTCAACGTCATCGTCAACGGCATCAATCTGGGCCTGACCTTCCGCAATCAGTTCGATCAGGCCATGCGTGATCACGGCCGAGATTACGATGCGGTGATCGCTTCCTGGTCGCCGGAAATCGCCACCGAGGAGCTGGAGCAGGGTGGTGATGCATGAGCCGTCTGCTCGAGCGCGGCGGTATTGAGCTCGAGGCTGGCCCGGAAGGGCTGGCCGTCAGCGGCGACGTCGATTTCGACATTGCCGCACCGCTGGCCGAGGCCGGTAGCGCCTGGATCGCTGGGCAGCCCGCAGGAACCCGCATCGTGCTCGATCTGAGCGGCGTCGAGCGGGTGAGCAGCGCGGCCGTGAGCGTGCTGCTCGAGTGGACGCGCCAATCTCGCCGTGCCGGCGTCAAGATTCGCGAGGTTCGGCTTTCCGCTCCGCTGGCCCGGCTCACCCGGGTGGCGGGGCTCGACGAGCTCCTGCCGCTGGCCCCCTAAAGCTGGGCTCGGCCTGCAGGGTCTGTACCCGGCATCGCCAAGCGCGATGCTTTTCTTTACCATGTAGGGATTCTTGTTCCTGGCCGTGGCCCCGTTTGGGGCCGCGTGCCGCTCCATTCGTCCCACAGGAGTTTCGCTTTTCATGCAACCCAGTGACATCAAGGCGCTGCTCGAGGCGCGCCTCGAGGATTGCGATTTTTACATCCAGGGCGAGGGCTGCAATTTCCAGGTCATCGCCGTGGGCGAGGTCTTCGCTGGCCTGTCCCCGGTCAAGCGCCAGCAGCTGATCTATGGAGCGCTCTCCGAAGAGATCGCCTCCGGTGCCGTACATGCCGTAAGCATCAAGACCTATACGCCGGCGCAGTGGGCTAGTGCGCCTGAGAACGTGGCTTCACCCGGCCAGGGTGCCTGACGGTCGAGATACATGGACAAGCTGATCATTACCGGCAACGGGCCCGTCGACGGCGAGGTCTGGGCCAGCGGTGCCAAGAACGCGGCGCTGCCTATCCTTTGCGCTACCCTGCTGGCCGACGAGCCAGTGACCATCGGTAACCTGCCGCATCTTCAGGACATCACCACCACCCTCGAGCTGCTCGGGCGCATGGGCGTCGAGCCGGTGATGGGCGAGAAGATGACCATTCAGCTTGACGGCTCCCAGGTGCGCGATTGCCATGCTCCCTATGAGCTGGTCAAGAAGATGCGCGCTTCCATCTTGGTGCTCGGGCCTCTGCTGGCGCACTTCGGTCACGCCGACGTCTCGCTGCCGGGCGGCTGTGCCATCGGCTCGCGTCCGGTAGACCTGCACATCCGCGGCCTCGAGGCGATGGGGGCGGAGATCCGTGTCGAAGGCGGTTACGTGCGCGCCCGCGTCGACGGCCGGCTCAAGGGCGCCACCATCTTCTTCGATACCGTGACCGTCACCGGCACCGAGAACCTGCTGATGGCCGCAACGCTGGCCGAGGGCACCACGGTGCTGGAGAACGCGGCCCGCGAGCCCGAGGTGGTGGATCTGGCCGAGTGTCTGATCAAGATGGGCGCCAAGATCAGCGGCCATGGCAGCAACAACATCGTCATCGAAGGCGTCGAGCGCTTGCATGGCGCCTATCATGACGTCATGCCCGACCGTATCGAGACCGGCACCTTCCTGGTCGCCGCCGCCCTGTCGCGAGGGCGGGTACGGGTGCGCAACACCCGCGCCGACATTCTCGATTCGGTGCTGGCCAAGCTGGAGGAGGCCGGGGCGAAGATCGCTCACGGCGACGGCTGGATCGAGCTCGACATGGAAGGGCGCCGCCCACGGCCGGTTAACATTCGTACCGCGCCGTACCCGGGCTTCCCGACCGACATGCAGGCTCAGTTCGTCGCGCTCAATGCGGTTGCCGACGGCACCTCACGCGTGGTCGAGACCATCTTCGAGAATCGCTTCATGCACGTTCAGGAACTGAACCGCATGGGGGCGAAGATCGCGCTCGAGGGCAATACCGCCATGATCACCGGGGTCGAGCACCTCTCCGGCGCACCGGTGATGGCGACCGACCTGCGGGCGTCGGCCTCGCTGGTGATCGCAGCCATGATGGCCGAGGGCGAGACCCTGGTCGATCGCATCTACCACATCGATCGCGGCTACGAGTGCATCGAAGAGAAGCTGCAGCTGCTGGGCGCCCGGATTCGTCGTATCCCCGGCTGAGCGGGCAGGCGATTCGACCAGCGTTGACCATAGGCGAGAGCATGAGCAAGCAACTGATTCTGGCCCTGTCGAAGGGCCGTATTCTCGACGAGACCCTGCCGCTGCTGGCGGATGCCGGCATCGTGCCGGCCGAGGACCTGAGCAAGAGCCGCAAGCTGCTGTTCGACACCAACCTCGACGACGTCAAGCTGGTGATCATCCGCGCCACCGACGTGCCGACCTACGTGCAGATGGGGGCCGCCGATCTCGGCGTGGCGGGCAAGGACGTGCTGCTCGAGCACGGTGCCGAAGGGCTCTACGAGCCGCTCGATCTGGAAATCGCCAAGTGCAAGCTGATGACCGCCGGCATCGACGGTGCCAAGCCGGCCCGCGCGCGCCGGCGGGTGGCGACCAAGTTCGTCAACGTGGCGCGCCGCTACTACGCCGAGCAGGGCATCCAGGCGGAGGTCATCAAACTCTACGGGGCGATGGAGCTGGCACCGCTGATGAATCTGGCCGACGAGATCGTCGACATCGTCGATACCGGCAATACCCTGCGCGCCAACGGCATGTCGCCACGGGAGCTGATCGCGCCGATCAGCACGCGGCTGGTCGTCAACAAGGCCGCCATGACCATGAAGCACGAACGCCTCAAGCCGTTGCTTGCACGCCTCTCCCAGGCGGTGGAGCGGCGCCGTCCGGCGGCAGAGCTTCCCGCCGGCTGAGCCGCGAACAAGACCACATCTCTTCTAGGAGGCGAATGCGAACATGAGCGAAACCCTGGCAGGATCCGTCGACCTGGCCCGCCTTTCCACCCGCGACGGCGACTTCGACGCCCGTCTCGACGCGCTGCTGGCCTGGGAGGGCGTGTCCGATGCCGAGGTTCAGGGGCGGGTGGCAGAGATCATCGCCGCGGTGAAGGAGCGTGGCGATGCGGCATTGGTGGAGTACACCCAGCGCTTCGATCGTCTGTCGGTGGGCAGCATGGCCGAGCTTACCCTGGGGGCCGACAGGCTGGAGCAGGCCTATCGCGGACTGCCGGATGCGCAGCGCGACGCCCTGGCCCAGGCCGCCGAGCGCATTCGCGTGTATCACGAGCGCCAGAAACCGAGCTCCTGGTCTTACACCGAAGCCGACGGTAGCGTGCTGGGCCAGCAGGTGACGCCGCTCGATCGTGCCGGTATCTACGTGCCTGGGGGCAAGGCAGCCTATCCCTCGTCGGTATTGATGAACGCCATTCCGGCTCACGTGGCAGGGGTGCGTGAAATCGTCATGGTGGTGCCGACCCCCGACGGCGTGCTCAATGAGCTGGTGCTGGCGGCAGCCCACCTCGCCGGCGTGGACCACGTCTTCACCATCGGCGGCGCCCAGGCGGTGGCGGCGCTGGCCTACGGCACCGAGAGCGTGCCGCGGGTCGACAAGATCGTGGGGCCGGGCAACATCTACGTGGCTACCGCCAAGCGGGCGGTGTTCGGCCAGGTGGGTATCGACATGATCGCCGGGCCGTCGGAGATCCTGGTCGTCTCCGACGGTGGCACCGATCCCGACTGGTTGGCCATGGACCTGTTCTCCCAGGCCGAGCATGACGAGGACGCCCAGGCGCTGCTGGTGAGCTGGGACGAGTCCCATCTGGATCAGGTCGAGGCGGCCATCGCGCGCCTGCTGCCGACCCTGGAGCGTGAGGCGATCGTGCGCGAGTCGCTGGCGCGGCGTGGTGCGTTGATTCACTGTCGTGACCGCGACGAGGCCGTGCAACTGATCAATCGCATCGCCCCGGAGCACCTGGAGCTCTCCCTGGCCGACCCCGAGGCAATGCTGCCGCAGGTGCGCCACGCCGGTGCCATCTTCATGGGGCGCTACACGGCCGAGGCGCTGGGCGACTACTGCGCCGGCCCCAACCACGTGCTGCCGACCTCCGGTACGGCGCGCTTCTCCTCGCCGCTGGGAGTCTACGATTTCCAGAAGCGCTCTTCGATCATTCACTGCTCGGAGGCGGGGGCGTCGACGCTGGGTCGCGTGGCGTCGGTGCTGGCGCGGGGTGAGTCGCTGACGGCCCATGCACGCTCTGCCGAGTATCGCATCAAGGGTCGCTAGCAAGGAGCCTGGCGCGTCCCAGTCCAAGGGCGCTGGGGCATCGCATCAGCCGCGACCCCTCAGCGCTCGGGGCGCCGGCTCGGCGGGAGCGGGCGCTCGCCCACCTCCAGATCGACGGTGAAGGTCTCGCCGCTGCGCACCAGCGTCAGCGGCAGGGTCGCGCCTGGCTGTATGGCGGCGATATCGCTCATGGCGGCACGCGCATCGAGGATGGGGCGTCCATCGACCTCGAGCAGGACGTCGCCGGGCCGCAGGCCGGCCTCCGCCGCGGGCCCCTCGGGAACGACGCCGGAGATGACCACGCCGCGCGGCGCCACCAGGCCGAAGGAGGCGGCCAGGTCCTGGGTCATTTCCTGGGCTTCGACGCCCAGCCAGCCGCGGATGACCCGCCCCTGTGTCACCAGATCGTCCAGGATGGTGCTGGCCAGCCGCATGGGGATGGCGAAGCCGACCCCCTGGGAGCCGCCCGTGCGCGAGAAGATGGCGGTATTGATACCGACCAGCGCGCCTTCGGCATTGACCAGTGCGCCGCCCGAGTTGCCCGGGTTGATGGCGGCATCGGTCTGGATGAAGTCCTCGTAGGCGCTCAGGCCGAGGTGGCTGCGCCCCGTGGCACTGATGATGCCCATGGTCACCGTCTGGCCCACGCCGAAGGGGTTGCCGATAGCCATGGCGATGTCGCCCACCGCCACGTCGTTGGTATCGGAGATCTCGATCACCGGCAGGTTGTCCAGCTCGATACGCAACACGGCCAGGTCGCTCTCGGGGTCGGTGCCGATCACCTCCGCCAGGGTTTCCCTGCCGTCGCGCAGAGCCACCTGAATCTCGTCGGCGCCGTCGATGACGTGATGGTTGGTCAGCACATAGCCGTCCTCGCTGACGATGACGCCCGAACCGAGGCTCGACAGCAGGCGCTGTTGGGTGGGCAGGTCGTCGCCGAAGAACTGACGGAAGAACGGGTCCGACATCAGCGGATGCTCCTCGCGCGCCACCACCCGCGTAGAGTAGATGTTGACCACGGCCGGGGCCGCCTTCTCCACGGCCTCTGAATAGCTCACCGGGCCCTGCTGGCGCGAAAGCGGGGCGGCTTGCTGCAGCTCGGGGGCCGGGCGTGTCTGCGGTTGTACTGCCGCGGGTTGGCTTGGCTGGGCAGGCGTTTGCGGTGCCGAGGGGCCTTGGAGTAGCTGGGGAAAGGTATTCAGCAGCACGATGGCCAGCAGCACACCGATGAGAACGGGTAGGGCGTAGGCTATGAGAGAACGTCGCATGCGGCGTTTCCTGGTCGGCGGTGGTCGATGGTACCCCGCTCAGTCGTTACAATGACGTAATTGTAACATCGACTTCGAAGCGCTGTCCGGGAGGCACGATGATTTTGCGTAACGACCTGGTGCGGGCCTGCGATACCTTGCTCGCTGCGGCCGCCTTCAAGGATTACACCGTCAACGGACTCCAGGTGGCGGGGCGTGAAGAGGTGCGGCGTGTGATGAGTGGCGTCACGGCCTGTCAGGCGCTGCTCGACGAGGCGGTGGCGTGGGGTGCCGATCTGCTGCTGGTGCATCACGGCTATTTCTGGAAGAACGAACCGGTGCCGATCACCGGTATCAAGCAGCAGCGCATCCGCACGCTGCTGCTCAACGACATCAACCTGCTGGCTTACCACCTGCCGCTCGATGCCCATGCCGAGCTCGGCAACAACGCCGAGCTGGGCCGGCTGCTCGGCTTTCAGGTGGACGGCTGCGCCGACGGTGAGCTGGGGCAGGGGTTGGTGTGGCTTGGCGGCTTGCCGCAAGCCGCGACGCCGGCTGCGCTGGCGCGCCAAGTCGGAGAGCGGTTGGGGCGCGAGCCGCTGCTCATCGAGGCGCCCGGTGGGCATGCGATTCGGCGTGTGGCCTGGTGCACCGGCGGGGCGCAGGACATGATCACCCAGGCCTGGGAAGCCGGGGCCGATGCCTTCGTCTCCGGCGAGATCTCCGAGCGCACCACGCATCTCGCGCGTGAACTCGGGATCCACTATCTGGCAGCTGGCCATCACGCCACCGAGCGCTATGGCGTCCAGGCACTGGGAGCCTGGATCGCTCGGGAGTTCGGGGTCGAGCATCGCTTCGTCGATATCGACAACCCCGCCTGACGGGATAACGCTAACCCCGGTGGCGGCGGTCAGTAGCGGGGCGGCTGAGGCAGCTCGCTCTTGTCCTGGTTGGATTTCAGGCCGAAATCTTCCGACAGGGTGCCGCCGGAGCCGTCGGCATAGTCGCGGGGGGCCGGTATCTCGTCGCTCTCTGCGCCGGTCAGGGCCGGCTGGTCGGCAGCCTTGAGCTGCCGGCTCTTCACCGGCTCGCAGTTCAGCGTGCTGGCATCTTCGGTCAGGCGATGCTCGAGGGTGCGCATCTCGCGCTGGATGTTGCTCACCATCATGCTCACCTGGCTGAAGTGCTCGTCCAGGCCCTCCCGCACCACGCCCAGCTCGCGCTCACGTTCGGCCAGCTGGCGTCGCAGCTCCTGCAGCTGGGTCGATGAGGTGGCGAGCATGCGATAGCCAAAGGCGCCGATGCCGAGGCCGGCCAGCAGGCTGACGATAGCCACGATCCAGTTCACATTGCCGTAATCCACGAAATTCTCCTGATGCTGATACACGCCGCTGCCAGAGGTCTGACCGGTTCGGCGCACGAGACTTGTCTGGCTGGCCCATTATAGAAGCGTTGGCTGTTGGCGGGTCAACGATCATCGGTCTGCCGCGAGCGGGCGTTTTTGCTTCGCACGCTGGCGGCGATGCGTATAATGCGTTGCCTGAAACGCCATGAGCAGAGATCACCAAGGAAACTTCCATGTGCGCGACCGTGCCTCAAACGGAGAACCGCTCGGCTGCTGCCGGCACGCCGCTGGCGCGTTACCGGGCCGACCTCGAGCGCGATGACTTCCACTTCGACCCGGCTCAGGAGCAGGCGGTAGAGCATCTGCAGCGGCTATACGACCAGCTGGTGGCTTCGCCCAGGACCGAGCCGCTCTCGGTGACCACCGGTCGCGGGCTGAAGTCCAAGATGGCCGGCCTGTTCGGCAAGCGCGACAAGGTGTCGCCACAGCCGGCGCTGCCGGCCATCCAGGGGCTCTACTTCTGGGGTGGGGTCGGGCGCGGCAAGACCTATCTCGTCGATACCTTTCATGCCTCCCTGCCGTTTCCCGACAAGATGCGCACCCATTTTCACCGCTTCATGCAGCGGGTGCACAACGAGCTCGAGCACTACAAGGGGGAGAAGAATCCGCTGACCCTGATTGCCGGCAAGTTCGCCGCCGAGGCCAGGGTGATCTGCTTCGACGAGTTCTTCGTCAAGGACATCACCGACGCCATGATCCTGGCCAATCTGCTCGAGGCGCTGTTCGAGCGCGGCGTGGTGCTGGTGGCGACGTCCAACATCGTGCCCGACGAGCTGTACAAGGATGGATTGCAGCGCGCACGCTTCCTGCCGGCCATCGACCTGATCAAGCGGCACTGCCGGGTGGTCAACGTCGACTCGGGCATCGATTACCGTCTGCGCGCCCTGAAGCGCGCCGAGATTTTCCATGCGCCCCTGGACGAGGCGGCAGAGAGTGAGCTCGCTCGCAGCTTTCGTGAGGTTGCCGGGCATGCCGGCGAAACCGACGTGCCGATCGAAGTCAATCATCGTATTCTGCGCGCCCGCCGGCTGCATGAGGATGTGGTCTGGTTCGAGTTCCGTGAGCTGTGCGACGGGCCGCGCAGCCAGAACGACTACATCGAGCTGGCTCGCGAATTTCATACCGTGCTGGTTTCCAACGTGACGCGCATGAGTGCGGCCACCGACGACCAGGCACGACGCTTCATCAACATGGTGGACGAGTTCTACGACCGTGGGGTCAAGCTGCTGATGTCGGCCGAGGTGCCCGCCGAGGCACTGTATGCCGACGGACGCCTGGAATTCGAGTTCCAGCGTACCCTGTCGCGGCTGCAGGAGATGCAGTCCCACGAATACCTGGCCCTGGCGCACAAGCCGTGAGCTCCATGGTGGCGATAGTGCTTTAAACAGGGGGCGCAGTTCATGTAGAATACGCGCTCCTCGACCGTTGTCGCTTCCTAACGAGGCGACAACCAAGAAAAATAGGGATGATCCTGTCCGCACTTCGTTGCGCTGGGTCCAATACACTTGTTTGATTTTGTGGTGATTTCTCCATGAAAACGTTCACTGCTAAGCCGCAGTCCGTGCAGCGCGACTGGTATGTCGTCGACGCGGCGGACAAGACGCTCGGCCGTCTGGCTACCGAAATCGCTCGTCGCCTGCGCGGCAAGCACAAGCCCGAGTTCACCCCTCACGTGGATACCGGCGACTATATCGTCGTGATCAACGCCGAGAAGGTGAAGGTCACCGGCAACAAGGCCAAGGCCAAGACTTATTACCGTCACACCGGTTACCCGGGTGGCCTGCGCTCCATGAACTTCGAGAAGATGATTGCGCACGCTCCCGAGCGCGTGATCGAGTCTGCCGTCAAGGGCATGCTGCCGAAGGGTCCGCTGGGGCGCGCCATGTACACCAAGCTCAAGGTCTACGCCGGCGCCGAGCACCCGCACGCCGCCCAGCAGCCGCAAGAACTGAACATCTGAGGGGATCATCACCATGGCACAGCAGTATTACGGTACCGGGCGCCGCAAGACTTCCACAGCCCGTGTTTTCCTCAAGCCGGGCACCGGCAAGATCACCGTCAACGATCGTGAGCTGGATCAGTATTTCGGTCGCGTTACCGGCCGCATGGTGGTGCGTCAGCCCCTCGAGCTGACCGAGACCACCGGTCAGTTCGATGTCTTCGTCACCGTCAAGGGTGGCGGCGGTTCCGCTCAGGCCGGCGCCATTCGTCACGGCATCACCCGTGCTCTGATGGAGTACAACGAGGACTTCCGTCCGGCTCTGCGTGCCGCCGGCTACGTCACTCGTGACGCTCGCCAGGTGGAGCGTAAGAAGGTCGGCCTGCGCAAGGCGCGCCGTCGTCCGCAGTTCTCCAAGCGCTGATTTTTACTCAGTCGCTGGCGAAAAAGCCCGGGCCAATGCCCGGGTTTTTTTATTTTTTAATTCAAGAGATTGCAAAAAGAATTCCACCTTGGTCAGGGCCGCTTCGTCTTGTGCGAAGCGGCCCGATTCCTTAATATGTATCGGATTTTTAGTATCCGTGGTAGCGGAATTCAATCCGTGCGGTATCAACGGGTAAGCTGATGGGAGAAACCAGAAGATGGCAGACAACGGCGTGAACAAAGGGCGGCGCCGACTGCTCCTGGGTGCCACCACCGTCGTAGGGGCGGTGGGTGCCGTGGGAGTGGCGGTTCCCTTTGTGGCTTCCTGGCAGCCGAGTGCCAGGGCAAGGGCGGCCGGTGCGCCGGTTCAAGCGGACATTTCCAAGCTCGAGCCTGGGCAGCGCATGACCGTGGAGTGGCGTGGACGTCCGGTATGGATCGTCATGCGCACCCCCGACATGATCGAGCGCACCGAGAACTTCGATCCTGCACGCCTGGCCGACCCCGATTCTCAAGTGCAGCAGCAGCCTGCGTACGTATCAGGGCCGCTGCGCTCCATCAGGCCCGAGATTTCCGTATTGATCGGCATCTGTACCCATCTGGGCTGCTCGCCGCTTTTCCGCCCCAGTCCGGACGATGTCGACATGACAGCCTGGCCGGGCGGTTACTTCTGCCCCTGCCACGGCTCCTACTTCGACCTCGCGGGCCGGGTATTCCGCAACGTGCCGGCGCCGGCCAATCTCGAGGTGCCGCCATACCGCTTTGAAACCGACGATATCATTATCATCGGCGAAGATCAGGAGACTGCGTGATGGGTAATCCGAATCGGGTCAAGGCGGAAAGCGGCTTCATGCGCTGGGTGGACGATCGCTTTCCCGCCACGCAAATGTGGCAAGATCATCTGAGTCAATATTACGCGCCCAGGAATTTCAACTTCTGGTACTTCTTCGGTTCGCTGGCACTGCTGGTGCTGGTCAACCAGATTCTCACCGGTGTCTGGCTCACCATGAGCTACAACCCTTCCGGTGAGGGGGCCTTCGCTTCCGTCGAGTACATCATGCGCGACGTGGAGTATGGCTGGCTGATCCGCTACATGCACTCCACCGGGGCTTCGGCCTTCTTCGTGGTGATCTACCTGCACATGTTCCGCGCCCTGCTGTACGGATCCTACAAGGCGCCGCGCGAGCTGGTGTGGATCTTCGGCATGGCCATCTATCTGCTGCTGATGGCGGAAGCCTTCATGGGTTACCTGCTGCCCTGGGGTCAGATGTCCTACTGGGGTGCTCAGGTCATCATCTCGCTGTTTGCCACCATACCCTTCGTCGGTCCCGACCTGGCCCAGTGGATTCGTGGCGATTATCTCATCTCCGGTATCACGCTCAACCGCTTCTTCGCCCTGCACGTGGTGGCGTTGCCCATCGTGATTCTGGCATTGGTGGTGCTGCACCTGATCGCCCTGCACGAGGTGGGTTCGAACAACCCCGACGGCATCGACATCAAGGCCAAGAAGGACGAGAGCGGCAAGCCGCTGGACGGTATTCCGTTCCATCCGTACTACACCGTCAAGGACGTGTTCGGCGTGGCCGTGTTCCTGTTCGTCTTCGCGGCGGTGATCTTCTACTTCCCCGAGGGTGGCGGTTACTTCCTCGAGCGGCCGAACTTCGAGCCGGCCAACCCGATGGTGACGCCAGACCATATCGCGCCGGTGTGGTACTTCACGCCCTTCTACGCGATTCTGCGAGCCATCACCTTCGACATTGGGCCTCTGCAGGCCGAGTTCCTCGGTGTGGTCTTCATGGGTGGCGCCATCGCCGTGCTGTTCGTCCTGCCGTGGCTCGATCGTAGCCCGGTGAACTCCATGCGCTACAAGGGCTGGCTGTCGCGCATCGCGCTGGCGCTGTTCGCCATCAGCTTCGTGGTCCTGGGCGTTCTCGGCGCGCTGCCGGCCACGCAGCTGCGTACGATCGTGGCGCAGTTGTGCACGGTGATCTACTTCGCCTTCTTCCTGCTGATGCCGTTCTACACCAGGATGGAGAAGACCAAACCCGTTCCGGAGAGGGTGACTGGCTAATGAAAAAGCAACTGTTCGCACTGCTCTTCGCGCTGGTGCCCTTCGCTGCCATGGCGGCGCCGATGCCCGACGTGCCGTATTCGATGACGCCGGATCTGCGTAACGAGGCGTCACTGCAGCGTGGCATGCAGCTCTACGTCAACTACTGCATGGGCTGTCACTCTCTGGAGCATCAGCGCTTCGCGCGTGCCGCCGAAGACTTCGGCATGCCTCAGGACCTGGTCGAAGAGAATCTGATCTTCTCTGCCGATCTGGCCTACAACGACCAGATGCTCACGGCCATGACCCGTGCCGACGGCGACAGCTGGTTCGGTGCGGCAGCGCCGGATCTGACGCTGCACGGCCGTCTGCGCGGGGCCGACTGGATCTACTCCTACCTGCTGACCTTCTATCGCGACCCTGACCGTCCCAACGGGGTCAACAACGAGGTCTTCGACATGGTGGCCATGCCCAACGTGCTCGAGCCGCTGCAGGGCGTTCAGGAGAAGGTCTGCGCTCAGACCGATCGTCCCATCGAAGGCGCCGAGCTCGATCCGCTGACCGGCAAGTATCAGTCCTGCGACGTGCTCCAGGTGACTCGCCCCGGCAGCATGGAGCCGGACGAGTTCAGAGAGGCGGTCTACGATCTGACCAACTTCCTGGCTTACGTGGGCGAGCCCTCCAAGCTGCAGGCGCAGGTGCTGGGTCCGAAGGTGCTGATCTTCATCTTCATCTTCGGTGTGCTGGCGTACCTGCTCAAGCGTGAGTACTGGCGCGACATTCACTGATTCGATTGAATCGGCAGGTTGTGCCGCAGGGGGCGTATGGCTATCGGGTCATGCGCCCCCTGTGTGTTCTTCTGAGTCCGCATTGCATGGCACGCCCCCGAGCTCGGGGTGTCGTGCTATCATGCGGGTTCGAATTGATGCGAGGATTGTTACATGGGTGTAGTGGCCAAGCGGTCATCGATGATCTTCTATTCGGGAAGCGATGACCACTTCAGTCATCGCGTGCGCATTGTGCTCGCCGAGAAGGGCGTGGCGGTCGATATTCTCGAGGTTAGCGGCGATCAGCGCCCCGAGGAGCTCGCCGACATGAATCCCTACAATAGCGTGCCGACCCTGGTCGATCGCGATCTGGTGCTCTACGAATCCAAGGTCATGATGGAGTACCTTGACGAGCGCTTTCCTCATCCGCCGTTGCTGCCGGTCTATCCCGTCGCGCGGGCACAAAGTCGTCTCTGGATGCATCGCATCGAGCGTGAGTGGTGCCCGCTCGTCGAACAGATCGAGAGCGGCGCCAAGAAGGACGTGGAAAAGGCGCGCAAGGAGCTGCGCGAAAGCCTGGTCGGCATTTCGCCGATCTTCGAGGACGTTCCGTTCTTCATGAGCGAGGAGTTCTCGCTGGTGGACTGCTGTATTGCACCGATCCTCTGGCGTCTCCCCGTGCTTGGTATCGAGCTGCCGGAAAAGCAGGTGAAGCCGCTCGTGACCTACATGGAACGCCTGTTCGAGCGTGACTCCTTCGTATCGTCATTGAGCGAGAACGAGCGCGAAATGCGCACCTGAACCAGGCGTCGGCCTGGCCGACGCCGCCACAATGGAGGAGGGCAGAACCCATGTTGTCGAGCCGTCCCTATCTTGCCAGAGGGCTCTATGAGTGGCTTCTGGACAATGAGCAAACGCCCTACATCGTGGTGGATGCCGAGCAGCCGGGCGTCAGCGTACCTCGTCAGTTCGTGCAGAACGGTCAGATCGTGCTGAATGTCGGGCCGACCGCCGTACGTGACCTGCACATCGAGAACGATGCCATCCGCTTTCATGCACGCTTTGGCGGGCAGCCAATGCAAGTGGTGGTGCCGATGCCGGCGCTGGTGGCGATCTACGCCAAGGAGAATGGCGTGGGGATGGTCTTCGGTCACGAGCCCGCCATGCCGATGCCGCAGGGGGAGGAGTCGGCCACCGACGCCAAGCCCGAGCTCAGCGGCATCGACACACCCGAAAGGGAGGGCGAAGGCTCCACCTCTGAGTCCGGTCCTGCAGGCAAGAAGCCTTCTCGCAAGCGTCCGTCGCTGCGCGTGATCAAGTGATTGCGTGACATGCGTCACACGTCGATGTGACGCGAATGAGCAGAAACGCAGAACGGCAGGCCATGGGCCTGCCGTTCTGCGTTTCGATGCGAGCAGCGTGTGGTATCAATCGAGGTAGTCGAAGACCTTGACGATGCGCTGGATGCCGCCGACATCGGCAACGGCGTTGACGATGCGGTCTGATTCGGCTCTTCTGACGATGCCCATGATGTAGACCGTGGCGTTCTCGGTCACGAAGCGCAGTCGGCTGGTGTCGATGCTCTGATCGGCGGCCAGGGTGGTGCGGATACGGGTATTGATCCAGGTATCGGACAGACGCTGGCTTGCCGGCAGGTTGGCAGACACCGACAGCTCGTTGTGCACGTCGCGCACGTTTCGGACCTCGAGGGCCACTTCGCTGGCGCGCTGTTTCAGCTCTTCGCTGGGCACCTGGCCGGTGAGCAGTACGATGCCGTTGTAGCTGTCGACGTTGATGCGCGCATCGCCGAGCCGTGCATCGGTGCGGCGCAGGTTGTGAGCGATCTTGGTCTCGATGCTCTCGTCTTCCACCTGGGCGCCCAGGGTGCGCTTGCCGTAGTTCTCGTCGATGGTGCCGGGGTTGGCGACGCCGGTGACGGTGGTGCAACCGGCAAGGGTAATGGCCAGTGCGGTCAGAAGGGTGGCGATCAGTCTTGTCGAGGTCATGGGATTACTCGCTGGTACCGAAGAGTTGTTCATCGATGAGGTCGCACAGGCAGTGTATCACCAAGAGATGAACTTCCTGGATGCGTGCCGTTGAAGTGGCAGGAACGCGGATTTCGCAGTCGTCCTGACCCAGCAGGGAAGCCATGTCGCCGCCGTCGCGACCGGTGAGGGCGACGACGGCCATGTCGCGGTCGTGGGCGGCCTGTATGGCCTGGATGACGTTACCCGAGTTGCCGCTGGTGGAGATGGCGAGCAGGATGTCGCCGGGCTGCCCCAAGGCTCTCACCTGCTTGGAGAAGACTTCGCTGTAGCTATAGTCGTTGGCGATGGAGGTCAGCGTCGAAGTATCGGTAGTCAATGCCAGGGCCGGCAGGCTGGGCCGCTCACGCTCGAAGCGGTTGAGCAGCTCGGAGGAGAAGTGCTGGCTGTCACCGGCGCTGCCGCCATTGCCGCAGGCCAGGATCTTGCCTTCGTTGACCAGGCATTGAACCATCATCTGGCTGGCTACCTCGATGAAGGGAGGTAGCACCTCGCTGGCATAGGTCTTGGTATCGATGCTGGCGTTGAAGTGGCCGAGTATGCGTTGCTGATAGTCCATTCTGTCAAAGTCCTGGTCGCGGGACATGGTACGAGCTGGTGGTCAGAACGCTTCGAAAGCGCCCTGCACCCATTCGAAATCAAGCAAGGGCGGGGTGCCGGTCACTGCCAGCACGTCGAAACGGCAGGGACATGATAGCCGGTTGCGGGCCAGATAAAAACGCGCGGCATGGACCAGCCTGCGCTGCTTGGCCCGGGTGACGGTCTCGAGAGGATGGCCGTGGCGGGTGTCGGCGCGATGACGCACCTCCACGAAGACCAGTGTCTCGCCGTCGCTCATCACCAGATCGAGCTCACCGCCCTTGAACTGCTGGTTGCTGGCGATGAGCTTGAGCCCTCTGCCCACAAGCCATTCGGCACCCAGGCGCTCGACACGAGCGCCGCGGGCCCGGGCATCAGTTGAGCTGGCCATTGTCGAGAAGGTCGCCGTCGAGTAGTTCGAAGCTCAGGATCGGGCGCGGTACGCCACGCTCGAAGCGTGCCCATGGCAGCCGGCGCTCGATGCGACCGTCACGCCCTGGCAGCAGCAAGCCGGTAGCGCCGAACAGCTCGCTCTCTGGCAGCAACTGGAACTGGGGCAGCCTGCGTGCCAGCTCATAGGCATCGACGCCCATTGCCATCAGGCGGAAGGTGGAGGGGTCGGAGTCTTCGCGCAGATCCTGGAAGCTGGCCAGGTAAGGTAGCGCCTCGACGCCGCCGACCGCTGCATCGGGGATCTGCCAGGGAATGTCGACGAAGAAGACGTCATCGAGGTCGTGGTCCAGCAGCGGCTGCGGGCGCCCCTCGTACAGGTGCGAGGTGGCGTAGATGGGCAGGTTGGCGGCGTCGATATAGTCGAGATTCGGCGGAACCTGGCGGGCGTAGCTGGGCAAGGCCAGCAGGAACAGCATGTCCGGACGGCCGCCGGAAAGTGCCCGACGAGTGCTTTCGGTGGCGGAGCCGCGGGGGTCGTAGGTGACGGCGTTGGTGACGATGCCGTCGAGTCGGCTCCACTCCTGCTGGAAGGCGCGGCCGACCCGGGTGCCCCACTCGTTGTCGGGTACCATCATGGCAGCGCGACGGTGGCCGTCCTCACGGGCGCGACGGGCTACCTGGCGCGCTTCGTCCTCTGCCGACAATCCGTACTGAAACAGGCCTTGCGCCTGGTTCATGTCGCCGTGGCCGTAATTGAGCGCCAGTGTCGGCAGCGGTACGCGGTCGCGATTCTCGAGTTCGGTGACCTCATCCTTGTCGAGAGGGCCGATGACCACCTGGGCACCGATGTCGCGCGCTTCGGCGTAGAGAGCATCGAGGTTGCCGTGACTGGCGTCGATGAACGAGAGGCGCAGGCCGCCGTTGCGCTCCGAGCTGTGCATGTGGTGCATGCGCATGCCGGCGCGGATCGACTCGGCGACGCTGCTCAGCGGGCCCGATTCGGGAAGGAAGACGGCAATGTGGCGAACTTCCCGGCCGCGCAGTTCGCGCAGGGCGAGCAGCTCCGAGGGCACGTCGCGGGCTGCCGGGTGTCGGGCATTGCGCTCGCGCCAGGTTTCCAGATTCGACAGCAGGCGCTCGATGTCGCCATCGCTTTCACGCACCAGGCTGGCAAGACTCAGCCAGCCCAGGGTCAGTTCGTCGGCGCCTTCGCGCAGGCTGGCCAGTTCGCTGGCGTCGAGCCGGGAGAGCGAGTTCCAGATGGGATCGTTGAGTACTTCACGCTCGGTGCGGGCCTGAACGTACATCAGCATGTCGGCGGCGGCGCGATGTTCGTCGACCTGGCCAAGCGCCAGCCCCAGACGCTCGCGCAGGATCAGGCCGGCATCGCGGGGGAAGTCGATCTCGTCGAGCAGTTGCCCGGCCTGGATCACCGCCCAGGGCTCGTTGAGCTCGTTGCCAAGCTCCGACAGCAGCATGGCCCACTGCAGCCGGTATTCGGCGGGCAACTGGCTGTCGTCGATCTCGCTGGAGATCTGCAGTGCCTGGGTGCGCTGCCCCTGGCGTGCTAGGATGTCGGCCGCTTCGAGTCGGCTGCGCGCGGCCTCTTCGGGTGCCTGCTGCTGTGCCTGCCGCAGGAGCTGCTCGGGGTCGTCGACGGGAGCTCGCTCGACGATGCCGGGAGGAGCGCAGCCAGCCACCAGGAGGGCGAGGAGCGCGGTGGCCAGCAGGCCGCGGGGCATCTTTAGCATGAATCCTTCCTTGTCTCGGGCTCGGAGCGGCGTTCGTCTGCCTCGGGAGTCGACCCTTCATCTCGCACGGGCCAAGGCCGAAAAATCCCCCTGAGGAGTCGCCATGTCAGATATACATCTTGGTACATTGTACGTGGTCGCCACGCCGATTGGGAATCTGGAGGACCTGAGCCCCAGGGCGGCGAGGATACTGGGCGAGGTGGCGCTGGTTGCCGCCGAGGATACCCGTCATACGTCGCGGCTGTTGCGTCACCTGGGATTGTCGGTGGCCATGCTCTCGCTGCATGAGCACAACGAGGCGGCCCGGGTCGAGCAGATCGACCAGCGCCTCCTGGGCGGTGAAAGTATCGCTCTGGTGAGCGACGCGGGAACGCCGCTGATCAGCGATCCGGGTTTTGTGCTGGTGCGCGAGTTGCGGACGCGGGGGCGTCGCATCGTGCCGGTTCCCGGCGCCTGTGCGCTGGTGGCGGCGTTGTGTGCGTCCGGCTTGCCAACCGACCGCTTCCTGTTCCAGGGGTTCCTGCCGGCCAAGGGCGGGGCTCGTCGCCAGCGCCTGAAGGACCTGGCGACGCGGGAGGAGACGCTGGTCTTCTACGAGTCGCCGCACCGGATTCGCGACACGCTGACCGACATTGCCGCCGAGCTCGGTGCGCGCCGGCTGGTCCTGGCACGGGAGCTGACTAAATCCTTCGAAACCTTTCTGGAAGGCGACGCCGAGACACTGCTGGCCCGGATGGAGGCCGACCCGGATCAGGCGCGGGGCGAGTTCGTGGTCATGGTGGCGGGGGCCGAGCCGAGAGAGAGCGCCGATGCGGCAAGCGTGGAGGCGCAGACTCTGCTTGCAGCGTTGCTGGACGAGGGCGTGGGGGTGAAACAGGCTGCGGCCGTAGCGGCAAGGCTGTTGGGCGGGGCGAAGAAAACCTGGTATGGCCAGGCCCAGGCGCTGAAGGAAGCCCGTTGATACGGGGCGGAAAGACATTGAGAGGCCACCGGCACGCTGGTATTCTTGCGCTCGGAGTCGGCCAGACGGTCGCCGCCGCATCGGCCCTGGTCGGTGCGGGGGAGGAAAGTCCGGGCTCCACAGGGCAGGGTGCCAGGTAACGCCTGGGCGGCGCGAGCCGACGGAAAGTGCAGCAGAGAGCAGACCGCCTACGTCTCCTTCGGGAGGCCGGCAAGGGTGAAAGGGTGCGGTAAGAGCGCACCGCGCGCCTGGTAACAGTGCGTGGCATGGTAAACCCCACCCGGAGCAAGACCAAATAGGAACCCTATGACGTGGCCCGCGTCGGGTTCGGGTAGGTTGCTGGAGGGTCGCGGTGACGCGGCTCCTAGATGAATGACTGTCCACGACAGAACCCGGCTTATCGGCCGACTCCCCCGATTCACAGCTAGCGCATCCGGGCTACCGGATGCGTCCCTACGAGTCCGAGACATCAGGAAAGCGCATGCCGCCATCCGCAGCTGAACCGAGCCGTCATGGCTTTCGTCATGCCAGCGTGCTACTGGATGGGGCCGTGGATGCTCTCGTGCACGATCCCGAGGGTGTCTATCTGGATGGCACCTTCGGGCGCGGCGGCCACTCCCGAGCCATCCTCGAGCGCTTGAGTCCAGAGGGCCGCCTGCTGGCCATCGACCGCGACCCCCAGGCCATTGCCGAGGCGCACACGCTGACGGATTCGCGCTTCGCCATCGAGCAGGGCGAGTTCGCCAATCTGGCCGAGATCGCACGCCGCCACGACCTCTTCGGCAAGCTGAATGGCGTGCTGCTGGACGTTGGCGTCTCCTCGCCGCAGTTGGACGACCCCGAACGGGGCTTCAGCTTCCTGCGTGACGGCCCCCTCGACATGCGCATGGACCCGACCCGTGGCGAGAGTGCCGCCGACTGGCTGGCGCGGGCCAGCGAAGCCGATATCGCGCAGGTGTTCAAGAGCTACGGCGAGGAGCGGTTCGCCAAACGTCTGGCCCGAGCCGTCGTGACGCGGCGTCTCGAAAAGCCCTTTCTGCGCACCGGCGATCTGGCCGAGGTGCTCAAGACGGCCCACCCTGCCTGGGAGAAAGGCAAGCATCCTGCCACGCGGGCCTTTCAGGCGCTGCGTATTCACATCAACGCCGAGCTCGAACAGTTGGATGCCGCCCTGGCTGGGGCGCTGGAGGCGCTGGCTCCCGGTGGTCATCTGGTGGTGATCAGTTTCCATTCGCTGGAGGATCGGCGGGTCAAGCGCTTCATCCGCGAACACGTGCGTGGCGACAGCGACCTGCCGCGGGGCGTGCCGGTACGGGAGGACCAGCTGCGCAGGCGGTTGGAGATGCTGGGCAAGGCGCAGCGCCCGTCGGCGGCTGAAGTCGACGCCAATCCGCGCGCGCGCAGCGCTGTGATGCGCGCTGCACGCAAGCTGGCCTGAGGAGCGGCATGATGCAAGGACGCCTGTCACCACGCATGCTGCGAGCCGCCTGGCCAGCGAACAGGCGCCCCAGTTGGCTGCTGCTGCTGGTCATCGGCCTGGTCCTGGCGTGCCTGATCACCGCCATGGCGGTGGTCAATACCAGCCATCAGACACGCGCCCAGTACGCGCGTCTGCAGCAGCTCGAGCGCGAGCGCGACCAGTTGCAGACGGAGTGGGGACAACTGCTGTTGGAGGAGAGTGCCTGGTCGTCGCCGGCGCGCATCGAGCGTCTGGCTGTCGAGCGGCTCGAGATGCGGCTTCCCCATGTCAACGAAGTCGAGGTCATCCGGCCATGAGTACGGATGTGCGCAATGGAGTGACACCGCGTCGGCGCCCGCCCATGGCGCCCATGGGTGGGCTGCGGTACGGCGTCGTGCTGGGAGTGGTGTTCATCGGCCTGTTGCTGCTGGCCGGACGTATCGTGACCCTGCACGTCTTCGACCGACCGTTCCTGCAGGGGCAGGGCGATGCGCGGATTCTGCGCACCGAGTCGCTCACCGCACACCGCGGCATGATTACCGATCGCAACGGCGAGCCGCTGGCCATCTCCACTCCGGTGGTGACGCTGTGGGCCAATCCCCAGGAGGTCCCCGAGGACCGTATCCAGCGGCTGATGCTCTCCCAGGCGCTGGGCATGCCACCCGACGATCTGGATGCCAGGCTGGAACGTTTCGCGGCGCGGGAGTTCATGTACCTGCGTCGCCAGCTCACCCCGGTTGCCGCACAGCGGGTCCTGGATCTGCGCGTTCCCGGCGTCTATGCCCAGCATGAATACAAGCGCTATTATCCCGCCGGCGAAGTGATTGCCCAGTTGCTGGGTGTGACCAACGTGGACGATATGGGCCAGGAGGGGGTTGAGCTTGCCTATCAGCCCTACCTGGCCGGCACCCCCGGGCAGCGCAGGGTGATCAAGGACCGCCGTGGCCGCCTGGTGCGGGATCTGGCCGTTCTGCGCGAGGCCCAGCCGGGAGGTGAGCTGACCCTTGCCATCGATCAACGGCTGCAGTACATGGCCTATCGCGAGCTCAAGGCAGCCGTGGCCGAGCACGATGCCGATGGCGGTGTGGTCGTGATGATGGATGCTCGCACCGGCGAAGTGCTGGCCATGGCCAATCAGCCCTCCTACAACCCCAACAACCGTGCCGGGCTGGACCCGCGGGGATTGCGCAACCAGGCCATTGTCGACGTCTTCGAACCCGGCTCGGTGGTGAAGCCTCTGGCCATGGCGGCCATCATGGAGAGCGGACGCTTCGACAGCGACATCGTGGTCGATACCTCGCCGGGGTGGATGCGCATCGACCGCTTCACCATTCGCGACATACGCAACTACGGCAGATTGGATCTGGCCGGCATTCTCGAAAAGTCGTCGAACATCGGCATGTCGAAGCTGGTGCTGCAACTGGACGATCCGCTGGTGCCCGACCTCTACCGTCGGCTGGGCTTTGGTCAGAGCACCGATACCGGCTTTCCCGGCGAGGCCGTAGGCCATATGCCGGCGCCTGTTCGCTGGTCACGCAGCCAGTGGGCAGCGCTCTCGTACGGTTATGGCCTATCGGTCTCCGCCCTGCAGCTGGCCAGCGCCTATACCGCCCTGGCCAACGGCGGGGTGCGCATGCCGCCTTCGCTGCTCAAGCTGAACGAGGCACCGATGGGAGAGCCGGCCATCGATCCTCAGGTGGCCCACGAGCTGCTGCGCATCATGGAGCAGTCCGTGCAGCCGACCACCGGCGGGCGGCGGGCGGCGGTGCCGGGCTATCGCGTGGCGGGCAAGACCGGTACGGTACGCAAGACCTCGGTGACAGGCTATGAAGAGAACGCCTATCGCAGCCTGTTTGCCGGCGTTGCCCCGGTGTCCGATCCGCGCATCGTCACTGTCGTCATGATCGACCACCCCCGGGCTGGAGATTTCTTCGGCGGTGCCGTGGCGGCGCCGGTCTTCTCGCGTGTCACGGGCAGCGCTCTGCGCCTGCTCGACGTGCCGCCGGATCAACGAACACAATGACAGCTGCCTTTCCTACGACAGAGGTGCGTCGATGCAGGTGAGTGCTTCCCGTCTACAGTTGGCTCTGCGCCGCTGCTGGCCCAATCTGACGATGCCGGAGTCGACCGGCGATGCTGCGTTGCGTCTGGTGCTCGACAGCCGTCTGGTCGAACCGGGCGATGTCTTCGTGGCCGTGCCCGGTGTGAGCGGAGACGGCCGTAGGTATCTGGGCCAGGCGCTGCAGGCGGGCGCCGTGCAGGTGCTCTACCATCTCGAACCGGGCGAATCGCTCCCTGACTCGGCCGAAGGGCAGCCGGTGCTGGGACTGCCGTTTCTGCGCCAGCGCCTGGGCGAGCTGGGGCAGTGGCTGTACGAAGTGCCGGAGACGCTGGAGCTGATCGGTGTTACCGGGACCAATGGCAAGAGCTCCGTGACTCACTATCTGGCCGAACTGAGTGCGGCCCTTGGTCGGGCGGCCGGGCTCATCGGCACGCTGGGCGTCGGGCGTCCCGGGCAGCTCACGGATACCGGGCTGACGACGCCGGGGCCGCTGATGCTGCAGGCGGCTCTCGGTGAGATGGCCGCAGGCGGTATCGGGCGGGTGGCCATGGAGGTGTCTTCCCATGCGCTTGAGCAGGACCGCCTCGAGGGCTGTCGGGTCATGGCCGCGGTGTTCACCAATCTCACTCGTGATCACCTGGATTATCACGGCAGCATGGCCGCCTATGCGGCGGCCAAGGCACGCCTGTTTCGTCGCTCCGAGCTGGAGTTGGCGGTGGTCAATGCCGACGACTCCCTTTCCGGTCTGATGCTGGCGGGTCTCAAGGGCGGGGTGCGCGTGCTGGCCGTCGGCGACGATCCGGCGGCGACGCTGCGCGTCGTCGACTGGAAGCCAAGCACGTCCGGCCAGCTGGCGCTGGTGGCGACGCCGGAGGGGGAGCATAGCCTCGAGCTGCCGCTGATGGGGCGGTTCAATCTCGACAACGTGCTGCTTGCCATTGCCACGCTCTATGGTCTCGGGGAAAGCCTGGAAGCGCTGTTCGCCGCGGCATCCGGGCTGACGCCCGTACCCGGACGCATGCAGCGCTTTGGCAGCGATGGCATGCCGACCGTGATCGTCGACTACGCCCATACTCCCGGAGCGCTGGAGAATGCGCTGGGCGCGCTGCGCCAGCATCTGCCCGGCAACGGTAAGTTGTGGTGTCTGTTCGGCTGCGGCGGTGATCGCGACAGCGGCAAGCGCCCGCTGATGGGAGCGGCGGCGGAGCGTCATGCCGACCGGCTGGTGATCACCGACGACAACCCCCGCAGTGAAGACCCCGCCGAGATACGTCAGCAGATATTTGCCGGCGTGTCGGCCGAGGCCAGCCAGCGTAGCGAGGTCGTGGCGGGGCGTAGCGAAGCCATTGCCCGCACCATCGCACAGGCCGACGCCAGCGATGTGGTACTGATCGCCGGCAAAGGCCACGAAACCTATCAGGAGGTCGCCGGCGTGCGTCATCCCTTCAGTGATGTCGCCGAGACCGAGTCGGCATTGGCCAGGCGCGAGGCAGGACAATGAGCGGATCAGGTCTCAAGACGCTTGCCGAGGTGGCCGCCGCGCTGGGTGTGAATGCGCCCCAGGGTGACGTTGCACTGGGAGATGTTGCACTGGGCGATATCGTCAGCGATACGCGCAGCCTGTCGCCGGGTAGCCTGTTCGTGGCACTGCGCGGCGAGCGCTTCGATGCCCACGACTTCATTGCCCAGGCCCGCGAAGCCGGCGCTGCGGCAGCTCTGGTCGAGCGGCCCGTCGCGGACCCGCTGCCTCAGCTGGTGGTGCCCGATACACGCTTGGCGCTCGGTCTGCTCGGGCGTGCCCGGCGTCGGGCCTGGGGCGGCCCGCTGGTGGCGGTAACGGGAAACAGCGGCAAGACCAGCGTCAAGGAGCTGCTGGCCCAACTGCTTGGTCTGGGCGGCATGACCCTGGCCACACGAGGCAATCTCAACAACGATATCGGCGCACCATTGACTCTGCTGGGGTTGACCGACGCGCATCGTCTGGCGGTGGTAGAGCTGGGCGCCAACCACCTTGGCGAGATCGCCTGGACCACCAGTCTCGCCGAGCCACAGGTGGCCATCATCACCAACGTCACCGGAGCGCATGTCGGCGAGTTCGGCGGCATGGGCCAGATCGCCCAGGCCAAGGGCGAGATATTGGCCGGGCTCGGCGCCGATGGTGTGGCGGTGCTCAACCGCGACGATGTCTATTACCCTTTCTGGGCGCAACTTGCCGCACCGCGTGAAGTGCTGGATTTCGGATTCGCCGAAGGCAGCCGAGTGCGGGCCGACGAGCTGGCCTGCGACGCTCTGGGGCGCTATGCTTTCACGCTTGTCATGGACGGACGCAGGCTGGGCCGGGTGCAGCTTGCCCTGTTGGGACGGCACAGCGTCGCCAATGCGCTGGCGGCAGCGGCGGGTGCGCTGGCGCTGGGTGTCGACAGCGAGCAGGTGCTGGCAGGGCTAGCGGCTTGCATACCGATGCCGGGGCGCCTGAGCCCGCTGGGCGGTATACGGCAGAGCCGTCTGTTGGACGACAGCTATAACGCCAACCCGGGAGCGGTCAAGGCGGCGCTGGCGCTGCTGACCGAGCTGCCCGGCCCCAGGTGGTGCCTGCTTGGCGCCATGGGAGAACTGGGGAGGGATTCGGACCGGCTGCATGCAGAGGTCGGCCACTACGCACGCAAACTGGGGATCGACGTGCTGATGACCTGCGGCGAGCTGGCACAGGCCGCAAGCCAGGCTTTCGGCGACGGCGGAATTCATTTCAATGACCACGAGGCGCTGACGCGTCATGTCCTGGACCATCTGCCCACCGGTGCCAGCGTTCTGATCAAGGGATCGCGCAGCGCTGGCATGGAACGGGTCGTGGCGGCGCTACGAGCTGACGCATCAAGGTGAACGCAACACATGCTGCTTTTTCTGGCTGATTTTCTGGCGCAGTACCAGAGCGCCTTCAATGTTTTCAATTATCTGACCCTGCGCATGATCCTGGGCACCATGACGGCTCTTCTGCTCTGCCTGTGGCTGGGGCCGTGGATGATTCGGCGATTGGTAGAGCGCCAGATCGGTCAGGCAGTGCGCGACGACGGCCCTCAGTCGCATCTGTCCAAGGCGGGCACGCCGACCATGGGCGGGGCCATGATCCTGATGGCGATCGCCGTCAGCACCCTGCTGTGGGCCGATCTCACCAACCGCTTCGTGTGGATCGTGCTGGTGGTGACGTTGGGCTTCGGTGCAATCGGCTGGGTCGACGACTATCGCAAGGTGGTGGAGAAGAACCCCCGCGGGCTGCCGGCGCGCTGGAAGTATTTCTGGCAGTCGGTGATCGGCCTGGCAACGGCACTGGTGCTCTATCTGACCGCCACCAGTGCGGTGGAAACCAGCCTCATCGTGCCGCTGTTCAAGGACATCGTCATCCCGCTGGGCGTTTTCTACATCGTGCTCACCTATCTGGTGATCGTGGGCAGCTCCAACGCCGTCAACCTCACCGACGGCCTGGATGGCCTGGCCATCATGCCCACTGTCATGGTGGCCATGGGCCTGGCGATCTTCGCCTACGCCAGCGGCAACGCGGTATTCGCCAACTATCTGCAGATCCCGAGCATTGCCGGTGCCGGCGAGCTGGCTGTCTTCTGCGCCACCATTGCTGGCGCCGGGCTGGGCTTTCTGTGGTTCAACACCTATCCGGCCCAGGTGTTCATGGGCGATGTCGGGGCGCTGGCACTGGGTGCGGCTCTCGGCGTGGTGGCGGTCATCGTGCGCCAGGAGATCGTGCTGTTCATCATGGGCGGCATCTTCGTGCTCGAGACCATCTCGGTGATCCTCCAGGTGGGCTCCTACAAGCTGACCGGGCGTCGCATCTTCCGCATGGCGCCGTTGCACCACCATTATGAGCTCAAGGGCTGGCCGGAGCCGCGGGTCATCGTGCGCTTCTGGATCATCACCGTGGTGCTGGTTCTGGTCGGTCTGGCGACGCTCAAGATTCGCTGATTCGAGTGCGCCCATCCTGTCGGGCGAGGAGAGTGGAATGCGCAAGGTGCCGAAGGGAGTGACGCTGGTGGTCGGGCTGGGTATCTCCGGCCGGGCCATCTGCCGGCACCTGGCCAGAGCGGGCGTGCCTTTCATGGTCGCCGATACCCGTGAAGTGCCGCCGGGGCTCGACGATTTTCGTCGCGCCCACCCCCAGGTGGAGCTTCACTGCGGAGTGCTCACGGCGCTCGACATGAGTGAAGCGGCGGAGATCGTGGTGAGCCCCGGCGTCGACCTGCGTACGCCGGGCCTGGCCGAGTGGGTGGGGCGTCGGCGCGATTCGGGAGAGCCGCTGGTGGTGGGCGAGATCGCCCTGTTCGTACGCGCCGCAAGTGCCCCCATCGCCGCCATTACCGGCTCCAACGCCAAGTCCACCGTGACCACGCTGCTGGGCGAGATGGCTCAGGCCGCCGGTCGGCGGGTGGCGGTAGGCGGCAACCTGGGCACGCCGGCGCTGGATCTGCTGGCCGAAGCCCCCGAGGCGGAGCTCTACGTGCTGGAACTGTCGAGCTTTCAGCTCGAGACGACCCCCCGGCTGGGCGCCGAGACGGCCGCTTTTCTCAATCTCTCCGAAGATCATCTGGATCGCCACGACGACATGGTGGGGTATCGCGCAGCCAAGCTGGGCATCTTCCGCGGCGCTCGTCATGCCGTGGTCAATGCCGAAGACCCGATGACCTGGCCCCTCGACCCGCTCCCCAT
Source organism: Halomonas sp. MCCC 1A11062 (assembly GCF_021404355.1). Taxonomy (NCBI): domain Bacteria; kingdom Pseudomonadati; phylum Pseudomonadota; class Gammaproteobacteria; order Oceanospirillales; family Halomonadaceae; genus Halomonas; species Halomonas sp. MCCC 1A11062. Next base: position 84,681 of record NZ_JABFTW010000004.1, read on the forward strand.
GGAGCGCTTTACCACTCAGCCGCCGCAGGCGGACGAGTGGGGTATCGCCCAATTGGACGGTCGCGACTGGCTGATGCATGGTGGCACTGCGCTGATGGCGGCCGACGAGCTGGGGGTGGCGGGGCGTCACAACCAGGCCAATGCCCTGGCGGCGCTGGCCATGGGGTCGCATCTCGGCTTTTCGCTGGAGGCCATGAGTCGCGTGCTGCGCCAGTTCAAGGGCCTGCCTCATCGCAGCGAGCTGGTGGCCGAAGTGGACGGCGTGTGCTGGATCAACGACTCCAAGGGAACCAACGTCGGCGCCACCCTGGCGGCCATCGCCGGGCTGGGGCCCACCCTGCCCGGACGCCTCGTGCTGCTGGCCGGGGGGCAGGGCAAGGGGGCGGATTTTTCGCCGCTGGCCGAGCCGCTGGCCCGCTACGCACGTGAGGCGATTCTGTTCGGTGCCGATGCCGAGCGGATCGCTGCGGCGCTGCAGGGCCGCGTGACAGTGACCCGGGTCGACGATCTATCGGCGGCGATGGTCAGAGCGCGGGACATTGCCGCGCCGGGCGACTGCGTATTGCTCTCGCCAGCCTGTGCCAGCCTCGATCAGTTTTCCGGTTACCCGGCACGCGGAGAGGCGTTTCGCCGAGGCGTCGAGCGGTTCGTGAAGGAGGCGGGACATGTCGACTAAGACGAAGCAGGCGAGCAAGGTGCGGTTCGCGCGGCTGCGGCGCCTGCGCGAGCGGCTGTCGACCCGCGATCAACCGTTCGACGGCTGGCTGCTGTTTGCCGCCCTGACCTTGATCCTGACCGGTTGGGTCATGGTCACCTCGGCGTCGACCGAAGTGGCGGCCAGCCTCACCGGAAACCCCTGGTACTTCAGCCAGCGCCATGCGCTGTTCGTGCTCATGGCGCTCGGGGTTGGCGTCGTGACGCTGCGCTCCCCGCTGGCCTGGTGGCGCGCCAACGGGCCACTGCTGCTGCTGATCAGCATTGCCTTGCTGTTCCTGGTGCTGCTGATCGGGCGTGAGGTCAACGGCAGCCGGCGCTGGCTGTCGATACCCCTGCTTCCTTTCAATTTGCAGGTGTCCGAGGTAGCCAAGCTGTGCCTGATCGTCTACCTGGCCGGTTACCTCGAGCGTTTCCTGCCGGAGGTCCGTCGTAGCTGGGGTGCCTTTCTGCGCCCGCTGCTGGTGATGGGGGTGATTGCCGTCCTGCTGATTCTCGAGCCCGATTACGGTGCGGTGGTGGTGATGACCGGCTGCGTGATGGGCATGCTGCTGCTGGCCGGCGCGCCCTGGGGCCGCTTCGTTTTCATCCTGATCGGCGTCGGCGTGCTCGGTTTCTACGTGGCCATTGCGGAGCCATACCGCCTGGCACGACTGACCAGTTTCTCCGACCCCTGGGCCGATCAGTTCGCCAGCGGTTATCAGCTCACCCAGGCGCTGATCGCCTTCGGTCGCGGCCACTGGCTGGGCATGGGCCTCGGCAACAGCGTGCAGAAGCTGTTCTACCTGCCCGAAGCCCACACCGACTTCGTCTTTGCCGTGATCGCCGAAGAGCTGGGGCTGTTCGGTGCCATTGCCGTGGTCGGGCTGTTCGCCTTGCTGATCTGGCGGTCGCTGGCGGTAGGGCGGCGTGCCGAGTTGGCCGGGATGGCCTTTGCCGCCTATGTCAGCTATGGCATCGCCCTGGTGATCGGCGCCCAGGCTTTCATCAACATCGCCGTGAGCACCGGCATGCTGCCGACCAAGGGCTTGACCCTGCCGCTGCTCAGTTACGGCGGCTCCAGCCTGCTGGTCAGCGCCGCCATGATGGCGCTGCTGCTGCGGGTCGACATCGATACTCGTCAGGCGTTGCGGCGGGCCAGCCCGACCGCACCACGGGAAGCCGTCGGGCGTCGTGAACCCAGGATCCATGGACAGGGAGTCATGAAGTGACGCAAGTCGGGCAGCGAAGGGTACTGATCATGGCGGGCGGCACCGGTGGCCATGTCATTCCGGCGCTATCGCTGGCTCGCGGGCTGCAGGCCCAGGGGCTGGAGGTGCACTGGCTGGGCAGCCCGCGAGGAATCGAGAACCGGCTGGTGCCGGCGGCCGAACTGCCGCTGCATCGCATTGCGGTGGCCGGCCTGCGCGGCAACGGCCTGGGCGGCTGGCTCAAGGCGCCTTTCAATCTGGTTCGCAGCGTATGGCAGGCGGTACGCATCATTCGCCGGCTCGAGCCGGCGCTGGTGGTGGGCCTTGGCGGTTTCGCCAGCGGGCCCGGTGGGCTGGCGGCCTGGCTGCTGCGCCGACCGCTGGTGATCCACGAACAGAACGCCGTGGCCGGGTTGACCAACCGCGCTCTGGCGCGGCTGGCCCGCCGCGTCTATGCCGCCTTTCCCCAGGCCTTCGGCTCGCGGGGAGAGGTGGTCGGCAATCCAGTACGCGAGGAGATTGCCGCTCTGGGCGAGTCGCCCCGCGAGGCGCAGACCATGCGCGGCCGGCGCCTGCGACTGTTGATCGTCGGCGGCTCGCTGGGGGCATTGCCGCTCAACCAGCGCCTGCCCGAGGCGCTTGCCACGCTGCCCGAAGCGAGCCGTCCCGAAGTACGGCACCAGGCCGGCCGCGACAAGGATACGGCGACCCGTGACGCCTATATGGCGCAGGGCGTCGAGGCGGAGGTGAGCGCTTTTATCGACGACATGGCGGCGGCCTACGACTGGGCCGATCTGGTCGTCTGCCGGGCCGGGGCGCTTACCGTATCCGAAGTGGCTGCCGCGGCCAAGCCGGCCCTGTTCGTTCCGCTGCCCCACGCGGTAGACGATCACCAGACGGCCAATGCCCGCGCCCTGGTGGCGGCGGGTGCGGCGCAGTTGATGCCGCAGCATGAGATGACGACGGCGGCGCTGGCCAAGAGCCTGACGACGCTGCTCGACCCCGACACTCTCGCCACCATGGCCCGGCAAGCGCGCCGCTGCGCGCACCTCGATGCCGTCGAGCGCCTGGTGGCCGGTTGCATGGAGACAGCGCTTGAGCGATAGCACTTTGAGGCCGGTTCCCGGTCAGGCAACGCTGCCCCGCCACGGGCGGGGCCTGGGCATGCGCCGTATTCGGCACATCCATTTCGTGGGAATCGGCGGCGCCGGCATGTGCGGCATCGCCGAAGTGCTCGCCAACCAGGGCTATCAGGTCAGCGGCAGCGACCTGAAGGCCTCGACGGTGGTGGCCCGGCTGCGTGAGCGCGGCATTCGCGTGGCCATCGGCCATGCCGAGGGCAACGTGGCGGGCGCCGACGTGGTCGTCGTCTCCACCGCCGTGGACGCATCGAATCCCGAGATTCGCTGGGCCCAGGAGCACCGCGTGCCGGTGGTGCGCCGGGCCGAGATGCTCGCCGAGCTGATGCGCTTCCGCCACGGTATCGCCGTGGCCGGTACCCACGGCAAGACCACGACCACCAGCCTGACCGCCACGCTGCTCGCCGAAGGCGGCCTCGATCCGACCTTCGTCATCGGTGGCAAGCTGACCAGCGCCGGTACCAACGCGCGCTTGGGCGAAGGCGATTACCTGGTGGCCGAGGCCGACGAATCCGATGCCTCGTTCCTGCACCTGCAGCCGATGGTCTCCATCGTCACCAATATCGACGCCGACCACATGAGCACCTACGGCGGCGACTTCGAGCGGCTCAAGGGCACCTTCATCGAGTTTCTGCACAACCTGCCGTTCTACGGGCTGGCCATCCTGTGCATCGACGACGAGCACGTGCGTAGCCTGCTCGACCGCGTTCATCGCCAGTTCGTCACCTATGGCTTCAGCGAGGACGCCGACTACCGTATTACCGATTTCGTGCAGCAGGGCGGCGAGATCCGCTTCACCGCGCTACGCCCCGATGGGCTGGCGCCCCTCGAGGTGCGCCTGGGCATGCCGGGGCGGCACAATGCATTGAACGCGCTGGCGGCTATCGCCGTGGCCACCGATGCCGGCGTCGACGATGCTGCCATCCTGCGCGGCCTGGCCGGTTTTGCCGGCGTGGGCAGGCGCTTCCAGGTGCACGGTCACTTTCCGCCCCCGTCCGGCACTGGCGAGGTCATGCTGGTGGACGACTACGGCCACCATCCCCGTGAAGTGGAGATGGTGATCAAGGCGGTGCGGGCCGGCTGGCCCCAGCGTCGGCTGGTGATGGTCTATCAGCCTCATCGTTACACCCGTACCCGCGACCTCTATGAGGATTTCGTCAGGGTGCTGGCGGGGGTCGACGTGCTGCTGCTGCTAGATGTCTACAGCGCCGGCGAGGCGCCCATTCCCGGCGCCGATGGCAAGACGCTGGCAGGCTCCATTCGCCAGCGCGGTCCGCTCGATCCGATCTTCGTGCAGCATAAGTCCGAGCTGCCGGACCTGCTGGCCAGGGTGCTGAGAGATGACGACATTCTGATCACTCAGGGAGCGGGTGACGTGGGCGGCATCGCCCTTGGGTTGGCCGAGAGCCGACTGAATCTCGACGAGGTGACGCTATGATGCAGACGCAAGGGCTCGGCCGGGTAGTAGTGCTGTTCGGCGGGAATTCCGCTGAACGCGAGGTATCGCTGAGGAGCGGAACGGCGGTCTTGGCGGCGCTCGAGCGCAGCGGTGTCGACGTCATCGGCTACGACCCCGCCGATGGCGGCCTGGTCGGCCTCGAAGCACTGGCCCCCGACCGCGTGTTCATCGCCCTGCATGGGCGTGGCGGCGAGGACGGAACGCTGCAGGGCGCGCTCGAGCTGCTGGGCATCCCTTACACCGGCAGCGGCGTGCTGGCTTCGGCGCTGGGCATGGACAAGCAGCGCACCAAGCTCGTGTGGCAGGCCCTGGGGCTGCCCACGCCGGAGTCGTTGATGTTGGCGGCCGACAGCAACTGGGACGAGATCGTCGCCACCCTGGGGCTGCCGCTGATCGTCAAGCCGGTGCACGAGGGTTCGACCCTCGGCATCACCATCGTCGACAGCCGGGAGACTCTCGAGGCGGCTTACCTTGAAGCGGCTCGCTACGACGCCCGGGTCATGGCCGAGCGCTTTATCAGCGGTGAAGAATATACGGTATCGCTCCTGGGCGACCGCGTGTTGCCGGCCATTCGCGTCGAGGTGCCGAGCGGCTTCTACGACTACGAAGCCAAGTACAACTCGAATGACACCCGCTACCACCTTCCCTGCGGTCTCGATGCCGAGCAGGAGGCGGTGCTGGGAGTGCTGTGCCGTCAGGCCTTCGAGGCGGTTGGCGGCGAGGGCTGGGGACGCGTCGACGTGATGCGCGACGCCCAAGGGCGATTCTGGCTCATCGAGGTCAACACCTCGCCGGGCATGACCGACCACAGTCTGGTGCCCCAGGCGGCCGCCCATGCCGGAATGGGCTTCGATGAACTGGTGCTGCGTATTCTGCGTACCACGCTGGAGCCGCGTCAGGCATGAGCAGTCGTGGCTCGACGCTGGGGGTATTGCTGCTGCTGATCCTGCTGGGAGCAGGCGGTCGCGCCCTGTGGACCTGGCTCGATCGCCCCATCGAGCGGGTGGCGATCCGCGGCGAATTGCAGCACGTCAGCGCCGATTATCTGCGCTCGCAGCTGGCGCCGCTGCTGCAGGGCCAGACCTGGCTCTCGGCCGACTTGCCGGCATTGCGCCGCGCGGCGCGCAATATTGATTGGCTGGCTGAAGTTCGGCTGTCGCGTGAGTGGCCTTATACGCTGGCGTTCGAGCTGGTCGAGCAGGTGCCGGTGGCGCGCTGGAACGATGATTATCTGCTCAATCCCGATGGCGAACCCTTCGCCTTCGAGCCGATAGAGCCGCCTGAAGGCTTGCCCGATCTTGCCGGTCCGGTGGGCAGCGGTGCCGAGGTGCTGGCCTATCACAATCGCTTGAGTTCGCGCTTTGACCGCATGGGAATCACCATCTCGCAACTGCGGCTGGAGCCGCGCGGCGCCTGGCGGCTGCAGCTCGACGACGGGGTCTGGGTCATGCTGGGACGTAGCGATCGAGACGCACGTCTGGCCAGGTTGGCTGCAGCATGGGAGCGGCAGTTGGGACCTCATGCAGCGCATATTCGTTATATCGATTTGCGTTATCCCAATGGAGTTGCCGTGGCCTGGCATGGCGAAACCGACCTGCAGGACGACGACGACGGGGCCGGCTGAGACCTTTATTCACCTTTCGGGCTCGTCTTGCAGCGTTGCGGTGTTTTCTTTGTCGTCAATAACCCGTATCGTGAAGCATGTTTTTTGCAATGGACTGGTGGTTTAACGCCAGTTGTTTCTATAATGGGCGCAATGACCATTTATCAGAATAATGGGATACCCAGCGAGTCAAGTTTCAGGAGACACTCCGGCACATGGCAGTCACTTCCAATTCATCCAACATGGTAGTCGGGCTGGATATCGGAACATCCAAGGTAGTGGCCATCGTCGGACAGCCTACCGATGACGGCGGCATCGAGATCGCTGGCATCGGGTCGCACCCTTCGCGCGGCATGAAAAAAGGTGTGGTGATCAACATCGAGTCGACGGTTCAGTCGATCCAGCGCGCCGTGGAAGAGGCCGAGTTGATGGCCGGGTGCGACATCCATTCGGTGTATGTGGGGGTGGCGGGCAGTCATATCAGCTCGATGAATTCCGATGGTGTGGTGGCGATTAAAGAGCGCGAAGTGATGCCCGCCGATATCGAGCGCGTCATCGATTCAGCGCGAGCACGGGCCATCTCCGAGGGACAGCGTGTGCTGCACGTGCTGCCGCAGGAGTTCTCCATCGACACCCAGGGTGGCATTCGTGAGCCGCTGGGCATGTCCGGTGTACGCCTCGAAGCGCGCGTTCATCTCGTCACGGCGGCGCTCAATGCGGTGCAGAACATCGATAAATGCGTGCGGCGCTGCGGCCTCGAAGTCGATGCCATCATCCTCGAGCAGCTTGCTTCGAGCATGGCGGTACTGACCGAGGACGAGCGTGAGCTCGGCGTTTGCATGGTCGATATCGGCGGTGGTACCACCGATATTGCCGTTTTCACCGAAGGCGCCATTCGCCACACGGCGGTGATCCCCATTGCCGGCGACCAGGTGACCAACGACATTGCCATGGCACTGCGTACGCCGACCCAATATGCCGAAGAGATCAAGGTCAAGTACGCCTGCGCACTCACCCAACTGGCTGCCAGCGACGAAATGATCAAGGTGCCGAGCGTGGGCGATCGTCCTTCCCGCGATCTGTCGCGCCAGGCCCTGGCCGAAGTCGTGGAGCCTCGCTACGAAGAGCTGTTCACGCTGATTCGCGATGAACTGCGGCGCAGCGGCTACGAAGACCTGGTGGCGGCTGGCGTGGTACTCACCGGTGGCACGTCGCGCATGGAGGGGGTCGTCGAGCTGGCCGAGGAGATATTCCACATGCCGGTTCGCATCGCCTGCCCGCACAATGTGCGCGGTCTCGCTGATGTCGTGCGCAATCCGATTTATTCCACCGGTGTTGGTTTGCTACATTACGCCCTTCAGGAGGCCAGGCACGGGCATGGCCGCGAGGGCAAGGTGGTGGCTGCGCCACCCAGGCGTGATGACGTCTCTCAGCGTGGAGGATGGGAAGGGATTCCGGCGCTGGCAAAACTCAAGGGCTGGTTGAAAGGAAATTTCTGACAGGGCCGCGGCGCGGTCCAGGAGACGGGGCTTATGTTCGAACTGGTAGATAGCGCACCCTCGAGCAGTGCGGTCATCAAGGTCGTGGGCGTTGGCGGTGGCGGCGGTAACGCCGTCAATCACATGGTCGAGAGCAACATCGAAGGCGTCGAGTTCATCTGCGCCAATACTGACGCTCAGGCGCTCAAGCGGGTGGCCGCCAAGACCGTGCTCCAGCTCGGCAACGAGATCACCAAGGGGCTGGGTGCCGGTGCCAATCCGGACGTCGGCCGTCAGGCGGCGATGGAGGATCGCGAGCGTATCGCCGAACTCCTCAACGGCGCCGATATGGTCTTCATCACCGCCGGCATGGGTGGTGGTACCGGTACCGGCGGCGCGCCTGTGGTGGCTCAGGTGGCCAAGGAGCTGGGCATCCTCACCGTGGCCGTGGTCACCCGCCCGTTCCCCTTCGAGGGGCCGAAGCGCATGCGCGTGGCCGAAGAGGGCATGAAGGAGCTGTCGGAGCACGTCGACTCGCTGATCACCATTCCCAACGAGAAGCTGCTCTCCGTGCTGGGCAAGAACGCCAGCCTGCTGACCGCTTTCAGCGCTGCCAACGACGTGCTGCTGGGTGCCGTTCAGGGCATTGCCGAGCTGATCACCAGCCCCGGCATCATCAACGTCGACTTCGCAGACGTGCGTACCGTGATGTCGGAAATGGGCATGGCGATGATGGGTACCGGTGGCGCCACCGGCGAGAACCGTGCCCGTGAGGCGGCCGAGAAGGCCATCCGCAGCCCGCTTCTGGAGGACATCGATCTCCACGGTGCACGCGGTATCCTGGTCAACATCACCGCCGGCCCCGATCTGTCGATCGGTGAGTTCAACGATGTCGGTGCCACGGTGCAGGAGTTCGCTTCTCAGGACGCCACCATCGTCGTGGGCACTTCCATCGACATGGACATGACCGACGAGCTGCGGGTCACCGTGGTGGCTGCCGGGCTGGAAGGCCGTCAGGTCAAGGCGGCAGCGGCACAGGCTGCCAAGCGCAACGAAGGCAGCGAGTATCGTCAGCGTGCGCAGCCGGCCATGCGTCAGCAGAGCGCCGTGGCCAAGGCCGAGCCCCAGGAGGCCGCCAAGCCGCAGCCGGAGCGGAGGCGCTCCCCTCAGGAGCTGGACGATTACCTGGACATTCCGGCCTTCCTGCGTCGACAGGCCGATTGAGAAAAGCTATTGCAGGCTTAGGCAGGGCCAGGAGATGTTTTTTTGTTGAAACAATCGTTCGGTGTTATAGTGAACGGTGTTTGATAACCTAACAACGGCCTGGCTACTGCCCATGATCAGACAACGCACCCTGCAGAACACTATCCGCGCCACCGGCGTCGGCCTCCATTCAGGCAAGAAGGTCTACCTGACCTTGCGCCCTGCACCGGTAAACACGGGTATCGTGTTCGTGCGTACGGACCTGGATCCCGAAGTCCAGGTGCCGGCCAGCGCCACTCTGGTTACCGACACCACCCTGTGCACTGCGCTCTCGCGCGACGAGGTCAAGGTCGCTACCGTGGAGCATCTCATGTCGGCGCTTGCCGGCCTGGGCATCGACAACGCCTATGTCGATATCAGCGCTCCTGAAGTGCCGATCATGGACGGCAGTGCCGGTCCCTTCGTGTTCCTGATCCAGTCGGCCGGTATCGCCGAGCAGGAAGCGCCGAAGAAATTCATCCGCATCAAGCGGGAGGTGGTGGTCCAGGAGAACGGCAAGGAAGCGCGCTTCCTGCCGCACCAGGGCTTCAAGGTCTCCTTCGCCATCGAGTTCGATCACCCGGTCTTCGAGGACCAGAAGCAGACCGCGGTGGTGGACTTCTCCACGACCTCCTTCGTCAAGGAAGTCTCCCGGGCCAGGACCTTCGGCTTCATGCGCGATCTCGAATATCTGCGCTCGAACAATCTCGCCCTGGGCGGCAGCCTCGACAACGCCATCGTGGTCGACGACTACCGCATCGTGAACGAGGGTGGGCTGCGCTATGAGGACGAGTTCGTCAAGCACAAGGTGCTCGACGCCATCGGCGACCTCTACCTGCTGGGCTATAGCCTGATCGGCGAGTTCCGTGGCGTGAAGTCGGGCCACGCGCTGAACAACCAGCTGTGCCGCGCCCTGCTGGCCCAGCCCGATGCCTACGAGATCGTCACCTTCGAGAAGGAGCGCGAGCTGGCGCCCATCTCCTATGCGCAGCCGGCCATGGCCTGATTCTCAGCCTGCCGCACCGCTCATGGCAACGGCGCCGCCTTCGGGCGGCGCCGTCGTTTTCGGTGCAGCGTCTCTCAGCTCAGGAACGCCTTTCAGCCCGGAGACGCCGTCACTTCAGAAACCAGCCCTTCATCGTGCCCGTGATCTGGCGCATGTCCACCTCGGGCGTGACATAGGCGGGCATGGTGTAGAGCCAGCGTCCGAACGGGCGCAGCCAGACCCCTTGGCGGCGGGCGAATGCCGCAACGCCCTGCAGTCGGCTGGCATCCTTCACCTCGATGACGGCGGTGGCGCCGAGCACGCGGACATCGTCGACGTCGGGATGCCGGCGTAGTGTTTCGTCCTCCAGCAGCTCCTCGCGCAGTACGCGATTGAGCTCGGCGATCTTGTCCAGGTAGCGCTCCTCCTCGAACACGGCGAGGCTCTCCAGGGCGATGCGGCAGGCCAGCGGGTTGCCCATGAAGGTGGGGCCGTGCATGAAGGCGTGCAGCGGCGACTCGCCGATGAAGGCGTCGTGCACCCGGTCGGTGGCCAGAGTGGCCGCATGGCCCAGATAGCCGCCGGTCAGGCCCTTGGAGAGCACCATGATGTCCGGCGTCACCCCGGCATGGTCGGCGGCAAACAGCTTGCCGGTGCGGCCGAAGCCGGTGGCCACCTCGTCGAACACCAGCAGCACGTCGAACTCGTCGCACAGCTGCCGTGCGCCGGTCAGGTAGAGCGGCGAGGTCATGTTGAGGCCACCGGCGGCTTGCAGCAGCGGCTCCATCAGCAGCGCGGCGATCTCTCCGTGATGCCGCTCGAGTACGCTGCGCAGGGCGGCCAGGTCCCTCGCCACCTCGTCGGGGTCGGCGTCGTAAGGGGCTTGTGGCGCGGGTGCGAAGTGGTGGCGGGGCAGGTAGCCGGAAAACAGGCTGTGCATGCCCTCCTCGGGGTCACACACCGCCATGCAGCCGCTGGTATCGCCGTGGTAGGCCTGCATCAACGACAGCATGCGGTGCTTTTCGGGTTTGCCACGCAGGTGGTGATACTGCACGGCCATCTTCATCGCCACTTCCATGCCCACCGAGCCGCTGTCGGAGAAGAACACGTGCTCGAGCCCGGGCGGCGTGATCCTCACCAGCTCGCGGGCCAGCCTGTCGGCGGGCTCGTGGGTGAGCCCGCCCAGCATCACGTGGCACAGGCTATCCGCCTGTTCCTTGATGGCGGCCACCAGGCGCGGATGCGAGTAGCCATGGATCATGCACCACCAGGAGCAGGTGGCGTCGAGCAGCGTTTCGCCGCCTTCGAGGAAGAAGCGCGGCCCCTCGCCGCCGACGACCTTGGGCGCAGCAGCCTGGGTGAGCAGATGGGCATAGGGATGCCAGACGGGGGAAGCCATCAGCGCCTCCGGGAAGGTTGGGCGGTAAGTTGAGCAGTGAGCTGACGCCTGAGCATGGAGCGGGCGCAGCGAATCGGCAGCGTCAAGCGTGCCGTAACGGCAGCCACGCAGGTTGCGGCGTACCTTGCAACGACAAAAACGGCAAGGGCAAAAACGGCAAGGGCAAAAACGAGGAGTGTCACACGGCTCGAAGAGGGTGAGCCGAGATGGTGCGGATGGGGAGACTTGAACTCCCACGCCCGAAGGCACCAGAACCTAAATCTGGCGTGTCTACCAATTCCACCACATCCGCACGGTTGGGCAGGCGTCCACATTGTACGGACCCCGGGGGGCAAGTCAATTGCCATGAGGCAGCTCGAGGTGCGCGATGGCGGCTTCGGGGCGCCTGGCCGGGGCCACACGGCTCAGTCGCGGTATCACGCCCAGGCAGGGAGCGTCGAGGGTGCGTTGCAGGGTCGCCAGGTTGTCGGCATAGAGCGATTCGTCGCGGGCGAAATCAGCATCCAGCAGGTTGCCCACCCAGCCGGCCAGACGAGCGCCGTCGGCACGTATCGCTTCCGCCGTCAGGCAGGCATGGTTGAGGCAGCCGAGCTTGAGGCCGACTACCAGGACGACCGGCAGATCGAGGCGCGTCGCCAACCCGGCCAGGTCTTCGCTGTCATTGAGCGGCACCCGCCAGCCTCCGGCGCCCTCCACCAGGGTGAAATCGCGTGGGGTCTGCAGCCGGGCGGCAATCTGTTCGCTCAGCCCGGTCAGATCGAGCTGGACGCCGGCGCGCTGGGCGGCCAGGTGCGGGGCGATGGCGGGCTCGAAGGCGAAGGGGTTGATCGTGTCATAGCTCACCGCCGGCACGCTGCGGGCCAGTAGGGCCAGGGCATCGTCGTTGCGCAGGCCGTCGGGAGTGTTGGCACAGCCCGAGGCGACGGGCTTGAGCCCCAGCGTGGTGAGCCCCCTGGCGCGTGCCAGGGCCAGCAGGCCGGCGGCGACGAGGGTCTTGCCGGCATCGGTATCGGTGCCGGTCACGAAGTAGACGGACATGAAGCCGGCTCCTTGTCGAGAACGAGGGTAAGACGCTGATAGCTCAGCGGCAGACCCGCGGGCTCGCGCAGCGACTCGTAGCGCCGCTCGGCACGGCGTAGATCGTGGCGGGTGCGGCGCGCGGCAGAGCGTGTGGCCTGGGCGCCGACTCCTCTGATCGAGGCCATGACGGCCGTCAGGTCAGGGTAGAAGAAGCGCTCGGCGGTCTCGCTGCAGCGAACCCGGGTAAAACCCGCCAGTCGCGCGCTGGCCAGATGCTCCAGCCGCGAACGGAAGGATAGCAGGGTGTCCGGAGTGGACCAGACATGCGCCACCTCGCGCAGCGTACCGGGCCCCAAGGTATTGATCACGGCCCGTCCGCCGGGGCGCAGCACGCGAAACAGCTCGGCCATCAACGCATCGAGATCGGTACACCACTGGATCGCCAGGTTGGAGAACACCAGATCCACCTGGCGGGCGGCCAGGGGCAGCTCGGCGGCATCGGCACAGAGCCAGGCGATGCCTTCACCCTCGGTCTCGCGGGCCACCTGCAGCATGCCCGGGGCAAGATCGAGCCCGACTACCTGGCAGTGCGGGCCGAAATGCGCCGCCAGGCGCCGGCTCCAGTGCCCAGGGCCGCAGCCCAGGTCCAACACGACCTCGGCTTGGGCCGGCAGATGCTCCCACAGCGCCGCGCCCATCTGCTGCTGGGCCTGTGCCAACTGCGTATAGCGGCCTGAGGCCCGGGAAAAGGCCTGGGCAACCTGCCGGCGCCAGTCGCTTGGATCGTCCGGCAGTGGCCGGACATTGGCGTGACCAAGACTCCCGCTCATGTTGCCGCCTCGTGCTTGTCGTCGGCTGTCACTTCTTTCCTCAGTTGCGTCAGATAGGCGGCGAGCGCCGTCGGACATGACAGCATGGGACAGTGTCCGGTATCGGCCAGTAGCAGATCGGCCGAGTGACGTGTCGCCTCGCCCAGCAAGCCGTCGTGGGCGCCCGCCACTCGACGAATCGGGCAGGGGGGCGCGGTGAACTGGAGTGTGAGGTCGATGTTGGCCAACTGGTCGAGCCCGGTTTTCAAGGTGTGCGGCGAGGCGCTGGGCCGGGGCCCAATCAGGTCCAGCAGCCGCCGATGCGCCGTGCGCGGAGTGGGCTCGCCCTGCAGCTGCCAACGCAGAAAATGCTGCCAGGTAGCCTGGGGCTGGCGCTCGAAGGCGCGGCGGAAGGTGTCGAGTTCCGTGGCCGAGACGCCGCCCGCCTGACAGAAGCGCGCCGCGGTGCCGATCAATACCAGTGCCCGAGGCGGCGGCAGATGGGCCAGCAGCGCGCCGGCGAGTAAGCCGCCGAGCGACCAGCCGACCCAGACGGCATTGGCGGGCAGCGCATCGCGCATCAGCGCCGCAAGTTCGGGCAGTGAAGCAGGATGGCTCTCTGCACGGCGTTCGCCGTAACCGGGCCAGTCGGGAGCGTGCACCTCCATGCCGGCCGGCCAGTAGGGGGCGAGGGGCTGCCAGATGCGTGCATCGATGCCCCAGCCTGAGAGCAGCACCATGGCCGTCATGCCGCGTCCTCCACGTGCAGGCGGGCCAACGCTTCGAGCAGCCGGTTCAGGCTTTCCCGCGGGTGGCTGGCGCGCAGGGTGATACGCAGCCGGGCTTCTCCGTTGGGTACGGTGGGCGGCCGAATGGCGCCAACCAGCAGGCCTGCCTCACGCAGGCGCGTCGCCCAGTGCATGACCTGCCGACCCTCGCCCAGAACCAGGGGTTGAATGGGAGTGAAGGAGTCGCCCAGGGGCAGGCCAAGCAGCGCCGCTTCGTGGCGGAAGTAGTGGATGTTGTCGCGCAGTTGCTGACGGCGCTCCGGCTCGGCGGCCAGAACGTCGAGTGCCGCCAGGCTGGCGGCGGCCACGCCGGGCGGCTGGGCGGTGGTGTAGACGTAGGCGCGGGCGAACTGGATGAGATGTTCTATCAGCGCTTCGCTACCGGCCACGAAGGCACCGCCGGTACCCAGCGCCTTGCCCAGCGTGCCGACCAGGACCGGAACGTGCTCGATCCCGTGGGTGTGTCCCACACAGCCGTCGCCGTGAGCGCCGAGAATACCGATGCCATGGGCATCGTCGATCATCAGCCAGGCGCCGTGGCGGGCGCTGACCGTGGCCAGGCCGCCGATGTCTGCCACGTCGCCGTCCATGCTGAACACGCCGTCGCTGACTACCAGCTTGGCGGCCTCGGCCGGCGCACGGCTGAGCAGACGTTCGAGATCATCGAGGTCGCGATGATGAAAGCGCCGCGAGCGTGCCCCGGCGAGGGCGGCGCCGTCCAGCAGGGAGGCGTGGTTGAGTCGATCCTGGAAGACCAGGGTGTCGCTGTCGCAGAGAGCCTGAAGGGTGCCCAGGTTGGCCATGTAGCCGGTGGAGAACAGCAGCGCCCGGGGCCGCCCGACGAGTGTCGCCAGGCGCCGTTCGAGCGCTTCATGGACCTCCAGATGGCCGCTGACCAGGTGCGAGGCGCCGGCGCCGGCGCCGAACCTGCGCACTGCCGTCGCCTGGGTCTCGGCCAGGCGCGGATCGTCCTTCAGGCCGAGGTAATCGTTGCCGGCAAAATCGAGCAGTCCCGGCTGGAGCGTGTCGCGCTCACGCCAGAGCCCCTGGGTACGGCGCCAGGCTGCGGCCGCTTCGAGTCGCTCAGCCCAGACGGCGGAACCCGATGACATGACCTCAGACCTGCGTGGCGTCGTAGGCCAGGGCGGCGCTGGCCGCCTGGGCCTGGGTCATCTGGCGGGCCAGGGCGCCTTCCAGCGAGGCCTGCTGGCGAGTGTCGTCCTGGCAGGTTTCGCGCCGCTCGGGATGCAGGCCGAGCTTGGCGAACAAGGCGCGGTCGCGCTCTACCTGGGGGTTGCCGGTGGTCAGCAGCCTGTCGCCGTAGAAGATGGAGTTGGCTCCGGCAAGGAAGGCCAGCGCCTGGGTCGACTCGTCCATCTGCTCACGACCGGCCGACAGGCGCACGTGGCTGGCCGGCATCAGGATGCGGGCCACGGCAATGGCACGTATGAACTCGATGGGATCGAGATCCTCCACCTGCTCCAGCGGTGTGCCCGGCACCTTGACCAGCATGTTGATCGGCACCGACTCGGGATGCGGCTCGAGCCGGGCCAACTGCTGCAGCAGCGCGGCACGGTCGCGAGGCGCCTCGCCCATGCCGAGAATGCCACCGGAGCACACCTTCATGCCCGCATCGCGTACGTTGGACAGGGTTTCCAGGCGGTCGGAGTAGGTGCGGGTGGTGATGATCTCGCCGTAGAACTCCGGCGAGGTATCCAGATTGTGGTTGTAGTAGTCGAGACCGGCCTCGGCCAGGCGGCGGGCCTGATCGCCATCCACCATGCCCAGGGTCATGCAGGTCTCGAGCCCCAGGGCCTTGACCCGGCTGACCATCTCCAGCACCACGGCGAGATCCTTTTCACGCGGGCTGCGCCAGGCCGCGCCCATGCAGAAGCGGCTGGCACCGGCCTCCTGGGCGGCCTTGGCCTGGGCCACCACCTTCTCGATCTCCAGCAACTTCTCCTTGTCCAGCCCGGTGGTGTAGTGGCCCGACTGGGGGCAGTACTTGCAATCTTCCGGACAGGCGCCGGTCTTGATCGAGAGCAGGGTGGAAACCTGCACGGCGTTGGGGTCGAAGTGGGCGCGATGCACCTGCTGGGCGCGGAACAGCAGATCGTTGAAGGGCAGGGCGAAGAGCGCCTCGATCTCGGCCAGCGACCAGTCGTGGCGCGGCTGCGCATTGGCATGGGAATCGGACAGGCCGCTGGGACTGGTGTGCAGGGCATCGGTCATGATGGACTCGCCTTGGTCAACTTTGAAAAGTCATGATGTTGACCATGAAGCGTACGTGAAACTGAGGGGCTGTCAACCCGCTATTGTGACAGGGTTGACTACCGTCTGGTTGCGCACCGCTTGGCCTGTTTCTACGTCGTAAAGTGATAAGCTCGGCGTTTGTCAGCCATGGCACAAGGACCCAGGCCGTGCAGGAAAACATCGAGCCCCAATGCGCACCGGAAGCGTCGCCAGAAGCAGCAGGCTCAGATAAGGCGGCGAGTGAAGAAGCAGTGATCGGTCGCAAGACGACGGTCGGCTGGCTGCGTTCGCGCTGGCACGGCCTCGATCTCGGCCTGCGCCGTGCACTGCCGGGCCGCTGCGGCTTCTGCCTGGCGCCGGCGGAGCGGGACCGCCCCTGGTGCCAGGCCTGCTTCGAGGCTCTGCCGTGGAACCTGCCGGCCTGTCCCAGTTGCGCCGAACCGCAGCCCTCGGGGTCGCTGGCTGAAAAACGTTGCGGCCACTGCCTGAGCCGACCGCCGGCCTTCGTCCGTTCGCATGTGCCGTTGCGTTATCAAGATGAAGTGGCCCAGTTGATGCAGCGCTTCAAGTTTCATGCCTCGCCGCGGGCCGGCACCGTGCTGCTTGAACTCTTCGAGCTGGGGCAGGGGCAGCAGAAGTTGGGCTGGCCCGAGGCGCTGATTCCGGTGCCGCTGCACCCCAAGCGTGCCCGGGAGCGCGGCTTCGACCAGGCCGACTGGCTGGCCAGGCGCCTGGCGGCGCGCCATGGTCTGCGGCTCTACAGGGCGCAGCGGCGCCATCACACCCCCTCGCAGCGCGGCCTGGACCGCACCGAGCGCTTTGGTAATCTGCGCGATGCGTTCGTGATTACCGAAGCACTCCCCGAGCGCGTGGCGCTGCTTGACGACGTCATGACCACCGGCGCTACTCTGGATGCACTGGCCCGGGCCTGCCTGGCCGCTGGCGCCCGCGAGGTGGAGGCCTGGGCGTTGGCGCGCACTCCGTTATAAGCGGCAGGCCGGCTCACAGGCTCGGCTCCGGCTGATAAGATAGGGGGTTCTTTTCAACCGGTGACGATCATGCAGAGCACGCCGCATCCTTTTGCCAGCCTTTCTCCCGCCCGCGTCGTGGCCGCCGTCGAGTCGCTCGGCTTCTGGCTGCCCGGCGAGCCCTTCGCGCTGAACAGCTATGAGAACCGGGTGTATCTGCTGCATGACGACGAGGGGCGGCGCTGGGTGGCCAAGTTCTATCGCCCCGAGCGTTGGCAGGACGCCCAGATCCAGGAAGAGCACGACTTCCTGGATGAGCTGGTAGCAGAGGGAGTGGCCGTGGCGGCGCCCTGGCGCAACGCGGCGGGGCAGAGCCTGCATCATGCCGAGGGCTTTCGGCTGGCGCTGTTCCCGCAGCTGTCGGGGCAGGCGCCGGAGCTGGAGAATCCCACCCATCTGTTTGCGCTGGGCGAGCTGATCGGCGCCGTGCACGCCATTGGCGAGCGCTCTACCTTTCGCCATCGCGTGAGTCTCGATCTGGATGGCATGGTGCGCGAAGCCCAGCAGCGGGTGCTCGGCGCCCCTTGGCTCGACCGTCGCCAGCGCCAGGCTTACGAGCGGATCAGCAACGCGTTATACGCCGAGCTGCAGGCCTACGCCTGGAAGCCGGAGATGACGATACGGGTACAGGGCGACTGCCATATCGGCAACATGCTGGGCCGCGACGACCACTTCGCGCTGGTGGACTTCGACGACTGCCTGATGGCCCCGGCCATTCAGGATCTCTGGATGCTGTTCACCGCCGAGCACGAGGTGGAGTGGCAGATGCAGCTCTCTGAGGTGCTGGAGGGCTACGAGCAGCAGCGCGAGTTCGACCGCAGTGAATTGAAGCTGATCGAGCCGCTGCGAACGTTGCGCCTGATGCGTCACAGTGCCTGGGTGGTCGCACGCTGGGACGATCCGGCCTTTCCCCCGGCCTTCCCCTGGGTGTCCGACGCCGGCTATTGGGATGCGCACATTCGTCAGTTGGAGCAGCAGCGGCTGGCGTTGGAGCGGGCGCCGCGCTGGCTGGCCTGACGATTGGCACGAGAGAGACTGGTTTGAGAGTTAGGTGCTAGCGCTGCGAAGGGAAGCCCGGCGCACTCCGCTGGAGTGCGCCGAGAGAAGGTCACTGATCGTCGGGCTCGGGACGCTCGGCGGGAATCGGGTTGGCGATGCCCGCGCCGTTGGCCTGGCGGCGCTGCTCGTTGATACGGGCAGAAGGATTGTCCTGCTCCTCGATCTCCAGCGTGCTGGCCAGCTTGAGATGAAACACATGATCGGCGTCCAGCTCGCAGCGCTCACCGTCACACGCCACGATCCCGTAGCTGCCATCCAGCTCGTAGCCGGCGGCAGAGAGGCTGCCGCTGTAGATATCGCTGTCGCCGCCATCCGTCTCGATGCAGGTCAACGACTTGGTGGTGATACGAAGACGATCGCCGTCCTGACGGGCATCGCCGACGAGAACGCAATACTCCGGCAGCTCATGGCTGGCTTCGGCAGCTGCGCCGGCGGGACGTAGCAGAATGTCGTCCAGTCGCGTCTCTCCGCCTGACAGTATCAGGCTGTCGACCGCCTGCACCGCGACGGTGGCATCCTTGGGTAGAGAGAGGGTGCCTGCCGAGGCATGCAGAGGCATCAGAAGTAGGGCCACTCCGCTGGCCGTCAGTATCGCATCCGAAATCTTGATCATAGCGTGCTCTCGCGGGGACAAGTCTGCGCGTTTCGGCAGTTTCGATACATGGCATTTTACCATAGCTGGCGCTACGCAGCAGTGGCACGAATGTCGCAGCGGAGCAATTTCAGACGACCTGCCTGCGAGATACTGTGGGTTACGGTAGAATGACGGCAGGATTGGAAAAAGTTGTACAAAGTATAATTTTTGTATATTTTTTGACTAGCAGCGACGATGGCCGGGCCATCGCGAAACGAGCGGTACCATCCAGCAGTCGCAGGGCCTGACCATGAACGAAGAGCTTGCCAACTTCTATCGCCAGATCATTCTCGAATTGGGGGAGGACCCTGAGCGTGAGGGGCTGCGCGATACGCCCAAGCGTGCCGCCAAGGCGATGCAGTTTCTCACCCGCGGTTACTCACAGACGCTCGAGGAGCTGGTCAACGGCGCCGTGTTCGAAAGCGAGACCGACGAGATGGTGCTGATCAAGGACATCGAACTCTATTCGATGTGCGAGCACCACCTGCTGCCGTTCATCGGCAAGTGCCACATCGCCTACCTGCCGAGGGGCAAGGTGCTGGGTCTGTCCAAGTTTGCACGTATCGTCGACATGTATGCCCGTCGCATGCAGATCCAGGAGAATCTGACCCGACAGGTGGCCGAAGCCGTGCAGCAGGTCACCGGTGCACGGGGGGTCGGCGTGGTGGTCGAGGCGCGCCATCTGTGCATGATGATGCGCGGCGTGGAGAAGCAGAATTCCAGCATGTCCTCTTCGGTGATGCTGGGTGCGTTCCGCGACAACCCGACGACACGTCAGGAGTTTCTCATGCTGGTCGCTGGGCGCTGAACGCGCCGCGCCGGCCTAGCGGTCTTCCTTCATAGGAGCCAACGCCATGCCCCTGCACGCTCTGGATGATCAGCATCTCGACCATGACCTGGCGACCATCCGCATCAAGAACCTGCGTTTGCGTACCTACATCGGCATCAAGGACGAGGAGATCCTCAATCGGCAGGACGTGGTGATCAATGCCGTGATCCGCTACCGGGCCGACAAGGCGATGGCGTTCAATCGTATCGAGCAAGCGCTGAACTATCGCACCATCACCAAGGAGCTCATCGCTCTGGTGGAGGAAGGCCGCTTCCAACTGCTGGAGCGCATGACCCGCGAGGTGCTGGATCTGATCATGTCCCACGAGGAGGTGCTCACCGCTCAGGTGGAGATCGACAAGCCCCATGCGCTGCGCTTTGCCGATTCCGTCTCCATTACGCTCTCCGCCAGCCGGGAACCGCGTCGCCGGCACTGATCGATACCTCTCCTCAATCTGCCTCGGGTTGGTGGCAGCGGGTCTTTGCGCTTAGCATGGGGCAGTACCGCTGAGCCGAAAGAGAGAGACGCAACGTTGGAACGTGACATCTCCGCCCCGGAGTCGCCGCGGCGGCGTTATGCCCCCTGGGCCATGACCGCCATCGTGACGGCACTCGTTGCCCTGCTGTTCCAGGGCAGCCTGCCACCACTGAACATTGCCGCCGCCATCTTCGCATTGATGGGACTGCGCCAGATCCGCCGCCGCCCCGACCGCTACATTGGCCGAGCTTTTTGCTGGCTGGCCATCGCGCTGGTGCTGATACTTGCCATACTGACGGCGATGCTCCAGCCCCCGGTGCTGGACGATGCTCCCGCCACTGCCCCCGAGCCGCGCACTATCGAGGTGGAATGACGAAACAGGGCGCGGCACGAATTCATACACGCCAAGTGAAGCAAGGCCCGTAGAGGCCAGGAGAAACGACATGGAAGCTCTGAAGGAAACGCAGCTCTACTGTCCGTTCGCCTATATCGACGGCAGTTGGGTCGCTGCCGACAGCGGTGAGCAGATCGAAGTGGTCAACCCGGCGACCGGCGAGACCTTCGGTACCGTACCGAGGCTGGGCCGGGCAGAGACCGAGCGCGCCATCGCCGCAGCGGATGCGGCGCTGGTCGGTTGGCGTGCCCTCACCGCCCAGGAGCGGGCCGACATCATCATGAAATGGCACGACCTGATGATGGAGCATCAGGACGACCTGGCAATGATCATGACCCACGAGCAGGGCAAGCCGCTCAAGGAGGCCGCCGGTGAGATCGCCTATGCGGCGAGTTTCCTGCGTTGGTTCGCCGAAGAGGCGCGGCGCATCTACGGCGAGACCATCCCGGCGTCGAAGCCCAATCAGCGTATCGTGGTGACCAAGCAGCCGGTGGGGGTGGTCGGTGCCATCACGCCGTGGAACTTCCCGGCGGCGATGATCACGCGCAAGGCCGGCGCGGCGCTGGCGGCAGGCTGTACCATCGTGATCAAGCCGGCCAGCCAGACCCCGTTCTCGGCCACTGCCCTGGCGCTGCTGGCCGAGCGTGCCGGCATCCCGCGCGGCGTCTTCAACGTGGTGCCGGGCCGGGCCAGCGAGATCGCCTCGGCAATGACCGAGTCGCCGCTGGTGCGCAAGATCACCTTCACCGGCTCCACCGAGGTGGGCCGCGAACTGATGGCGCAAGCCTCTCGCCACATTCAGAAGATCTCGCTGGAGCTGGGTGGCAATGCACCGTTCATCGTCTTCGAGGATGCCGACCTGGATGCCGCCGTCGAGGGAGCCATGGCGGCCAAGTTCCGCAATGCCGGCCAGACCTGCATCTGCACCAACCGCTTCCTGGTGCAGTCGAGCGTGATCAACGCCTTCTGCGAAAAGCTGGCGGTGGCCATGAACAGCGAGCTCAAGGTGGGTGATGGCACCGAGCCGGACATCAACATCGGCCCGCTGATCGATGACAAGGCGGTGGCCAAGGTCAGCGAGCACGTGCACGACGCCGTCGACAAAGGCGCGGAGCTGCTGCTGGGCGGCAATCCCCATCCGCTGGGTGGCAACTTCTTCTCACCGACCTTGATCAGCTTCGCCAACGCCGACATGAAGGTCGCCCATGAGGAGACCTTCGGCCCGCTGGCAGCGGTGTTCCCCTTCGAGGACGAGGAAGACGCCGTGCAGATGGCCAACGACACCCAATACGGCTTGGCCTCCTACTTCTACTCGCGGGATCTGGGCCGGGTATGGCGCGTTGCCGATGCGCTGGAGTACGGCATGGTGGGTATCAACACCGGGCTCATCTCCAACACTGCGGCACCGTTCGGCGGCGTCAAGGCTTCAGGCCTCGGCCGCGAAGGCGGTCACCAGGGAATCGAGGAGTTTCTCGAGACCAAGTACCTCTGCATCGACCTGGGTTGAGCCGAAGCACAAGCCACTCCACGGTAACCATCAAGGCCGGCGCAATGCCGGCCTTTCCATACCCACCTCAGCCTACCCAAGCCGCCTCTTTGCATCTATCAGTCAATTTGCATATTGTTACGGCTTATTAAAAGTCGCCCAGATGGCTAGATGACGAATGACATCGATGGAACGCAGGGGCTACCGCGTGGATGGCGAAGAGTCATCACGGCTTGCAGGGTAGGGGCGGTAGCGTGGCTGGTTTTCGGAGCGGGTATTAGATTTCAAGGAGCGGTCGTGCAACTGTCAAGAAAAATGGAAGATTATTTATTGGAGCGCCCTGCTCCAAAGGGTATTGATGTGCTTTGTGGTTTACAGCATTTTGCAATCATCACCTACGCTGTTCCGGCAGAGCGATTTCAGGGTATTTTTCCGGATCGGTTTAAATTGGACACCATAGAAGTCGATGGTCAGGTGATGGGACTGATATCGGTCGTTCCGTTCGTTGACGTAGATTTCACTTCGGCGGTTTTTCCGTTTCCTAAGTTTACTATGGGGCAAACGAACTATCGTATTTACATTATCGATGCTGAAACGGGTGAGCGTTGTGTATGGTTTCTTGGTACGGTCTTGGATTCTTGGGCCTTGGTCGTTCCCAGGTATTTATGGAATCTTCCGTGGCATGCAGGAAAGGTGAGGTTCGATTGCACTTTGAATGAAGAGACCGGATTGTACGATAGCTACCAAATGGAGACCCGGTCTGCCTGGGCTGAGGCCTCAGTCGAATTGGCTCAGTCAGAAGCCGATTCACTCGAGTTCCCTGGTTTCCCAGATGTCGAGTCGGCTTTAGTCTATCTTACACACCCTTTGGCTGGCTTTTATCATCGCAGAGACAAAAAGCTGGGCACGTATCGGGTCTGGCATAAAGAGCTCGAGGTAAAGCCGGCCAGGTTGCAGTCGGCGAAATTCAAGCTTTTGTCTGATCTTGGCATTGTCAATGAGTTGGAGCAGAATTATCCTTACAGTGTCCTGATTGAGCCTCTCAATGAGTTTACCATCTATTTACCTCCGAAAATTGTCGATTGAGGTGTTGTCAAGTCACCTGGTTTAGGTGTGAGGCGAAGCAAAGATTAAAAATGAAAAGAGCCATGATTTCCACAGTAGTAGCCGTCATGCTCTTGTCGGCATGTGCTTATTGGGGCAATGACTTGCTTCGTTGGATTGAGCCTGAAACGCCGAGCGTGAGTATAGGACCGACGAATGACGGCCGATTGCTTCATGGCAAGCGCCTTCCTTCTGCAGGGCCGAATTACCGAACGTATTCGAGGCTGGGCTCGACGCTAGGCAGAACTGCCGTCAACGACCGTGTGCGCGACACGATGCTAGACTCATATATGGCACTTGAGGAAATCACACCCGAGGTCCGGTACGTGTATGGGGAGACGGGATGGCCATGGGGTGGGAGGTTCAGACCGCATCGTACCCACCAGAACGGGCTCTCGGTGGACTTCATGGTGCCGGTAACACGTAACGGTACCTCAACCGCGTTGCCCACGACGCCTTTCAACAAGTTCGGTTATGCCCTGCAATTCGATCAAGAAGGGCAGTCTGGTGATCTCAGGATCGATTTCGAAGCGATGGCGGCACACCTGGATGCGCTGGATGTCGCCGCACAGCAGCACGGTCTTCGTATTGCACTGGTGGTTTTTGCTCCGGACCTGCAGCGGAGGCTGTACGAAACCGAACTCGGCACCACGCTTAGGCATCGTCTGACTTTCAACGTCAATCCGTCCTGGGTCCGGCATGACGATCATTACCACGTGGATTTCGAGCTGACTGGTGGGGTCGCCGAGTAGTTCTCACGTTGATAAGTCAGCCACCGGACGGTAGAAGCCCCCATCGGTTTGAACTGCACCGATGGGGGCTTCTGCGTCTGGCGTGGGACTGCCGGCTTGCGCTGGTAGTCAGTGCTTGAAGTGGCGCATGCCGGTAAACACCATGGCGATTCCCGCTTCGTTGGCGGCGTCGATCACCTCCTGGTCGCGCATGGAGCCGCCGGGCTGGATCACCGCGGTGATGCCGGCCGCTGCGGCGGCGTCGATGCCGTCGCGGAAGGGGAAGAAGGCGTCCGAGGCCATCACCGAGCCGGGCACGGAGAGGCCCTCGTCGGCTGCCTTGATGCCGGCGATCTTGGCCGAGTAGACGCGGCTCATCTGGCCGGCGCCGACGCCGATGGTCTGGCCGTCCTTGGCGTAGACGATGGCGTTGGACTTGACGTACTTGGCCACCTTCCAGGCGAAGGCCAGGTCGCGCATCTCCTGCTCGCTGGGCACCCGCTCGCTGACCACGGTCAGCTCGTCGCGGCCGACCATGCCGAGGTCGCGGTCCTGGACCAGCAGCCCGCCGGTGACGCGCTTGAAGTCGTGGGCGTGCTCGCGCTCGCCGGGCCAGTTGTCGCCGACGTCGAGCAGGCGCACGTTCTGCTTCTCGGCGACGATGGCACGGGCGGCTTCCTCGACCCCGGGGGCGATGATCACCTCGACGAACTGGCGGTCGATGATGGCGCGGGCGGTCTCGGCGTCGAGCGGGCGGTTGAAGGCGATGATGCCGCCAAAGGCGCTGGTGGGGTCGGTGGCGAAGGCCTTGTCGTAGGCTTCACGGGGCGAGGCGCCTACCGCTACGCCGCAGGGATTGGCGTGCTTGACGATCACGCAGGCGATGTCGGTGAAGCTCTTGACGCACTCGAAGGCGGCGTCGGTGTCGGCCACGTTGTTGAACGAGAGCTCCTTGCCCTGCAGCTGACGAGCGGTGGCGACGCTTGCCTCGCGGGCGTCGGCTTCGACGTAGAAGGCCGCGCTCTGGTGCGGGTTCTCGCCGTAGCGCATGGCCTGCTTCTTGACGAACTGCACGTTGTAGGTACGCGGGAAGCCATCCTCGCCGCCGGGCACACGCTGGCCCAGGTAGTCGGCGATGGCGGCATCGTAGCCGGCGGTGTGTTCGAAGGCCTTCACTGCCAGGTCGAAGCGGGTGGCATGGCTTACTGCGCCACTCTGGGAGTCGATCTCGGCCAGCACGCGCTCATAGTCGCCGGCATCCACCACGATGGTGGTGTGGGCGTGGTTCTTGGCGCAGGCGCGGACCATGGTCGGGCCGCCGATGTCGATGTTCTCGATGGCGTCTTCCAGGGTGCAGTCCGGCTTGGCGACGGTCTGGGCGAAGGGGTAGAGGTTGACCACCACCATGTCGATGGGCGCGATGCCGTGTTCGACCATCACCGCGTCGTCCTGACCGCGGCGACCCAGGATGCCGCCATGGATCTTCGGGTGCAGGGTCTTGACGCGGCCGTCCATGATCTCGGGGAAGCCGGTGTGCTCAGACACCTCGGTAACGGCGATGCCGTTCTCCTGCAGCAGGCGGAAGGTGCCGCCGGTCGAAAGCAGCTCGACACCGCGTTCGCTCAGGCCGCGGGCGAAGTCGACGATGCCGGTCTTGTCGGAGACGCTGATCAGGGCGCGGCGTACCGGGGTGGGGGAGGCTTGGGCCATGGTGCGGTGCAACTCTCTGTCGGAAGTGGATGTGTAAGGGGCCGGGCCGTTCAGGGAGCGTCGCCCGGCGGTGTCAGATCAGGTCGTGCTGCTTGAGCTTCTTGCGCAGGGTGCCGCGGTTGAGGCCGAGCATTTCGGCGGCGCGGGTCTGGTTGCCCTGGGTGTATTCCAGCACGCTGGCCAGCAGCGGCGCCTCGACCTCGGCCATGACCATGGCGTAGAGGTCGGTCACGGTACCGCCGTCCAGGTGGTCGAAGTAGCGTCGCATGGCGGCGTCAACGGCTTCGCGCAGGGGCTGTTCGCCCAGCGTACTGGGCGGCGTGGTGAGGCTGCCGAGCTCGGGCAGGCCGGTCAAGGCGCTAGCCTCCAGGCCTGGCAGATTGGCATTGGGGTCGAAAACTTCACGGTTCATGCGGCACTGATTCCATTCGTTGCCCACGAAAGGCCGGTTGCGCCCTCGAGGGAAAACAGATCGTCGATGAAGTCATACTGTTCGTTCGGCTGCTCCAGGGCATTGAAGGCTGCCCGCAGCTCGCGCTGCCGGTCGCTGTCGAAGCGGCGGTCGGCAGCGAGATACCAACCCAGGTGCTTGCGTGCAATGCGCACCCCCATGTAGTGGCCGTAGAAGTCGTGCAGGGCACGGACATGGCCCAGCAGGGCATCGG
Source organism: Halomonas sp. MCCC 1A11062 (assembly GCF_021404355.1). NCBI lineage: Bacteria > Pseudomonadati > Pseudomonadota > Gammaproteobacteria > Oceanospirillales > Halomonadaceae > Halomonas > Halomonas sp. MCCC 1A11062. The sequence goes on from NZ_JABFTW010000004.1 coordinate 110,877, forward strand.
CGCGCTCGTTCATGTCGGGAGGCGGGCAAGTGCGCCCGTAGCGCAGGTAATGGTCGATCTCGCGAAAAATCCAGGGGTTGCCCTGGGCGCCGCGGCCGATCATCACCGCATCCGCACCAGTATAGTCCAGAACTTCGGCCGCCTTGCGTGGAGAGTCGATATCGCCGTTGGCGAAGACCGGGATGCTCACCGCCTGCTTGATGGCGGCGATGGTGTCGTATTCCGCTTCACCCTGGTAGCGCTGCTGACGATGACGGCCATGTACCGCCAGCGCCTGAATACCGGCGCTTTCGGCCAGCCGTGCCACGCGCACGCCGTTGTTGCTGTCGGCGCACCAGCCGGTGCGGATCTTGAGCGTCACCGGCACCTCGACCGCGGCAACCACGGCGTCGAGGATCTCCGCCACCAGCGCTTCGTCGCGCAGCAGGGCCGAGCCGGCGGCCTTGTTGCAGACCTTCTTCGCCGGACAGCCCATGTTGATGTCAATGATCTCGGCGCCCTGTGCGGCGTTCAGTCGCGCGGCCTCGGCCAGCATGGCGGCGTCGCCGCCAGCGATCTGCACCGCACGCGGCCCCGGCTCGCCCGTATGGTCCATACGCTGGCGCGACTTGCGCGTATTCCACAGTGCCGGGTCGGAGGTGACCATCTCGCCCACCACCAGTCCGGCCCCCAGACGGCGGCAGAGCTGGCGGAAAGGGCGGTCGGTGACGCCGGCCATGGGGGCCAGGATGACCCGGTTGGGCAGGCGGTGGCGACCGATCTGTGGCAGTGGGCGACTATCGGGCATGGGGCGGCTCAGTGAACCAGGGGCTGCATATGATACGCCCCCGAAGGGGCAGGGTGAAGGTCACGATGGTGGCCAAGTGAGGTTGGCGGTCAACGGGCTCAAGCCGGACGTCGACCGCTGAGGCGCACCCAGCCCTCGCGAACCTGCGGCTCATCCATCACCAACCCCTGCTCGCGATAGGCGTCGAGCACCTCATCGGCCTGGCCTGCGAGAATCCCCGACAGCGCCAGACGACCGCCGGGCGCGACGTGCCCGGCGATGGTCGGCGCCAGCTCCACCAGCGGGCCGGCCAGGATGTTGGCCACCACCAGTGGGAAGCGGCGTTTGACGTCGAGCTGCTCGGGATAGCAGAGCGTCAGCTCGTGCTCGGCAACGTCGTTGCGTATGGCATTGTCGCGGCTGGCCTGCAGCGCCTGGGGGTCGATGTCGGTGCCGGTGGCCATTGCCGCTCCGAGCTTGAGCGCGGCGATGGCGAGGATACCGGAGCCGCAGCCCACGTCGAGCAGCTCGATGCCGTCGAGGCCGCCTTCCAGCGCCAGCGCATCGAGCCACTCGAGGCACAGGGCCGTGGTGGGGTGGGTGCCGGTGCCGAAGGCCAGGCCGGGGTCCAGGTGCAGGTTGACGGCATCGAGGTCGGGAGGCTCGTGCCAGCTGGGCACGATCCACAGCCGCTGGCCCATGCGCAGCGGTTTGAAGTCCTCCATCCACTCGCGCTCCCAGTCGCGGTCGGCGAGCAGCTCGTGCTCGATGACCGGACAGGGCTCGTCGGGCACGCTCTCGGCCCAGGCGGCGGCCAGGCGCTCGAGCATGGCCTCGAGGCCTTCGAGATCGTCGTAGAGCCCCGTCAGCACCGTTTCGTTCCACAGCGGCGTGGTGCCGCGCTCGGGCTCGAATACCGGGTCGTCGTGGGCATCCTGCAGCGTGATGGCGGTGGCACCTTCGGCCAGCAGAAGCTCTTCGAGCAGCTCGGCCTGCTCCGGGGCGACATAGGCCTTGAGTTGCAGCCAGGGCATGGCATTCTCCGTGCTTAACGCAGACGGGGTGGCCTTGGCCACCCCGCCGGGAGCGATGTTCGGACCGGGAAGCGAACTTCCTAGGAGCCGAGCTTCTTCTCCAGGTAGTGAATGTTGACGCCGCCCTGCTGGAAATGGCCGTCGCGGACCAGGTCCTTGTGCAGGTCGGTGTTGGTCTTGATGCCTTCCACCAGCAGCTCGTCGAGGCCATTGCGCATGCGCGTCAGTGCGATCTCGCGGCTGTCGCCCCAGGTGATCAGCTTGCCGATCAGCGAGTCGTAGTGGGGCGGCACGGTATAGCCGGTGTAGAGATGCGAATCCATGCGAATGCCCAGGCCGCCCGGCGGGTGGTAGAGCGTGACCTTGCCGGGAGAGGGCATGAAAGTGCGCGAATCCTCGGCGTTGATGCGGCATTCGAAGGCATGGCCGTTAATCTTGACGTCCTCCTGTCGGATCGACAGCGGCAAGCCCGAGGCGATGCGCAGTTGCTCACGCACGATGTCCACGCCGGTCACCATCTCGGTGACGGGGTGCTCCACCTGCACGCGGGTGTTCATCTCGATGAAGAAGAACTGGCCGTCCTCATAGAGGAACTCGAAGGTGCCGGCGCCGCGGTAGTTGATCTCGAGGCAGGCCTGGCGGCACGCTTCGAGCACCTCGGCGCGGGCCTTCGGGTCGATGCCCGGTGCTGGCGCTTCTTCCAGCACCTTCTGGTGGCGGCGCTGCAGCGAGCAGTCGCGGTCATACAGGTGGATGGCATTGCCCTGGCCGTCGGCCAGCACCTGAACCTCGACGTGGCGCGGGCGCTCGAGGAACTTCTCCATATAGACCGTGCCGTCGCCGAAGGCCGCGTGGGCCTCGGTGCGCGTTACGGTGATCGCCGAGAGCAGGTGCCCCTCGGTGTGCACCACGCGCATGCCGCGTCCGCCACCGCCGGCGGCGGCCTTGATGATTACCGGATAGCCGATGCGCCGGGCGATGGCCATGTTGTCGCCTTCGTCGTCACCCAGCGGCCCGTCGGAGCCGGGTACGGTCGGCACGCCAGCCTTCTTCATGGCCTCGATGGCGCTGACCTTGTCGCCCATCAGGCGGATGGTCTCGGCACGCGGGCCGATGAAGACGAAGCCGGAGCGCTCCACCTGCTCGGCAAAGTTGGCGTTCTCGGAGAGAAAGCCGTAGCCGGGGTGGATGGCGCTGGAATCAGTGACTTCCGCGGCGCTGATCAGCGCCGGAATGTTCAGATAGGATTGTGCCGAGGGGGCCGGGCCGATGCATACGGCCTCGTCGGCCAGGCGAACGTGCATCAGCTCGCGGTCGGCCTTGGAGTGTACCGCGACGGTCTTGATGCCCAGCTCCTTGCAGGCACGCAGAATTCGCAGGGCGATCTCGCCGCGGTTGGCGATGAGAACCTTGTCCAGCATAGGGAGTCCGCCAGTGTCGGTGAAAGATCAGGAAATGACGAGCATCGGCTGGTCGAACTCGACCGGCTCGCCGTCCTCGACCAGGATGGCCTCGATGACGCCGTCACGATCGGCCTCGATCTGGTTCATCATCTTCATAGCTTCGACGATGCACACGGTCTCGCCCTTACGCACGCTCTGGCCGATCTCGACGAACGGCTTGGAGCCAGGCGCCGGGCTGCGATAGAAGGTACCGACCATGGGCGAGGTCAGCGCATGACCCTGGTAGGCGGCCGCAGGTGCTTCTTCGGCAGGGCCGGAAGCGGAAGCGGGTGCCGGCTGGCTGGGCATGGCCTGAGCGGGCGCATACTGGGGCATGGGAGGCTGGGGCCAGCTCACCCCGTTGGGGTGGCGGCTGATACGCACCGACTCTTCGCCTTCCTGAATCTCGATTTCGCTGATGTTGGATTCTTCGAGCAGCTCGATCAGCTTCTTGACCTTACGGATATCCATGTTAAGTCTCGACCGGTGGGTAAATGGCGCTGGCAGGGCGCTGTTAACCCCAGCCAACTTTCGATAGATCGCGACAAGATGGTGAACATTGCCGACGCTATCGGCCTCAAAGAGCGTTGTTGGCGGAGTGTGCCTAAAATCCGCGGGGATGTCCAGCCGGTCGAACGGCGTTCGGTTACGTCATGAGGAGTCAGGATGCTTCAGGAACGGAAGCCTGGCCTTCGAGCCAGTCGAGCAGGCCCTGCAGGTGGCTGGCGAGTTCGCCCGCCCGCACCTCACCTTGGATGCGCGCCTCGCGAACCTCTTCTTCCCCGCTGAAGAATAGCAGGCTCGGCGGGCCGAACAGGCCGAAGTGGTCGAGAAGTTCACGGGTTGCACTATCCGTGCGGGTGACGTCGACGTAGATATGGGCGAACTGCGCCAAGGGCTCGGCGACCCGCGGGTCGGGATAGACCTGGCGTTCCATCTGCTTGCAGGAGATGCACCAGTCGGCGGTGAAGTGGACGAAGGCCGGCTGGCCCTGGGTTGAGCGCGCGCGTAGCTCACTGCGCAGCCCTTCGAGATCCGCCACGGTAGTGACCGGGGGCGCTTCGACGGTACCCGAGCCGTTGGGCAGGGCGGCCAGCGGACGCAGCGGGTCGCTGCCACCCATGGCAGCACCGAACACCAGGGCGATGCCCCAGGCCAGCAACAGCAGGCCGCCGGCCTGGCGTACTCGCGGCCAGCCCTGAGCCTGATTGAGCGAGAGGGCGCCAAGTGCCAGGGCGCTGCCAATGGCCAGGGCTGCCCACAGCAGGAGGCTGACGGAAGCAGGAAGCAGCCGCTCGATCAACCACACGGCGACGCCCAGCAGCAGAATGCCGAAGGCGATCTTGACGCCGTTCATCCAGGCGCCGCTGCGCGGCAGTGCCGTGGCGCCGAAGGTGCCGACCAGCAGCAGCGGCACGCCCATGCCGAGGCCGAGCGCCAGCAGGGCGGCGCCTCCCATCATGGCATCGCCGGTGGAGGAGATGAACACCAGAGCGCCGGCCAGCGGTGCCGAGACGCAGGGCGAGACCACCAGCACCGACAGCGAACCAGCACCGGCCAGACCCAGGGGGCCGCTGCGCTGGGCGCGAGCCTGCCAGGCGTCGACGCGTCCCGCCAGGCGTGGCGACAGGCGCAGGTCGAAGGTACCGAACATGGCGAGTGCGAAGAGCGTGAAGAGCAGAGCGAAGACGATCAGCACCGGGGCCGACTGCAGATGCGCCTGCAGGTTGAGACCGGCGCCGAACAGGCCCATCAGCACGCCGACTAGGGCGTAGGTCAGCGACATGCCGGCCACATAGCTGGCGGAAAGGGCGAAGGCGCGTGGCCGTGTCGGGTTCTGTCCGACGATGATCGACGACAGGATCGGCACCATCGGCAGCACGCAGGGGGTGAAGGTCAGGCCCAGCCCGGCGAGGAAGAACAGGCCGAGGACCATGGGCAGGCTGGCCTCGCCGATCAGGCTGCTGAAACGACCGTCCTGGCTTTGCAGAGCGGGCGAAGTGGTAGCAGCCGTGGCGATGGCACTTCCGCCCGAGCCGTCGCCGTTACCGTCACGCCAGCCGACGAAGGCGGCCGGCATGGCGCTGGCGGGCGCCTGGAGTTCGACCCGCTCCGGCGGGTAGCACAGCCCTGCATCGGCGCAGCCCTGAAAGCGTACCGTGATGTCCAGCGGGCCTTCGGCGCTTCCTTGCAGCGGCGCTTCGAAGACCACGCGGTCGTAGAAGACGTAGACGTCGCCGAGAAACTCGTCGCTCTTGAACTCGCCTGCGGGGATCTCCGGCTCGCCGATCTCGAAGGCATCGTCGCGACTCTCGACGCCGAGCTGGTGGCGGTAGAGGTAGTAGCCCTCGGCATTCTCGAAGCCGATATAGAGGGTTTCGCCGTCGTGCCAGGCGCTGGGCTGAAAGGCCTCCATCACCGGCAGGAAGTCGCTCTGGTTGCCGGAAGACGACGAGAACCACTGGGCCTGGGCGACCAGCGGCACCCACAGCAGCAGGGTGCAGATCAGGCGTATGGCGAGATGGCGGTGAGTCAACGCAGAGGTTCCTTATCGAAACGTAGCCGGGTGTTACAAGGACCCGGGCGCGTTACGCCGAGTTCCCGGCGAGCTGATGGCTTCCTTAGAATACCTCAGTCGCCGGCGGGGTTAGAACCTTACGCCTGCGCTCCGATGTCGCAGGAAAACGAACGGGCCGCCCCAATAGGGCGGCCCGTGCGGCAGAGCTGGCTAGGTTCAGGCTTTTTCGTAGGCGGCCACGGCCTTCTCGATGGCCTTGCGGGCGGCATCGGCGCCTTCCCACGACTCCACCTTCACCCACTTGCCTTTCTCGAGATCCTTGTAGTTCTCGAAGAAGTGGGCGATCTGCTGGCGCAGCAGTTCCGGCAGGTCGGCGACTTCCTGAACGTCATCGTACAGGGTGGACAGCTTGGCGTGGGGTACGCACACCAGTTTGGCGTCCTCGCCGGCTTCGTCGGTCATGTTGAGGATGCCGACCGGACGGGCACGGATGATGCTGCCGGCCTGGACCGGGTAGGGAGTGACCACCAGGGCGTCCAGCGGGTCGCCGTCGTCGGCCAGGGTGTGAGGGATGAAGCCGTAGTTGGCCGGGTAGAACATCGGGGTGGCCATGAAGCGATCCACCAGCAGGGCGCCCATCTCCTTGTCGATCTCGTACTTGATCGGAGCGTGGTTGGCAGGGATCTCTATGGCGACATAGACGTCATTGGGGAGGTCCTTGCCGGCGGGAATGTGGTCGAAGTTCATCGTCGCTTCCTTCGTTGGCGAAAAGTTGAGGCCGCAAAATGCGCAGAATTATACGGAGCTGCTGTGAGGATTACCAATGCGACATAGGTGAGAGCCGGCCCGGTTTGGGCTTTGGTTGACAGGTTGTGTCGGCCACAAGCGTGTATGATGGCCGACGTCGGGCGGTTCGGCCAGTCATGTGGAGCGAGCGGTGATCAGCGACGATATCTCTAATGAGCGTGTATTGTCGGCCAATCGGCTGGCGCTGAGCGTCGGGCAGGCCTTCGTGGCCCCCGACCGGCGGCGTCACCGCAGCTCCATGTCGGTGCGCATTCCCGACCAGGCAGGGCAGTTTGCCGCCAAGGGGGCGTGTGCCGTGATCAGCGACACCAGCTCGCGCAACGGCATTGCCAAACAGGCCGGCGATCTCAGCGTGCGCGGCTTTCTGGCAGACTACTTCTCCACCCCGGACCACTGGGACGTCAAGACCTCGGCCACCCGCGTACTGCGGGCGCTCAATGGCTGGTGCTACAGCCAGAGCACCTTCGTTCAGGACGGCAGCTACGTGGCCTCGCTGTCGGCCATGGTCTACCGCGGGCGCGACGCCCATCTGTTCCACATGGGCGATACGCTGATCTTCCGCCTGCGCGGCGCCGAGTTCGAGCAGCTCTCGCGGGACCACATCACCGATCTGGGCGGTTATCGCTATCCGTCGCGCGCGCTCGGGCTCGACGGCAGCATCGATATCGACTACATGCAGCTGCCGCTGAAGCAGGGCGATATCTTCCTTTTCACCACCCAGGCGGTGCGCGGCACCCTGATGCCTTCCGACTACGTGGGGTTGATTCGCCAGGACGCCAGCGACCTCGATGCCGCCTGCGAGCGGTTGGCAGCGGCGGCCCGTGACCGAGCCCAGGAGCGCGGTTACGGCGCCGACCAGTTCTGCTTCCAACTGGTGCGCATCGATCAGCTGCCCGAGGCGGAGCGCGATCACCCCAGCCGTATCTACGGCGACCTGCCGATTCCCCCCGAGCTTGCTCCGGGCGAACGTATCGACGGCCTGGAAGTGCAGGAGGTGCTCTCGCGTACCGCGCAGTCGCGGGTCTACCGGGTGCGCGATACACGTACCGAGCGCGAAATGGTGATGAAGGCGCCCAGCCCCGAGCTCTCCAATCGCAATGCCTACCTGGAGCACTTCCTGCTGCAGCAGTGGGTGGTTGAGCGCGTCAAGTCGCCGTTCGTGGCGCGGGTCATGGAGTCCTCGCGGCCGCGTCGCCATCTCTATTACCTGATGGCCTACGTAGAGGGCATGACGCTCAGCGAATGGGCTCGGCGCCACCCCCAGGCCAGCCTGGCCCAGCGTCTCGACATAGCCGTGCAGTTGGGCAAGGCGATCCAGGCGCTGCATCATCGCGAGGTGCTGCATCAGCGCATCCATCCCGACAACGTGCTGATCGATACCCACGGTCAGGCGGTGCTGATGGATTTCAGCGCCTGCCACATGCGTGGCCTGGACGGACACCGGCGCTCCCGCGAGCTGGCTCGCCAGACCGGCCTGTCCGAGCACAGTGCGCCGGAGTATGCGCTGGACGACGGCGTCGGGCGGCGCAGCGATCAGTACTCGTTGGCTTCGACGATCTACTGGCTGCTGACCGGAGAGCTGCCCTATACCCTGACGCCGGACCGGCTGCGCAGCCATACCGACCTCGAACAGCTCGACTATCGCAGCGCCAGACTGTTCAACCCGGAAGTGACGCCTCAGCTCGACGACACGCTGCGTCGGGCGCTGGATCCGCAGCGCTCGCTGCGCTTCAGACGTCTCTCCGAGCTGCTCTATGCACTGCGCCATCATGACGGGCGGGCCAAGCCCAGGCGCCGCGACCCGCGCCGTTTCCTGCGTGACCCGGCCAGTTTCTGGCAGGGGGTGGCGGGCATTCTGCTGTTGCTGCTGGTGCTCTCCTGGCTGCTGAAGTGAGTTTGGCCACAACGCAAGAGCCCTGGCGATTGCCAGGGCTCTTTGCGGGGGTGGGGCGCTTTCTCAGAGCTTGAATTCGGGTAGCTTGCGCTCCACCTTGGCCAACTGGAGCTTGGCCACCTTGGGCAGGCCGTTCTCGAAGGGCGGGTAGTCCTCGCCCTGGATCAGCGGGGCCAGATAGCGGCGACACGCCTCGGTGATGCCGAAGCCATCCTCACGAATGTACTCGCGCGGCATGAACTTCTCGCGGTTGGCCACCTCGGCCAGCGGTGCAGACTCGATGCGCCACTCGTAGGGGGAGTCGCTGACGCGCTTGATCGCCGGCATCATGGCGTTCTTGCCGGCAACGGCGAGCTCCACCGCCTGCTGGCCTACCGCATAGGCCTGCTCCACGTCGGTACGTGAGGCCAGGTGGCGTGCCGCCCGCTGCAGGTAGTCGGCCACTGCCCAGTGATACTTGTAGCCGAGGTCCTGCTTGACCATGCCGGCCAGCGTGGGGGCCACGCCGCCCAACTGGCGGTGGCCGAAGGCGTCGGTGTTGCCGGAGTCGGCGAGGAAGGTGCCATCCTCGTAGCGGGCACCTTCGGAGACCACGATCACGCAGTAGCCGTACTTCTCTACGCACGCTTCGACGCGAGCCATCACCTTGCTGCGTTCGAACGGCACTTCGGGGAAGATCACCAGATGCGGCGGCTGGCCTTCACCCTCGCCGGCCAGCGCGCCGGCGGCGGCGATCCAGCCGGCATGGCGGCCCATGACCTCGAGCACGAAGACCTTGGTCGAGGTGGCGCACATGGAGGCGATGTCCAACGAGGCTTCCAGGGTGGAGGTGGCGATGTACTTGGCCACGCTGCCGAAGCCCGGCGAGTTGTCGGTGATCGGCAGGTCGTTGTCCACTGTCTTGGGCACGTGGATGGCGGTCAGCGGGTAGCCCATCTTCTCGGACAGTTGCGAGACCTTGAGACAGGTGTCGGCGCTGTCGCCGCCGCCGTTGTAGAAGAAGTAGCGGATGTCGTGGGCCTTGAACACCTCGATCAGGCGTTCGTACTGGGCGCGATGGCTCTCGATGTCCTTGAGCTTGTAGCGGCAGGAGCCGAAGGCGCCGCCGGGGGTGTGGCGCAGGGCGGCGATGGCCTCGTCCGACTCCTGGCTGACGTCGATCAGATCCTCGGTCAGGGCACCGATGATACCGTTGTGCCCGGCATAGACCTTGCCGATGCGGTCGGAGTGCAGGCGGCAGGCTTCGATCACGCCGCAGGCGCTGGCGTTGATCACGGCGGTGACACCGCCAGACTGGGCATAGAAGGCGTTATGCTGGGCCATGGGGCTTATGGGCTCCTGGGAAAAGTCCGTTTCATGCTTGACGACAAGGCGAAGTATTTTAGACGAAAGGCGGCGAGCCTGCACGCTGCTGGAGAGGCGGCAGCGCACCGTGCTAGTCTGCCGGTTCTTCCTGGCAGGCGGCGCCTGCCTGCGTTATGCGGTGATTAAGGTCGGACTCCATGCACGTTCATATTCTCGGTATCTGCGGCACCTTCATGGGCAGCCTGGCGCTGCTGGCACGGGATCTCGGCCATACCGTCACCGGTTCGGACAGCGGCGTCTATCCGCCGATGAGTACCCAACTGGTCGAGGCCGGCATCGAACTGCGCGAGGGTTATGCCGCGAGCAACCTGGAACCACGGCCGGATCTGGTGGTGGTGGGCAATGCCCTCTCGCGGGGCAACCCCGAAGTGGAGGCGCTGCTCGATCTCGGCCTGCCTTACACCTCAGGCCCTCAGTGGCTGGCCGAACAGGTGCTGCCGGGACGACAGGTCATCGCCGTGGCCGGTACCCACGGCAAGACCACCACGGCAAGCCTGACCGCCTGGCTGTTGGAGTCCGCCGGTCTCGAACCGGGTTTTCTGATCGGTGGTGTGCCGCGCAATTTCGGTGTGTCGGCACGGCTGGGTGCCCCGGGTGCCCCCTTCGTGGTCGAGGCCGACGAATACGACACCGCCTTCTTCGACAAGCGCTCCAAGTTCGTGCACTACCGGCCCGAGATCGCGATTCTGGGCAATCTCGAGTTCGATCATGCGGATATCTTTGCCGACCTTGCCGCTATCGAGCGTCAATTCCATTACCTCGTCCGCACCGTGCCGGGGCGTGGCCGGCTGCTGGTGGCCGATGGCGAGCCGGCCCTCGACCGCGTGCTGGAGATGGGCAGCTGGACCCCGGTGGAGCGCTTCGGTAGCGACGCCGCGAGCCCCTGGCGCCTGGAGCTGGAGCGGGACGATGCCTCGCGCTTCCGCGTGGTGCACCAGCAGGGCGAGGTTAACGAGGACGCCGTGGTCGATTGGGCGCTGACCGGCACCCACAATGCGCGCAATGCGCTGGCCGCGCTGGCCGCGGCGCACGCTTGCGGCGTCGACCTGGCACGCGGCTGTGCCGCCGCCGCTCGTTTCGAGACCCCGCGGCGGCGTCAGGAAGTGCGCGGCGAGGTGGCCGGCATTCAGGTCATCGACGATTTCGCCCATCATCCCACTGCCTTCGCCGCCACCCTCGAAGGGCTGCGCGCCGCCACGCCCCGCGGTCGCCTGCTGGCGGTGATCGAACCGCGCTCCAACACCATGCGTCTGGGGACGTTGCGTGAACGCCTGGCGGCAAGTACGGCCGCGGCCGATCTGGCATTCTGGTATCAGCCGCCGGGGTTGGACTGGTCGCTCGACCCGGTGCTCGAGGCCAGCCCAATACCGGCCCGCCTGGAGCAGGACATCGATACCCTGGTGGCGGCGCTGGTGGCCGAGGCGCGGCCGCTGGACCGTATCGTGGTGATGTCCAACGGCGCCTTCGGCGGCATTCACGCCAAGTTGCTGGCGGCGCTGGTGGTGGCGCATGAATGAACCCGTTTTTCATCCGCCCGTCACGGTGGCCCTCACCGGGGCGTCGGGCGCCCAGTATGGCCTGCGCCTGATCGAGGCGCTGGTGGCCGCCGGCCACGAAGTGTGGGTGATGGTCTCCAAGGCGGCACATCTCGTCATCGAGACCGAAACCGATACCAGCCTGCCGGCACGCCCTGAGCGCCTGGCCCAGGCGCTGCGCGAGCGCAGCGGGGCGGCAGAGGGTCAGATTCGCTGTTTCGGGCGCGAAGACTGGATGGCGCCGGTGGCTTCCGGCTCGGGGGCGCCCTCGGCCATGGTGATCTGTCCCTGCAGTACCGGCACGCTGTCGGCGGTGGCCACGGGGGCCAGCAACAACCTGATCGAGCGTGCCGCCGACGTGGCGCTGAAGGAGCGTCGCCAGCTGATCCTGGTGCCGCGGGAAACGCCGCTCTCGGCCATTCACCTCGAACACATGCTGAACCTTACCCGCCTGGGAGCGGTGATCCTGCCCGCGGCGCCCGGTTTCTACCACCGGCCCACCACGGTGGACGATCTGGTCGATTTCATCGTGGCGCGCATTCTCAACCAGCTCGGCATCGAGCATCGTCTCATGCCGCGCTGGGGCGAATGAGCGCGCCGGACATTTCCTTGTCATCCTGACCTGCCAGACTGCCTGCCCAAGGACGAGGCCAAACCGCATGATCAAACTCTCATTGCTTTCGGTCTTCGTGCCGACCTTTCTGTTCGTCTCGCTGACACCCGGTATGTGCATGACCCTGTCGATGGTGCTGGGCATGACCCAGGGCGTGAAGCGCACGCTGTGGATGATGGCCGGTGAGCTGGTCGGCGTGGGGCTGGTGGCGTTGGCGGCCGGGGCCGGTGTGGCGGCCTTGATGCTGCGCCAGCCGGAGCTGTTCGCCCTGTTCAAGTGGGTGGGGGGCGTCTATCTCGGCTATCTGGGGGTGATGATGTGGCGCTCCCGTGGGCGTATGGCGATCCCGCTGGAGAACGTCGAACTGCCGCGAGCCTCGCGGGGCCAGCTGGCGCTGCAGGGCTTCGTCACCGCGGTGGCCAATCCCAAGGGCTGGGCCTTCTTCGTCGCGCTGCTGCCGCCGTTTCTCGATGCCTCGCGGTCGCTTGGCGGTCAACTGGCCGTCTTGATCGCGATTATTCTGCTCATCGAATTTCTCTGCCTGCTGCTCTATGCCGCCGGTGGCAAGGGGCTGCGTCGGGTGCTCGGCGAGAGCGGCAACGTGCGCCTGCTCAACCGCATTGCCGGCACGCTGATGGTCGGTGTGGGAGTCTGGCTGGCTCTGGGCTGAGCATCGGCGTAAGCCAGTTCGCATCATACCGGCGGCAACAAGACGACCCGGGTCGCGACGAGAATCAGCGAGGCCACGGTGAGGGCCAGCCAGGGACAGGGTGCGAGCGAGGCGTGGGGTTTGCGCTGCCAGGCCAGTCGTACCAGGGCGCACACCACCAGCCCCAGCAGACCGCCGCCGATGAGGTCCGACAGCCAGTGCACGCCGATCACCAGGCGTGACAGCGCCATGGGCAATGCCAGGGCGATGGCCGTCCAGTAGACCCAGAAGCGGCGTTGCGAAGGCAGCTCCTGGGCGATGAAGGCGGCGGCCAGACCGTACAGCACCACGGCGGATGAGGCATGCGCGCTGGGATAGGCCAGCGAGCCGGTGAGGTAGTCCGGCGTGTCCGGGCGTGGCCGACCGATCAGCGCCTTGCCCAGGGTATTGAACAGGGCAATGGCGCCGAGCCCGGCGCCGATGTGGGCGAAAGCGGAAAAATGGCGACGCAGCAGCAGCCAGACGCCCCAGGGCAGTACCAGCGCCAGGATGCCGTACATGTCACCGATACGCGCCAGCAGTTGGCCGGCCTCGGGCAGCATCGGCACTATCAGGGTATCGAAGAAGGCATGCACCTGCAGGTCGACGGCAAAGGGGCCGCGCTGGCGGATGACGGCGATGGTCAGCCCGGACAGCCCGCCCAGCGAGAATACCAGCAGCAGCCAGCTGGCCAGTGGCACCTCGCCGCGGCGCCAGCTGCGCTTGAGCCATGCCCGGCGCAGCAAGGGACGGCGCCGGGCGCCATGGGCCAGCAGGCGGTAGACGCGACCGGAGCGGCTGACCTGATGACGCAGCCACGAGAAGGCCACCGTCAGCACCACGATGATGATCGCCAGAACGATCAGTAGCGCTTCCAGCCCTGCCGGAAGCGTGAGCAACTGCTGCCAGGTCTGCCCCAGCAGGTAACCGGGCAGCACGTAGGCCGGTGCCCACAGCGCCGCCGAGGCAAGGTTGGCCCAGAGAAAGGCCCGCGGCGACATGTGCAGCATGCCGGCGATCAGCGGAATCACCGGGCGCACCGGGCCCACGAAGCGACCAAAGAAGACCGACAGGCTGCCGTAGCGCTGGAAGAAGCGAGCGCCGCGTGCCAGCCACTCGGGATGACGCGACAGCGGCCACAGTCGGGTGACTCGCTCGCGTTGGCTGTAGCCCAGGGCGAAGCTGATGCCGTCGCCGAGGACGGCGCCGATGAAGGCGGCCAGCAACAGAGAGGCCAAGGCCATGTCCTGGTGGCCGGCCAGGGATGCCGCTGCGGTGATCAACACCACGCCGGGCAACAGCAAGCCGACCAGGGCAAGAGACTCGAGCAGGGTGATGGCGCCCACGATGAACAGCAGCATTTCGGGGGAGGGGGCAAGCTGTTGCAGGGTCTCTGTCAGGCTCAAACAACACTCCTTGTGGGTATGTCATGGCGCAGAGCGCCTTCAATTCAAGTCTCGCTGAGCTTGCGTGTCAGCTCCAGCAGGCGCTGTTCGAAACGCGGCCAGCTCTCGCCGGGCAGCCGCTGGCAGTGTGCGATGGGTGCTCGCAAGGTACCGGTATCCACCAGCACCGTCGACTCGAGCGCCTGTTCGATGCGCTGCTGTACCATCTGTGCGCCGCTCTGGCTGGTATCGGGCAGCACCAGCCAGAAGGTGGCGGTGCCTTGCCGGCCCAGGAAGTCGTGGCGCCGCGAGCAGCGATGTACGGCTAGGCACAGCGCGTCGAGCAGGGCCTGACGTGCCCGGCTGCCGAACTGTTCGCCGGCCATTTCCAACTGGGGCAAGTGCAGTACCAGGACGGCCAGGGGCTGTCCGAGGAACTGTGTGCGCTGATACTCACTGCCGAGCAGTTCATGCATGGCCTCGCATGCCAGGGCATTGCAATGGCGGTCGCGAGGGTTGGTGGCTTCCAGCAGGGCTTGCTGGCGGCGTTGCTCCCAAGGTACCAGGGCGACGACCAGGGTCATGGCCACATAGCCGAGAGCGAAATGCAGATCCAGCGCGGTATCGCTCAAGAACAGCCAGACGGGGGCCAGGAACAGGTTCAGCAGCATGGCGGAAGCCAGCGGCAGCAGCAGGACCGTGAGCAGCGGCGCAAGGCCGATCCACATGATGCCCGCCTCTTCCAGCCAGGGCAGCTCCAGGGCCAGCATCGAATAGCCGACGAGCAGCGCCAGATAGGCCGGCAGACGTGCCTGGTTGGGGCGGGCCACGTGCAGCAGGCAGGCGACCAGCATGACCAGCGCCAGGGCTGCCGGCAGCAGGATGCGGCTATAGTCGCCCATCAGATAGCGCCAGGCGGCATAACACCCCAGCAAGAGCGTGGAGAAGGCATACGCCACGATGAGTCGTCCCGCGACGTTGCGGCTATCGTCATCCATTCGGACGCTCCGTAGGGGGCTGGGGCTGGGGCTGGGGCTGGTGATGCGCGAAGTGTCGCGTCAGGTCGTCGAGGGTCGAAACCTGGTCCAGCGCTACGAAGCGTACCTCGGCATTGGGACGCAGCCCCTTGAGCAACGCCTGACGGCGGGCCTTGGCCTGGCCGTCATTGCGACTGAGCAGCAGCGTCGCCAAGGTGCGATGGTCGAGTCGATAGCAGTTCTCGAAATCGTGGGTCAGGCGACACAGTTCCTGGGCCATGGGCCAGAACTTGCCGCGTGGCATGCGCAGCAGCATCAGCTCTCCGTGCACGCCTTCCCGGCGGCAGCGGGCGCGCTCACGGCGCAGGTCGGCGGAGAGCTGCTGACTGCTCCAGAGCGGCAGGCCCGGCACCAGACGCATGCGCTGACGTGCACCGGCGCGTGACGGTAGCAAGTAGCGGTTGCGGGCCAGTCCAAGCAGCATCAGCGGCAGCAGCACCAGGCCGGAGAACAGCGTCTGCTCGATGCCCAGCAGGTCTGCCAGGCGCCACCAGGTGAGCCCGGCCAGGCCGCAGCTCAGCGCCAGGACCCAGCCGGGCTGGGGTAGCATCAGCAAAGCAGGCCACACCCATAGCCACAGGGCATGGCGCTCCGGTTCCACGAGCAGCAGGCCGGCCAGCAGCAGGCTGGGCAGTAGCTGCCAGGGGACGGTGGGGGGGCGCCGGTAGCTGAGTTCGAGCAGGCTGGCCGTCACCATCAGCCAGACGCTGGCCAATACCAGCAGCAGAGCGCTGGAGAGCGGTTCGGCGAGGTAAGCCAGCAGGATCAGTAGCAGCGCCGCGGCCCACAGGTTCAGGCGCATCAGCCCGACTTTGTACTTGCTCTGCATGGTGCCTTACTATGGGGTTCAACTTGGTATCGCGCCAGTATAACGTTCGCAGCGCCGTGTGGCGCTCTGCCAGGAGAACTTCGTTCCGCATGACCGCTCACGCCTCTCAAACCGAAACCAGCGTCAACCAGATCGACGATGTCGTTGCCTACATGGCTGGCCTCGGCCAGGCGGCACGCGTTGCCGCCACTCAGATGCGTCGCGCCGTGACCGGCGACAAGAACCGGGCCCTGCTGGCCATGGCCGAGCATCTGCAGCGTCGCCGCAGTGAGATACTCGAGGCCAACGCTGCCGATCTGGCCCGCGGCCGCGCGAGCGGCCTCGAGGCGGCCCTGCTGGATCGTCTGGCGCTCAACGATGCGCGTATCGATGCCATGATCGAAGGCCTCGAACAAGTGGCGGCACTGCCCGACCCCGTAGGCGAGATCGAGGGGCTGCGCTACCGGCCCAGCGGTATTCAGGTGGGCCAGATGCGGGTGCCGCTCGGGGTGATCGGCATCATCTACGAGTCGCGGCCCAACGTGACCATGGAAGCCGCCAGCCTATGCCTGAAATCGGGCAACGCCAGCATCCTGCGCGGCGGCTCCGAGGCGCGCGACTCCAACGCCGCCATCGCCGCCTGCATTCGTGACGGGCTGCGCGATGCCGGACTGCCGGAGACGGCGGTGCAGGTGGTAGCCACCACCGACCGTGCAGCGGTGGGGCAGCTGATCGCCATGCCCGAATACGTGGACGTGATCATTCCCCGGGGCGGCAAGTCGCTCATCGAACGTATTTCGCGCGAGGCGCGGGTGCCGGTGATCAAGCACCTGGACGGCGTATGCCACGTCTATATCGATGCCACGGCGGATCCCGAAAAGGCGCTGGCGATCGCCGTCAATGCCAAGACGCATCGCTACGGCACCTGCAACACCATGGAGACTCTGCTCGTCGATGCGCCGGTTGCCGAGGCGCTGCTGCCGCGCCTGGCGCAAGCCTATGCCGCGCACGGGGTCGAGCTGCGTGGCTGTGAGCGCAGTCGGGCCATTCTCGATGACATCGCTGCCGCAAGCGAAGAAGACTGGTACGCCGAATATCTGGCCCCGGTGCTGGCGGTGCGGGTGGTCGATGGCATGGAGGCTGCCATCGAGCACATCGAGCGCTATGGATCGCACCACACCGACGCCATCGTGACGGAAGACTACGGGCTGGCGCGCCGCTTCATGGCCGAGGTCGATTCGAGCTCGGTGATGGTCAATGCCTCGACCCGCTTTGCAGATGGCTTCGAGTATGGCCTGGGCGCGGAGATCGGCATCTCCACCGACAAGCTCCATGCGCGCGGCCCGGTCGGGCTCGAGGGTCTGACCACGCGCAAGTACGTGGTGCTGGGCGACGGTCAGGTACGGCAGTGACGGCGCAGAGCGGCGCCTTGCCTTCGCAGCAGGCCGTGAAGTCTCTCGAGCCGCCGCGCGTGGCCATGTTCGGCGGCACTTTCGATCCCGTTCATCTGGGCCACCTGCGCAGCGCCGTGGAACTGCACGAGGCACTGGCGCTCGACCGGGTGCACATGGTGCCGGCGTGCCTGCCTCCGTTGCGCGACAGGCCGCAGGTGTCGCCGCAGGAGCGCTTGGGCCTGCTGAAACTGGGGATAGGCGATACCCCGGGGCTGGTGGCCGATGGGCGTGAGCTCGAGCGCGATGGCCCGTCGTACACCGTCGATACCCTGGCCAGCCTGCGCGACGAGTACGGTCGCGAGGCGCGCCTGATCATGGCTTTGGGCCATGATGCCTTTCTGCGCCTGGCCGACTGGCACGAGCCACAGCGGCTGTTCGAGCTAGCTCACCTGGTGGTCATCGATCGCCCCGACCATGAAGCACCGCTTTCTCCCACGCTGGCCGAACTGATCGCCGGACGTGAGGTCGATAGACCCGAACTTCTCATGCGGCGTGCGGCGGGTGGTTTGCTGCGCCTGGCATTGCCCACGCGCATGGCGCTTTCGGCAACGGCGATACGCCAGCGTCTGGCGGAGGGGCGCAGCGTGCGGTACCTGCTGCCGGAGGCGGTGGAGAGAAGAATCGAGGCCGCCTCGCTGTATCGTCACTCTTGAACGCTGCCAGCAGCTGCCCAAGACGCTACAATGGCGGCGTCCAAGACTTCCCGTTGATGAGGGGCTATGCATAACGAATCGCTCAAGACACTGGTAGTAGATGCACTGGAGGATCTCAAGGCCAAGGACGTCGCCCTGCTCGATGTCTCCCGCCTCACCAGTGTCACCGACCTGATGGTAGTAGCCAGCGGTACCTCCACCCGTCATGTGACGGCGCTGGCCGGCCATGTGGTCGAGCGGGCCAAGGCAAGTGGCATTCAGCCCCTGGGGGTGGAGGGGCAGGCCGGCTCCGACTGGGTGCTGGTCGACCTTGGCGATCTCGTCGTGCATGTCATGCTGCCCGAGACGCGCCAGCTCTATGACCTGGAGCGGCTATGGGCCGACCTGCCGAGCGATGGTGAGCACCGGGAGCAGGGCGGCGCATGAGAATCCGCCTGCTGGCGGTCGGCACCCGCATGCCTGGCTGGGTCAACGAAGGGGTGGAGGAGTACCGCAAGCGTTTGCCGCGCGACTTCGCTCTGGAGATCGAAGAGATCGCTCCCGGTCAGCGTGGCAAGAATGCCGATACGGCCAGGGCCGTGGCGTTGGAAGCCAAGCGCATACGCGAGCGGCTGCAGGGCGATGAATTCGTCGTGGCGCTCGAAGTCGGCGGGCGTGCCTGGAGCACAGAGCGTCTGGCCCAGGAGGCCGAGAGCTGGCGGCTCGAAGGGCGTGAGGTGGTGCTGCTGGTGGGTGGGCCGGATGGCCTGGCCCCTGAGCTCTCCGCGGCCGCCGATCGCCGCTGGTCGCTGTCGGCGCTGACGCTGCCGCATCCACTGGTCAGGGTGATTCTGGCCGAACAGCTCTATCGCGCCTGGACCCTGCTGGTGGGGCATCCCTACCACCGCTGAACGGCGCCTTACCGAAACTGAGTGAGATCTATTGTCGGCATGCGCGACCGCCGTGACACCCTCAAGAATCCCGAGCAGGAGCTGCGCATCTTTCGCGTACGCGCCCTGCTCGCCGTATTGACGATCCTGATCCTGACCGGGTTGCTGTCGGGACGGCTCGTCTATTTGCAAGTGGTCCAGCACGAGGTCTACACGACGCGTTCCGAGAAGAACCGCGTGCGGGTGGAGCCGCTGCCGCCCACCCGCGGCTTGATCTTCGACCGCAACGGCAGGCTGCTGGCCGAGAATCGTCCGACCTACAACCTGACGTTGATACGTGAGAGGGCCGAAAACCTCGATGCCACTCTGGACCGGCTCGAGGAGCTGCTGGAGCTGACGCCGGAAGAGGCGGAAGGATTTCGCATTCGCGCCCGGCAGCCGCAGCGACCGTTCCAGCCCGCGCTGCTGATGAGCGATCTCGACGAGGTCCAGATCGCCCGGCTGGCAGTGAACCGGCACCGCTTGCCCGGGGTCGAGGTGGAAGCCCAACTGCTGCGCTTCTATCCCGATGCGAACATCATGGCCCATGCGATCGGCTATGTCGGTCGCATCAATGCCGAAGAGGTCAAGACGCTCGATCCTGGGCGCTATGCGGGTACTCACTTCATCGGCAAGACCGGTGTGGAGCGCTTTTACGAAGACGTGCTGCACGGACAGGCCGGCCTGCGCCAGGTGGAGACCAATGCGCGTGGCCGTGTGTTGCGTGAACTCGGTCGTACCGATCCCGTGCCGGGCCAGAACCTGACGCTGACCCTCGACCGCGATCTGCAAAATCTCGCTTATGAGCTGCTCGATGGCCGACGCGGTTCCATTGTGGCCATCGTTCCCGCTACCGGGGAGATACTGGCCATGGTGTCGGCGCCCGGCTTCGACAGTAACCAGTTCGTCACCGGTATCGACTTCGCCTCCTATCGGGCGTTGCAGGAGAACATCGATCTGCCGCTGTTCAACCGGGCCATTCGCGGGCAGTATCCACCCGGTTCCACGATCAAGCCTTTCCTTGCCCTGGCGGGCCTGGTGGAGGGGGTGATCACGCCCGATCGTGTCATCAACGACCCCGGCTTCTACCAGTTGCCCAACGACAGCCGGCGCTATCGCAACTGGCTGCGCTGGGGGCACGGACGGGTGGACATGGAGCGTTCCATCGCCGTCTCCAACAACACCTATTACTACTCGCTGGCCCATGAGATGGGCATCGACCGCCTGCATGAGCAGATGAGCGCTTTCGGTTTTGGTCAGCGCGTCGGTCACGATGTGTTCGGCGAGAGCGGGGCGCTGATGCCGTCGCGCGACTGGAAGCGGGCGCGCTTCAATCAGCCCTGGTTTCCCGGCGAGACGCTGTCGGTGGGCATCGGCCAGGGCTACTGGCAGGTCACGCCGCTGCAGCTGGCAACCGCCACGGCGGTGCTCGCCAACCGCGGTCAGTGGGTCAAGCCGCGCCTGGCGAGCCGGATCGGCGACGAGCCGGTGCCCGTGGAGCTACCCGATACGCCCAACGATATCGCGGTGCAGAGTGATGTCTGGTGGGACCGTGTCTTCTCCGGCATGGAGAAAGTGCTGACCGGCAGTGAAGGTACGGCGCGGCGAACCGGCGTGGGCCTGAAGTACCGCATGGCCGGCAAGTCGGGCACCGCGCAGGTGTTCTCGCTGGGCCAGGATCAGCGCTACAACGCCGAGGAGCTGGCCGAGCGGCTGCGCGATCACGCCCTGTTCATGGCCTTTGCCCCCTTGGAGGATCCACAGATCGCCGTTTCGGTGATCGTGGAGAACGCCGGTGGCGGCAGTACCCATGCCGCCCATCTGGCGCGGGCGATGACCGATGCCTGGCTGCTGGAGGAGGAAGAGGCGCCCGATGCAGAGGAGATCCGCGAGGCGATGGAAAACGATGACAGCACCGTGGCGGGGAACTGAGCGATGTTCGGCTTGATGAATGGGCTGCGCGCCCGGCCGGTGCGAGCGCCGGAAAGCGGCATTTCGCGGCGCAAGAGCATCTGGGAGCGCACGCATCTCGATCCCTGGCTGCTGCTGTTGCTGGTGATTCTGCTGACGGTCGGGCTGGGCGTGCTCTACAGCGCCAGCGGCCAGCGCATCGAAGTGGTGATGGCCCAGGCATCGCGTTTCGTGGTGGCGTTCGTGATCATGCTGGCGCTGGCTCAGCTGCCGCCGGCCACCCTGATGCGCTGGGCGCTGCTGCTCTATGCTGTCGGACTGCTGATGCTGGTTGCCGTCGAGCTGGTGGGGGACGTCGGTATGGGAGCACGGCGCTGGCTGGTGATTCCCGGCGTGATACGCTTCCAGCCCTCGGAACTGATGAAACTGGTGATGCCGCTGATGCTGGCGGCCTGGCTGAGCCGGCGTGAACTGCCACCGCGCTGGAAGGATCTGCTGGTGTGTGCCGTGCTGCTGGGCCTGCCCGTGGTACTGATCGCCAAGCAGCCGGACCTGGGAACCTCGCTGCTGGTGGCCTGTGCCGGTGTGTTCGTGGTGCTGCTGGCCGGGCTCTCCTGGCGCTTCATCCTCTTTCTTTCCGTTGCCGCGGCGGCGGCGCTGCCCCTGCTGTGGATGAATCTTCACAACTACCAGCGTCAGCGGGTGCTGACCTTCCTCAACCCGGAAAGCGACCCGCTGGGTGCCGGTTGGAACATCATTCAGTCGACCACCGCCATCGGCAGCGGTGGCCTGTGGGGCAAGGGCTGGCTCCAGGGCACCCAGTCGCAGCTCGAATTCCTGCCCGAGCGTCACACCGACTTCATCGTGGCGGTGCTCGGCGAGGAGTTCGGCCTGGTCGGCATGCTGCTGATCCTGTTTCTCTATCTGCTGATCGTCCTGCGTGGGCTGTGGCTGGCCATGGCGTCGCACGATACCTTCGGTCGGCTGTTGGGAGGCAGTATCATCCTGACCTTCTTCATTTACGTATTCGTCAACGTCGGCATGGTCAGCGGCATTCTTCCGGTGGTCGGCGTTCCGCTGCCGCTGGTGAGCTACGGCGGCACCTCCAGCGTGACCTTGCTGGCGGGATTCGGTATTCTCATGTCGATTCACGGACACCGTCGTCTGTTGCCGCGTTAACGGTGGTGGCGCGGGTTCGAGCGACAATGCCCCGGTCAGGGAGTGGCAGAAGCATGACGCCTGAGTGCAAGTGGAAAGGGTGGAAAGGACCTCGAATTGCCGCTGTAACGGCAACGGTTCTGGGATTGATGGTACCGTCTCTTCAGGCGGCGGATTTCACCCCTGCCCAGCACGAGGGGGCAAGGCAACTGGTGGAGGAGTTGGCCGAGCGCGGCATCGAACGCGATTGGCTCGAGACGGCGCTGCAACAGGCCGTCTTCCAGCAGGGCGTACTCGATGCCATGGAGGGGGCAGCCGAGCGGCGGTTGCGCTGGGATGAGTATCGCGAGATTTTCCTGCAGCCGGAGCGCATCGCGCGTGGCGTTGACTTCATCGAAGCCCACGAGGATGCCTTCGAGCGCGCCTATGCCGAATACGGTGTGCCGCCGGAGGTGATCGCGGCCATCATCGGCGTCGAAACCAGCTATGGCCGCTTCACCGGACGTCACCGCGTCATCGACTCGCTCTCGACGCTGGCCTTCCATCATCCGGTGCGCGGTAATTTCTTCCGTGGCGAGCTGGCTGCCTTTCTCGAGATCACCCACGAGCAGGAGGTGGACCCCGGCAGTCTCAAGGGTTCCTACGCCGGCGCCATGGGCTATCCGCAGTTCATTCCGACCAGCTACCGCGCCTACGCGGTCGATTTCGACGGCGACGGCCAGCGCAACCTGTGGACCAATCCCGTCGATGCCATCGGCAGCGTGGGCAACTACTTCGCCGAGCATGGCTGGCTCCCCGGCGAGCTGATCTACGTTGAAGCTCAGGGGCCGTCCGATGAGCCGCCTTCCGGTATCGATTTCAACCGCACTCAGCGTCCCTACGTCGAAGTGAGTGAGCTGGAGCAGGCGGGCGTCGCTGCCAAGGGCGAGCTCGATGGTGAGCAGCGGGTGATCCCGCTGGCGCTGGAAGTGGATGAGTCGAGCTGGCGCTATCGGCTCGGTCATGAGAATTTCTACGTCATTACCCGCTACAACCACAGCCATCTTTACGCCATGGCCGTGACCGAGCTAGCCGAGGAGATTGCCGCCATGCGCGAGCTCGGCCCTCTGCCGCAGAATGGATCCGTCGAACGAGGGGAATCGCCATGAAAGCGCTGCCGATTGTGCTTGCCGTTACCGCCCTGTTGGCGGGCTGTGCGAGCAGCGGGCCGACGACCGCGCCTCAGCGTGACAGTGCCGATGGAAAGCCCGCTCCGGCATCTTCCAGTGGTGGCGGTCGCTATGCCATGAACAGCGATGCCTATCCGGAGAATCCGCCGGACGTCAGCCAGATTCCTGATGCCGTGCCGCGCGTGGAGCCGCTCTCACGCGGCGGCAATCGTCCCGTCTACGAAGTGTGGGGCAAGACCTACAACGTGCTGCCCGACGCGCGTGGCTACGCCCGCCAGGGTACGGCTTCCTGGTACGGTGAGAAATTCCATGGCTACGCCACGTCCAATGGCGAAATCTACGACATGTACGAGATGACCGCGGCCCACCGTTCCCTGCCGCTGCCTACTTATGCGCGTGTGACCAGCCTCGAGAACGGTCGCTCGGTCATCGTCCGGGTCAACGACCGCGGTCCCTTCCACAACGATCGCGAGATCGATCTCTCCTACGCGGCAGCGGCGCGGCTCGACATCCTCGAGCGCGGCACCGGTCGGGTCAAGGTCGAAGCGATCGATGCGGAGGTGTGGCTGGCCGAAAATGGCGGCAATGGTGGTAACGGCGCGAACCGAACCTCCTCTGGCGCTGTCCAAACGGCGGCTCAGGCGACTCCACGCAGCAACCCGGCATCTCAGCAAGCCAGCTCGGCACCTCAGCAGGCCAGTGCCCCGGCGGCGAGCGCCGGCGCTGCTGCATCGAGTGGGTCCAACCAGGCTGGCAGCAATGGCATGCCGATCTATCTTCAGATCGCCGCGCTGGGATCCGCCGACAACGCCCGGGCGCTCAAGGCTCGCCTCGAAAGCGAGCTGTCTCATCCCGTGCGGGTGGCGGATGCCACCGGTATGTATCGTGTCCAGGTCGGCCCCCTGGCCCACGCCGGGCAGGTCGAGCCTGTGCGCGCTGAGCTGAGGCGTGCCGGCTTCGAACAAGCCTTTATTGTCAACGGCGCCGACTGAGTCGCGCCGTTCCCCTTGACCTTTCTCGACGTAGTGATGAGATTCATGCCCATGCGAGTGCTGTCCACCCCTATCTACCGTCGGCTGCTGCCACTGATACTGTTCGGCCTGTTGCTGTGCGTCTCCAAGGCTCTGGCCCAGGCAACTCCGACCCCGACCCCACAGACCATGATCCCGGCTCCACCGCAGATCGCTGCCAAGTCCTGGATTCTGATGGATGCGGACAGCGGCAGGGTGCTGGTCGAGCACAACGCCGATGAGCGTCTTCCCCCGGCCAGCCTGACCAAGCTGATGACCGCCTATCTGGTGGAGCGGGAGCTCGACCGTGGCAACATCAACCTGGACGACACCGTGCGCGTCAGCGAGAACGCCTGGCGTACGGGCGGCTCCAAGATGTTCATCGAGGTCAACACCGAGGTTTCCATCCGCGATCTGCTCTACGGCATCATCATCTCGTCGGGTAACGATGCCAGCGTGGCCGTGGCCGAGCACCTGGCCGGCGGTGAAGCCCCTTTCGCCGATCTGATGAATCAGCACGCCACGCGCCTTGGGTTGCACAACACCAGCTTTGCCAATGCCACCGGGCTGCCGCATCCGGAGCAGTACTCATCGGCCCGCGACATGGCTCTGCTCTCGCAGTACATCATTAACGACTACCCGGAACATTACGCGGTCTACGCCGAGAAATACTTCACCTACAACGACATTCGCCAGCCCAACCGCAACCGGTTGCTGTGGCGCGACCCCACTGTCGACGGCCTCAAGACCGGTTGGACCACCGAGGCGGGTTACGGCCTGGTGGCATCGGCCAAGCGCGACGGCATGCGCCTGATTTCGGTGGTGATGGGCACCAGCTCGGAGGAGTCTCGTGCCCAGGAGACCCAGAAGTTGCTCAGCTACGGTTTCCGCTACTACGAAACCCTCAAGCTCTACGATCAGGGGGCGGTGCTCAACTCACCCCGGATCTGGGGCGGCGAGAAGAACGAGCTGCGCGTCGGCGTCGACCGCGACGTGGCCATGACTCTGCCGCGGGCGCGCAACGAAGAGCTGCATGCACGGCTGGACATTCGCCAGGACCTCAATGCGCCCATCAGCCTGGGCGACCGGGTCGGCACCCTGGAGGTTCGTCTCGGTGATGAAGTCGTGGGCGAACACCCCCTGGTGGCCCTCGAGACGATCGAGGAGGGCGGACTGTTTAAGCGCCTATTCGATCAGGTGAGGCGCTTCTTCAGCAATCTGCTTAGCGGCTGGTTCTAGGTCGTTCCCAGGCCATTCGAGACAGGCGGCGCCGCTGTGCGCCGCCTGCATGGGACTCCTTGGTATACCTTGGGCACCAGCGGCTTGGGTGCCGATGGCTTGGGTGCCGATGGCTTGGGTGCCGATGGCTTGGGTGCCGAGTGAAAGCCGAGTAAAATACTCGGAATAGATAGGAAGGGCCACGACCCCGAGAGAGCCATGTCAGACGACAAACTGCGCGATTTACGCCAAGCCCCGGCGGCAGACCAAGCGCCGCCGACGATCACCTTTCCCTGCGACTATCCCATCAAGGTGGTGGGCGATGCCGCCGAGGACTTCACCGCCACTGTGTGCCAGGTGGTGCTGCGCCACGATGCCAGCTTCGATGCCGAAAGCATCGAGGTCGTCGAGAGCCGTACCGCCCGCTACCTTTCGGTGAGGCTGACCCTGCGGGCGACCGGTGAGAAGCAGCTCAAGGCACTGTTCGCCGATCTCAAGGCCACCGGCCGCGTGCACATGGTGGTATAGATGGCGCCAAGCGCCGCTATGGCCGCCCCTATCGAGCTTCATCGCCTGGGCCGACGACCCTACCACCCGGTATGGCAGGCCATGCGCGACCTCACCGACACCCGCGATGAAATGACCGCGGACCAGCTTTGGCTGGTGGAGCACGACCCGGTCTTCACCCAGGGCCAGGCCGGCAAGCCCGAGCACCTGCTGATGCCGGGCGACATTCCAGTGGTACAGACGGATCGCGGCGGCCAGGTGACCTATCACGGGCCGGGGCAGGTGGTGCTCTATCCACTCCTCGACGTGCGGCGCTCGCGGCTTGGCGTACGGGATCTCGTCTCGGCGCTGGAGAATGCCGTCATCGCTGTGCTGGCGGAGCAGGGCGTCGAGGCGCGGGCACGCCCCGATGCTCCCGGTGTCTACGTCGGCGGGGCCAAGATCGCTTCGTTGGGCTTGCGTATCCGGCGCGGTGCCAGTTATCACGGCGTTGCGCTCAATGTCGATGCCGACCTGAGCCCCTTCGCCCGTATCAATCCCTGCGGCTACGCCGGCATGGCGATGACGCGCCTGGCCGATCTGGTGGCCGAACCGCCTTCGGCGGAGCAGGTGGGTCTTAGTCTGGCACGGAGCCTGGCGAGTGAGCTGGGGCGCGAGCTGCAGCTCCAGGAGGCGCAGGCGGCCGTGTGAGGGCCGCCGGCGGGGAGCGGCGTCAGCCGACGTTGATCGCCTGAATGCGATTAGGGTCGGGCTCCTGGCCCGGTACCTCGGCGGGGGCGGCCAGGCCCAGATTGTTCTTCTCGAACACCCGGTCGGCCCGGTAGCTGGAGCGTACCAGTGGACCGGAGGCCACTTCCATGAAGCCCTTTTCAAGACCCAGGCGGCGATAGCGCTCGAACTCGTCCGGGGTGACCCAGCGCTCCACCGGCAGGTGGTTGCGCGTCGGGCGCAGGTACTGCCCCAGGGTGACGATGTCGACGTCGATGGCGCGCAGATCGTCGAAGGTTTGGAGAATTTCTTCGTCGGTTTCGCCGAGCCCCAGCATCAGGCTAGTCTTGGTCAGCACGTCGGGACGGTAGCGCTTGGCGTGGGCCAGCACGTCGAGGGTCTTGCGGTAGCCGGCACGCGGGTCGCGCACGTAGTGGGTGAGTCGTTCCACCGTCTCGACGTTCTGGGCGAACACTTCCAGTCCGGAGTCGACCACCTGCTCGATGGCAGTTTGGTCACCATCGAAGTCGGGGGTGAGCGCCTCGACTACCACTGCGGGCGTGTTGGCCTTGATCGCCCGAATGCAGGCAGCATAGTGAGAGGCGCCGCCATCGGCCAGGTCGTCACGGTCCACCGAAGTGAGCACCACGTAGCGCAGGCCCATCAGCTCCACCGACTTGGCGGTATTGGCCGGCTCCTCGCTGTCCAGCCAGCCGCGGGGATTGCCAGTATCTACGGCACAGAAGCGGCAGGCGCGGGTACACACCGAGCCCATCAGCATGATGGTGGCCGTACCGTTGCTCCAGCACTCGCCCATGTTGGGGCAGTGAGACTCGGCGCATACGGTGCTCAGGCGGTGTTCCTTGACGTTGCGCTTCACTGCCTCGAAACGCCCGCCGCCGGGCATCTGGGCGCGTAGCCACTTCGGCTTGCGCCCCGGTTCCGGTTGTTCATCGGTCTGGCTGCGCTGCAGCTTGATACCGTCCTTGATGGCGGCGAAGCCGTGCTCGGTGCGGAACTTCGCGCCGCTAGGCACGCGTTTCGAGGTGTTGTCGCTCATAGGTGTGAGCCTCTCCACTAGGCGGCTGCCACGGCCATGCCAGAGTTCATCGGTGCGCCATCATCGCGGGCGGACCTGGCCAAAGGCACAGCAATTGATACGTTGGTCGCAGGCCCGTAATCTACCATATCGCGCCTGACTGGCACAGCGGAGCAGGGCGACGCAGGCGTGACGCTCAACCTGATGTAAGCGGCAGGCAGACGACGCCATGGTCGGGGATTGGCCGGGGTGGCGCCCGGAAGTGCGCTTCGATTTCGCCCAGACGCTCGCGCACGAAACGCAGGAACAGTTCGGTGACCGGTGTGGGGAAGCGGTCTCGGGGGTAGACCGTGCACCAGGAGCGGCGCAGGGGAAAACCCGGTAGTGGCAGCTCCGCCAGCAGTCCGGCGCCGATCTCGAGACGAACTGCCAGCCGCGGCAGCACGGTGACACCCAGGTGAGCCATCACCCCCTGTTTGATCGCCTCGTTGGTGCCCAGCTCCATGGTATGCTGCAGGGCCACGTCCTGCTCGGCGGCGAGCTGCTCGAAAGCGGTGCGTACGCCGGAGCCTGACTCACGCATCAATAGATAGTGGCGGGCCAGATCTTCCAGGGTGGGCGAGGGCGCCTCGAGCAGTGGATGGCCGGGCCAGACGATGGGTATCAGTTCGTTCTCCAGGAACGGCATGAAGACCAGGTTGTCGTCCTCTTCGGGCACCATCGCCATGATCACCAGGTCGTCGTTGCGTGCGGCCAGCCTTTCCAGGGCCTGGCTGCGGTTGCAGACCCGCAGGCGTACCTGAACGTTGGGGTAGTGAGCGCGAAAGCGGGCGATCAGATGAGGTACCACGTACTGTGCCGTTGAGACGGCCGCCAGATTGAGCTCCCCGGAAATCGTGCCGTCCAGGTCCGATAGCGTCATCTGCAGTCGCGAGACCTGGCCGAAGATGGCCTGGGTCGAGGCTGCCAGGGCATCGGCCGCCGGCAGCACGTGCAGGGTCTTGCCAGCGTACTTGAACAGGGGTTGGCCGAGGGCCTGCTCGAGCTGACGGATCTGTGCGCTGACCGCCGGCTGGGTCAGGCCCAACTGTTCGGCGGCGCGTGAGTAGGATTGCTGCCGATGCACGGCCTGGAAGACCTGCAACTGGCGAAAGGTCAGGCGGTTCAGCAGCCTTGGGGTTGTCATCGATCGATCCGCTGGAAGGGCACAGGCAGGCCCGGTGAAGAACCCTTGTCATGCTATCACTGCCTTGTCATAGCGTCACAGAGTGGGAATCCATGCAAAGCCTTCGATTCGATCCATTGCGCTGGCAGCGTCTGCTGGTGGCCGGTAGCGGGCTTGGCGCCCTGCGTGCAGGCCAGGCCTGTAGCGAACTCGGGCTGGCCTGGCATGCCGGCGGCTGTCTGGCCGACGATGCGCTGATCGCACGCGCGCGTGAGCTGGACTGCGATGCACTGCACCCGGGTGAGGCGACGGCAGAGCAGCAGCGCAGCCTGGCACGGGCCTGTGCCGGCGCCGGGTTGGCGTTCGTCGGCTCGGGCACGACCTTGCTCGACGCCATGTGCAACGGCGATGCCACCCGGCATCTGATGCGGGAAGCGGGCCTGCCGCTGGCCGAGCCGGTGCCCTCTTCACCGTGCGTCCATCTGCCGGTGCTGGCCGACAATCGTGGCCAAGCGCTGGCCCTGGTCGAGCACGAGCGGATGGCCGACGATTTCGCCGTGGCGCCGAGCGAACGGCTGACGCCGGAGCAGCGCGCCTATCTTGGGCAGCTAGCCGTGCAGGGTGCCCGCGCCCTGGGTCTGGTCGGCCTGGCGACGTTGAGCTTCACCCTGGCCAACAACCGCCTGGGCTTTGTCGACATGCGCCCCGGCCTGACGGGTTTCGAGGGCCTGGCCGAGGTATTGAGCGGGCTCGATCTGGCTGTCGAGCAGATTCGTCTGGTGCAAGGGGAGAGGCTGCGGCGCCCCAGGGTCGGCCACATGGGGCACGGTCCGGGGCGGCCGGGTCATGCCAGCCTGCGCCTGCTTCCGCTGGGCAAAGGGCTACTTTGCGGTGGGCCGGGGGTCAGGCTCGATCGACCGGCAGCGGTCGGGAACGAGGCCCGGGTTCGTCTGCTGGTGTGGGGGCGCGATGCGGCCGAGGCCAGGCGTCGTGAGCGGCGGGCACTGACTGAATGGCATGGCGACGTCGCGCCCGGCAATGGCGAAGTGGACTGAGGCTACCGCGAGCGGTCACAAAAAATCGACAAAACGGCTGCGTCCATCCGGCGCAGGGAGTACTATGCTTGTTGCAGTGCAGCAAATTTTCTCCTCCTGACGCCCCTGACGTGCGCCGGGAAAACTGGAGCCGAACATGAACTCACTGATGCCGACACCGCCCGCAGAGGCGCTCAGCTTGCTCGACCCATTCGGTTTTGGCCGTGCCGTTTTCGACTATTGGCGTGATGCCGTCGAGCGCAGTGTGCTTTACATGGACGTGATGCGCGAGCGTGGCAACCAGTATCTCGAACACATCGAGAAGACCAAACCCAACGTGCTCGGCTTCGATGCCGAGGTGGTGATGGACGGTCGCACCCTGCCGCGACCGGTGAATTACGAACTGATGCGGATCCTGCCGCCGGCCGGGATCGAGGTCGATCCCCAGTCCCGCCCCTTCGTGGTGGTGGACCCACGTGCCGGACACGGGCCCGGCATCGGCGGCTTCAAGCCCGACAGCGAGATCGGTGTCGCCCTGCGCGCCGGTCATCCCTGCTATTTCATCGGCTTTCTGCCTTATCCGGAGCCCGGCCAGACCGTGGAAGACGTGGTCGAGGCGGAGATCGCCTTTCTGCGTTGCGTGATCGAGCACCATCCCGACTCCTGCGAGAAGCCGATGGTGGTGGGGAACTGCCAGGCGGGCTGGCAGATCATGATGGCGGCGTCGCTCGAGCCTGACGTCTTCGGCCCCATTCTCATTGCCGGCGCGCCGCTCTCCTATTGGGCCGGTGAGCGGGGCAAGGCGCCGATGCGCTACACCGGCGGCATGACCGGAGGCAGTTGGATGTCCACCCTGGCCAGCGACCTGGGAGATGGCCTGTTCGACGGCGCTCTGCTGGTGCAGAACTTCGAACGCCTCAATCCGGCCAATACCTGGTGGGACAAGCAGTACCGGCTGTACGCCAACGTCGACACCGAGGCCGGGCGCTATCTCAATTTCGAGCGCTGGTGGGGCGGTCACGTGGTGCTGGGCGGCGAGGAGATCCAGTACATCGTCGACAACCTGTTCGTCGGCAACCGCCTCTCCACCGCCCAACTGGTGACCTCGGACGGCCGCCGCATCGATCTGCGCAACGTGCGCTCTCCAGTAGTGGTGTTCTGCTCCCAGGGCGACGACATCACGCCGCCGCCCCAAGCGCTGGGCTGGGTGCGTGACCTTTATGGCGGAGTAGACGACATCATTGCCAGCGGGCAGACCATCGTCTACTGCGTGCACGACAGCACCGGGCACCTGGGCATCTTCGTGTCGGGCAGCGTGTCGCGCAAGGAGCACGCCGAGTTCACGGCCAACATCGACTATATCGACGTACTGCCACCGGGGCTCTACGAGACCAAGGTCACCAGCGCCAAGGAGCGTGACGATGCCGAGCTGATCGAGCGCGACTACCTGCTCGAGTTCAAGGCGCGCTCCATCGAGGGTCTCAACCGGGACGTGCTGCAGCACCGCGCCGATGACGACACTCGCTTCGCTACCGTGGCGCGCGTCTCGGAAATCAATCTGGGGCTCTACCGGCTGTTCGTGCAGCCCTGGATCCGGGCGACCATCACGCCCGAAGCGGCACGTCTCATGCGGCGTATGCACCCGATCCGCCTAGGTTACAAGCTGCTGTCGGACCGCAATCCGCTGTCGGTGCCGCTGCCGGTGCTGGCCGACTGGGTGCGTCGCGACCGGCATCCGGTCGACGACAGCAACCTGCTGCGTTCACTGGAGAAGGCCTGCTCCGGTCAGATCTCCCGGGCTCTGGATACCTGGCGTGAGATCCGCGATCAGAGCATCGAACATGCCTTCCTTACGGTGTACGGCCAGCCGCTGCTGCAGGCCATGGTCGGCTTGGGCGGCGATGCCCACGTACATCGCCGTCAGCCCGGCAGCGAGCCGGAGCATCGGCGCTTCATTGAGCGGCGTCAGGACGAGCTGCGCCAGCGCGTCGCCGAAGGCGGTATCCACGAGGCGGTGATGCGTTCGGTGATTTATGTACTGGGCGGGGCGCCCACCACCGACGAGCGCAACTTCAAGCGCCTGCGGGCGTCGCGGGCCGAGCTGGAGCCGGGCAGTAGCCTGTCGGACTTCAAGCATCTGGTGCGTGAGCAGTTCTTCATCCTCAAGCTCGACCGTGAGGCGGCGCTGGCAGCCATTCTAGAGCTGCTGGCAGGAGAACGGCCCGAGGCGATTCGCGACTCCCTCGAGCATATCGAGCATGTACTGGCCGCCAGCGGCGAGCTTTCCGAGCAGGTGCGCAAGCGCTATGAGCATATTCGGGAGCTCTTCGGCGAGGCGCTGGAACGGGTCGAGCCGGCAGCAAGTCGCCAGGCCCTCGTCGCCCTGCACGACGAAGTAGCGGCGGAAGCCAAAGCCGAGGTCGCCGCCAGGGATGAAGTGGAGAAGATGCTGCAGGATGCCGAGACCAAGGTCGACCCGAGCCCGGCGAAAG
This sequence comes from Halomonas sp. MCCC 1A11062, assembly GCF_021404355.1. Classification (NCBI taxonomy): domain Bacteria; kingdom Pseudomonadati; phylum Pseudomonadota; class Gammaproteobacteria; order Oceanospirillales; family Halomonadaceae; genus Halomonas; species Halomonas sp. MCCC 1A11062. The sequence continues at coordinate 143,195 of NZ_JABFTW010000004.1, forward strand.
CGGCACCGGCCAAGCGCGCCAGCCGTGGCAGCAAGGCCACCGCGCCCAAGGCCACCGTGTCCAAGGAAAGTGGCGATGCCGGCGGCGAGAAGCCGGTAACCAAGAGGGCGCCGCGCAAGCCTCGCAAGAGCTGACGCGCAACGGCCGAGTGGCTACTTTGCGTGGTCTCCTGGCGCCTCTGCCGTTAGCGGCAGAGGCGCTGCTGTTTTACCTTCTCTTGATGTTCTCTTGATGCTATGTCGAGATTGCTGCTTTACTGCCGCCATGTGGAAGCAACTGGCGCGAAACGGGTTGCTGGGGTAGGGTAGGCGGATTTTTCACCCCGCACGGAGCGTCCGCCGAGGACAGGCGGGCCGAAACCGTCAGGCGGGGAAGAGTCCCGCCTAGTAGAATGTGGAGCACTATGGGCAAGTCATTGGTCATCGTCGAGTCGCCGGCCAAGGCCAAGACGATCAATAAATATCTCGGCAGCGAGTTCATCGTGAAGTCGAGCGTGGGTCATATTCGCGACCTGCCGACCAGCGGCTCGGGCAAGACGGCCACCGACCCCAAGGAGCGGGCGCGCCAGGCGGCGGCGACGCGCAAGATGTCGCCCGAGGAGAAAGCCGAGTACAAGAAGCACAAGGCCAAGGAACAGCTCATCCGGCGCATGGGGCTCGATCCGGAGCACGGCTGGAAGGCCCACTACGAGATTCTGCCCGGCAAGGAAAAGGTGGTGGCCGAGCTGCAGAAGCTGGCCGAGAAGGCCGACGCCGTCTATCTCGCTACCGATCTCGATCGAGAGGGAGAGGCGATCGCCTGGCACCTCAAGGAGACCATCGGCGGGGACGACGAGCGCTACCGTCGCGTGGTGTTCAACGAGATCACCAAGAACGCCATCAAGGAGGCTTTCAAGGAGCCCGGCACGCTCAACCTGCCCCGTGTCGAAGCGCAGCAGGCGCGTCGATTCCTCGACCGCGTGGTGGGTTTCATGCTGTCGCCGTTGCTGTGGGCCAAGATTGCCCGTGGCCTTTCCGCCGGTCGCGTGCAGTCGGTGGCGGTGCGCTTGATCGTCGAGCGCGAACGAGAGATCCGTGCCTTCGTGCCCGAGGAGTTCTGGGACGTCCACGCCGACCTCGTCTCCAGCGAAGGTGAACCGGTACGCTTCGAGCTGGTGCGCCAGGACGGTAAGGCGTTCCGGCCCACCACAGAGGCCGAGACGCTTACGCGTATCGAGGCGTTGCGCAAGGCCTCGCTGGCCATTACCGCTCGCGAAGATAAGCCGACGCGTTCCAAGCCGGGCGCTCCCTTCATCACCTCGACCCTGCAGCAGGCCGCCAGCGGCCGCCTCGGTTTCTCGGTGAAGAAGACCATGACCCTGGCCCAGCGCCTCTACGAGGCGGGCTATATTACCTACATGCGGACCGACTCCACCAATCTCTCGCAGGATGCGGTGGCCATGGTCCGCGAACACATCGAGCAAGAGTATGGCAAGCGCTACTTGCCAGAGTCGCCCAACCGTTACTCGAGCAAGGAGGGGGCACAGGAGGCCCATGAGGCGATTCGTCCCTCCGACGTCAATCGCAAGGCTGGCGACCTGGCCGGTATGGAACGCGATGCCGAGCGGCTCTATGAGCTGATCTGGCGTCAGTTCGTGGCCTGTCAGATGACCCCGGCCGAGTACCTCTCCAGTACGCTGACGGTCGAGACTGAAGGCTACGAGCTCAAGGCCAAGGGTCGGGTGCTCAAGTTCGACGGCTATACCCGGGTGATGAAGCCCATGGGCAAGAACGAGGACCAGGCCCTGCCGGACCTGGCCGAGGGTACCCCCATGCGGCTCGAGGCACTCGACCCGCAGCAGCACTTCACCAAGCCGCCGGCCCGCTACACCGAGGCTAGCCTGGTCAAGGAACTCGAGAAACGCGGTATCGGCCGTCCTTCGACCTACGCCTCGATCATCTCCACCATTCAGGATCGCGGCTACGTCAAGCTGGAGAGCCGGCGCTTCTACGCAGAGAAGCTGGGCGACATCGTCACCGAGCGCCTCAAGGAGTCCTTCCCCGACCTGATGGATTACTCCTTCACCGCGCGCATGGAGGACAGCCTCGACGAGGTGGCCGAGGGCGAGCGCAACTGGCGCGAACTGCTCGATGCCTTCTATGCCGAGTTCCGCGAGGAGCTGGAGGCCGCCGAGAGCGAGGCGGGTATGCGGCCCAATCAGCCGGTGCCCACCGATATCGATTGTCCCACTTGCGGGCGCAAGATGCAGATCCGCACGGCCTCCACCGGGGTGTTCCTGGGCTGCTCCGGCTACAATCTGCCGCCCAAGGAGCGCTGCAAGACCACCATCGATCTGCTGCCCGGCGACGAGGCAGTGCCGGCGGACGCCGGCGAAGAGGCCGAGACCCAGGCGCTGCGCGCCAAGCATCGCTGCCCCAAGTGTGGCACGGCGATGGACAGCTATCTGATCGACGAGAAACGCAAGCTGCATATCTGCGGCAACAGCCCCGACTGCGACGGCCATGAGGTCGAGCACGGCAAGTTCCGCATCAAGGGCTATGAGGGCCCCACCATCGAGTGCGACAAGTGCGGCAGCGAGATGCAGCTCAAGTCCGGCCGCTTCGGCAAGTACTTCGGTTGCACCAACGAGGCGTGCAAGAACACCCGCAAGCTGCTGCGCAGCGGCGAGGTGGCGCCGCCCAAGATGGACCCCATTCCGATGCCGGAGCTGGCCTGCGAGAAGGTCGACGATCACTACGTGCTGCGCGACGGCGCCAGCGGTCTGTTCCTGGCGGCGAGCAAGTTCCCGCGCAATCGCGAGACGCGCCCACCCTTGGTGCGTGAACTCAAGGCACATGCCAAGGAACTGCCCGAGAAATACCACTACCTGCTCGATGCGCCTGCCGAGGATCCGGACGGTCGCCCGGCGCAGATCCGCTACTCGCGCAAGAGCAAGGAGCAGTTCGTCATGACCGAGGATGACGGCAAGGCAACCGGCTGGCGGGCGCTCTTCGACAATGGCAAATGGCAGGTGGAGGACAAGCGCAAGTGACCCCTCGTGGCCGTACCAATCAGCTGCTGTATCAGGCCGAGCTGCTGCTCGACATCGATTCCGGCAACGACGAGCATGCCGAGGCCCGGCGCATGGCGAGCGAAGAGGCCGCGTTGGCTTTGGCCGAGCTGGCGCTGGAGTCGCTGCTGCGCGAGGTCACCGAGCACGCCCGCCTGCCGCGACACGACTGGCGCGAGCTGCTCGGGGGCGATGGGCTCGGCATTGCCGAGTTGCACCGGCTGCGTGAGTTGGCGGCCCGCCCCGACAGCTGGCTGAGCTGGCTGCTGCAGCGCATTGAGGCGCTGCACGACAGCGCTGGTGTTGCCCGGCGGGGCAGGCCGAGCGCTGCGGGCATGATCGCGGTGGGCGGCAGTGCAGCCTTGGGCGACGAGCTGCGGGCCTGCCTCGAGGAAGCCAAGCGTGAAATCCAGTCGCTGCGCGAGACCAGCCAGGAGTGGTAGCCGCCATCGCCCGGCGGCTGGTGCTCATATCGTCTTCCGTTGATGTACGTCAAGCGTGTTCACCCGGCTTTGGCTAGGATGAAAGCAAGAGAGCCGGTCGGCGTGGCTGGCGGAGGTTCGGGAGGAAATGCCCATGCGCTTTCATCAAGTCAAGGAGCTGGTCGATTGGGCCGCGGACTATCATGCCCGTCTGGCCGATCAGTATGCTCGCCTGGCAGCCTCAGGGGACGATGAGCGGGTCAAGATGGCGCTCGAATACCTGGCCCAACGCGAGCGTAAGCTGCAAGGCGATCTGCTGGGTTATCTCGATGACGGCAGCGATCACCGCAGCGTGCTGGAAGCCTGGTTCGACGATCCCAACGATTTTCCTCATGCACCGGTACTTGAACGTTTGCCGGATGGCGTCGATGGTAAGAGTGTGCAGGACGTGTTGGCCACGGCGCTGACTGCGCACCGGACGCTTCAGGATCTCTACGCCCACCGTGCCGAGCTGGCCGGCGGCAGCGGCGAGAAAGGCTTCTTCGAGGCCTTGGCCTCGGGGCATGAAGCCGAGGTGCGGCGCATCGCCCGCGACATGCAACGACTGGAAGATTACTGAGGAGGTCACCCATGTCGGAACAGCTACTCTCCCCCAAGGTGCTGGGCTACTGGACGCGCGAGCAGTTGCACGACACGCCGGATGAGTCGGGCTTCTTCTGTGTCTTCCGCGCCGCCCGCGACCCGGAAACCAATGAGATGGATGTGCAAGAGCTGCTCTATGTGGGCGAGCACCGCAGTGCCCGCTATGGTCTGGAGCATCATCCTGATCACGACAAGTGGGCGGCCTTCCTGCAGCCGGGTGAGGAGCTCTGGTATGCCGTGGGACTGGTGGGGCATCCCAATCGCGAGCGGTTGACGGCGGCGATGATCAACGCGCACAAGCCCAGGTTCAACAATGGCAGTCAGTATCGCGACCGCTTTCCCTTCGACGAGACCACGGTGCACATCTACGGCAAGAAGCACAAGCTGCAGAGCATCTTCACCGTTGAATCCCACGCCTAGAGCGCTGTCGCCGGGGCAGGTGACCTCGCAGTAGCCAAGTGAGCCCCGGCAGTCGAACTGCCGGGGCTCACTGCGTGATGAGGCCTTTTCCGTGTGGCGAACCTTACCTGAGCTAGACTTCCTGCAGCGGTCGTGCTTCGGCGCGATATGGCGCATGGACCAATCAGGGAGGAAACGCCGTGTCCGAGGAGAGCTTCCGGCATCAGCTGCTGCCTGCCTTGCTGGCGCTGCTCGAGGCAGAGCCGTTGCCGAGCGGCAATACGCTGGAGGCGCATGCGCTGCTCGATGATGCCCAGCAGGCCAGAGCCAGCGATATCCATCTGGACCCCGAGCGGCGGGGATACCGCATTCGTCTGCGCATCGATGGACGCATCGTCGAGGCACTACATGTGGATCTGACGCAGGGTGCGCGTCTGGTCAACCAGTTCAAGGTGCTTGCCAAGCTCAACCCGGTACCCTCGCTGGCCACTGCGGAGGGCAGTTTCCACTGGTTCCACGCAGAGAGCCCGGCGGAGGAGCGCTCGCTTCGCGTTACCGCCGTGCACTGTGTCGCGGGGGAGAAGCTGGCCGTACGCTTTCTGTCACCGCCACAGGCATATGAAGATACGGCCGGGCTGGGCATCGGTGAGGAAGGCGCGCTGGGCATCAGGCGCTGGATGGATGCCACGGGCAGCATGCTGCTGGTGGCCGGGCCGACCGGTGCCGGCAAGACCACCACGCTCTATACGCTGCTCGGCCAGTTGCGCCTCTCCGACAGCCATGTGGTCACGCTGGAAAATCCCGTCGAGTACGGTATCGAGGGCATCAATCAGATTCAGGTCGATCCGGATCATGGCCTCGATTTTGCCAGCGGTACCCGTTCCTTGCTGCGTCTCGACCCCGATTACGTTCTTATCGGTGAGATTCGCGATCGCGAGTCTGCCTTTGCGGCGCTGAACGTGACCAGCAGCGGACGCTCGCTGATGGGGACCCTGCACAGTCGCGATGCGGTGGGCGTGGTGACCTCCATGCGTCAGATGGGGCTCGGCGACAGTGAGATCAGCGCCAATCTTGGCCTGGTCATCGCCCAGCGCTTGGTGCGGCGGCTATGCCCGCACTGTCGGAAGCAGGTGTCACCTGAGCGTCGCGAGCGGGAGTGGTTGGCGGCGATAGGCCTGGCAGTGCCGGAGCTGACCTGGAGCGCATCGGGCTGCTCAAGCTGCGACGGCCTCGGCTATCGCGGTCGCATCGGGGTGTTCGAGATCTGGCAGCTCACCCCTGAGGATCATGCCCGAATCCTGCGCCATGCCGATGAGGCCGAGCTGCGCCGGCACTTGCTGGAGCGCGGCGTGACACTGATGCTGGCCGACGGTCTGGCCAAGGCCGAGTCGGGCATCACCAGCCTACGGGAAGTGTTTCGTATGGGGGCCTTCCTGTCGGCCTGAGGCTAGGCTCTGTACGAAAACTGTCTGCGCTCGCCCATACGGCGTTAAAAATCGGCTCAAAGTACTCATTTACACTTCGTAAACTCCGTCTTTTCGCCAATTTTTGCCTTGTCTGGCCATCGCTCGCCGACTTTTCGTACAAAGCCTAAGGCGCTGCGCTTGCCGATAAGCGCAGTGCCGAACGCTTCAGCGCAGCGCCTGGGGATCGCCTTCGCCGGCAAGTGCCAGGCGCTCCGGTTCATCGAGCAGGGCCTCGAGTTCGAGATTTGCCACTTCGCTGACGGCCTCCAACACATGGCCCCAGGTAGCGCGATTGGCATAAAGCATGCCGAAGGTATCCAGCGTGCCGCCGCGGTTGCGATAGCCAAGAAAACGTGAACCGCTGCCGGTGTCGAGCGGGCGCAGCACGCCGCACAACGGCTCGGGGCGACAGTGCGCGAGGAAGACCCTGGCATGGGTAGGCGGCACCAGTTGGCTGAGCCGGCACTGGCCGAGGGTGGCGGTCGCCTCTCGTTCGTCCCTGGCCTCGCGCAGCTTGCCGGGCTCCTGAATCACATAAAGGCTGGCCTCGACTCCCGCCAGGGTCAGCCTTGCCAGGGCACGCTGCATCTCGATCAACTGGTAGGCGCCTATCGCGAACAGCTGGACACGTGGAGCCGCCGTATCGTGCAGGCAGATTATGCCGTCCTCGTAGAGGCGCCTGGCCTGCTCTTCATCGAGCACTACCGGCACGGGGTTCTTCGCTACCACCGCTAGTGCAATGCGGCCGCGTGAGCGGTAAAGCTCTCGCAGCGCATAGGCCGCGCTTGGCGCATCGACCGGGAACAGCGTCGGCGCCACGTCGTCCATTTCACCCAGCCAGGCTTCGCACAGCGTCGGATCCTGGTGCGACTGTTCGTTCTTGCCGTTCTCCCAGGTGTGGGAGCTGGCCAGCAGCGGCACCGTCAGCCAGCCCGGCTCGAGGCCGACTTCGTGCTGATGACGGGCAAAGATGATCTCCTGGCGCATGGCACCCAGCATCTTGACGGCAAAGGCCTCGTACGATGCCACCAGGTTCAGGCCTTGCTTGTTGGCCAGTGCCGCACACACCACCGCTTCTTCGTTGAGGGCAGTGATCACCGAGCCGTCGAGGGCCTCGGCGACGCCCGGTTCCGGGTCGGTCACCCGGTGCTTTAGCAGGTCCAGGGTCTGGTCGAGCCGGTTGCTGCGCATCTCATCGGGATTTCCCACCCGCACCCGCAGCTCGGGGTTGGCCAGCACGAGGCGCTTGAAGGTTTCATCAATGGCTGCCATGGGGGAGACGGATTGGCCTGGCATGAAGGTCGGCAGCAGTGGGGCGGTGGGTAGCGGCGTCACGGCGACGGCCAGCTCGTGATTGCGCTCCTTGGGGCGTTGGCTCGTAGTGTGATCGTTGAGTGTATCGATCGCCTGGCGCAGTTCGGCTAGCGGCACGTGGAGCGCGGCAGCGCCTGCATTGAAGCGCTCGCGAGCCGAGCCATCTTCGGCCGGGCTGGCGAGCAGCGGGAGATTATGCGCTGCATTGGTGCCGGCGCCTGGAAAGCCGTAGCCCTTTACCGTTTCGGCGATGACATAGGGCAGGCGTAGGGGGTAGCGGCCGTGTCCCGCTTCCAGGGCAGCCACCTGTTCGGCCAGTTCCGTTTCGGCAGTGATGATCGCCCAGGCGAAGGCGGCGGGGTCCCGGCCATCGATGGTCAGCGGCGCGAAGCCATTGAGCATCAGATGCTCCTCGAACCAGTGGGTGCCGCCCGACTGGCTCATGGTCGTACGCTGATCGATACGGCGGCCATTGGCGATCATCACCGGCACGATCGAGCCGCTGTCCTCGGCTCGCCACCAGCGCGGTACCCAGTCGCTCCCGCGTTGCTCCTCGAAGGCGCCATCGCTGAGAAAGGCCACAAGATTCTGGTGCGCAAGAGGCATGTGCACATACTGTAGGCCCGCAAAGCCGAGATACCCGCCTTCGCTCAGGCCACCCGCCGTGTGGGCGTTGACGTGGCTGCCGAGAGGGGAGACGGGATGACCGTCGGCATCGACCCCGCAGTGGTAGAAATCGTTGACCAGCCGCGTCAGGCCCTCGTCGCTGAGCGCATAGCGAGCCGCGTGGGCAGGTCCCATATTGTTCACCAGCACGTTGAGTGCATCGATGGCGGCCACACAGTGACCTTGCCCCATCAGCCAGCTGCGGGTCAGGCAGGTCAAGCTGTTGGCAGTGAGATAGCCGACGTAGGCGGGCACCATGTTGAGGGCGCCACCGGTGTGTCCTTCCGGCCGGGGTTTGAAATCCCCTTCGACGAGCGGCTCACCATCCAGCCGTACGCGCTGCGCGTAGGTCATGTGGGCCACCAGCCACATTCCCATGTTGGCCAGCCGGTCGGCGGCTCGCAGCTTGGCCAGCCAGGTGCGTCTGAGTTCGGCGGTGGGGGCATGGCGTTCCAGCAGGCTAGCGATGGCCGCCTGAGTGGCGGGGCCATGGGAGATCATACCCACCCCCTGGGCCCAGGCGGCGAAATCGGGGCTCTGCTCGGTGGTCGCGAGCTGGGCGTGGCGGGGCGGGCGAGAGCTTCCGGGCTGAGCGGGCATGGGTGGGCTCCGTGGCTAATGACGATAAACCTGTCTGTGAGCCTAGAGGCTTGCTTGCACGAAGGCCATTGACCGGCGTCATGGATGCAATGTTCGGTTACGTTAAGTGGACTGACAGTCGAAGCGGGATACGTTATAAAACGCTAACGAACCGACCTGCCGTGAGGAGTCGATGAGATCCGTTTCCCGCCGTCGCTTTGGCCAGTTGGCCTTGCTGGCCCCCTTCGCTCTGCTGACGGGGCGCGAAGCCCATGCAAGCCTGATCGAGACCATTCTGTCGCGCGCACCCACGCCTCGCCATGACAGCGAGATATGGGTGCTGGTCGACGATAGGGAATCCTCGCTGAGCGTCTATCGGGGCAACGCCCTGCTCGAGCGCTTCGCTCCTGTCTCGCTGGGTCGCTCCGGTGCCAGCACGATGCGCACCTACGGAGGCAACGTCACGCCGAAGGGTGAATTCCGCGTCAATCGCTTTAATTGGGAAAGTCAGTGGCATATCTTCATCGGCATCGACTATCCTACGCCGTCCCATGCGCGTACTGCGTTGGAAACAGGGCTTTACACGGAGCAGGATTACGCAGATTATTTCGCCTACTATCGGCGTCACGGGTATCCGCCCCAGCAGACAGTGCTGGGGGGCTTCATCGGAATCCATGGCCTCGGTAGGGCAGACCCGGAGGTTCATGCTAGTTATCACTGGACTCAGGGGTGTGTGGCGGTAACCGACGCGGAGATCGAGAGGCTTTCCGAGCTAATCGACATTGGCACTCGCGTCGTCATCCGCTAGGCTCAAGATACGCAAGGGACGTTTCGAGCTATGGACAAGCGCCGTAGGGTATTATAAAACAGCGTTTGACTCCTGTGCTTGGCAGCAGTCGCTGCAAGAATCCTGCATTGAGCAGGAAAAGCCTGGATCACAGGCATCATCAACGCCGCTGTACTAACCTGTGCAGTACCAAGGAAGACTCAAGGAGAACATCATGACTCTGAAGACCACCCTGAAGCTGACCGCCGCTGCTGCTTCTATGGCCATCCTGGCTGGTTGTGCTACCAACGCTGCTCTGGACGAAGTTCGCCAGACTGCTGAAGCCGCTCAGGCGGACGCTGCAGAAGCTCGCAGCATCGCTACTCAGGCGCAAAACACTGCCAACCAGGCGCAGCGTGACGCCCAGGCGGCTCTGCAGATGTCCGAGCAGAACCGCGAAGAAATGAACCGTATGTTCCAGCGCTCCATGCAGAAGTAATTCTGCTGGGGCCATCATCACCCTCGGGTGATGGCGGTTCTGCAACGAGAAAACCCCGCCTCGGCGGGGTTTTCTCGTTCGTGGGCATTGGCTTCGTGAAGTGGGCATGGAGCGGATGCCGCCGACGGCGTGGTGCGCTTGCCGTCGGCAGTGGGGCGAAGGCCTAGCGGCGGTAGGCTTCCAGCTCCGTGAAGAGGCCGGAAAGCTGGCCGAGTTCGATCTCGGAGAAGATTCCGTTGTCGAGGCTGTCGTGCTGCGGGGCGGCAGGAGTCGGCTCCTCTTCGGCGACACGCAGCAGCGAGACCAGACGACCGTCGGGATTTTCCACCACGCGACGCAGTTGGGCGTAGTCTACCGGCGGGCGTTCCTCACCGAAGGCGTTGGCCAGGACTTCCATGGCGTTGATGATCGGCTCGAAGGTGCCCTGGTTCTCTTCGAGCTGCGGGAAGGACTGCGCGTAGAGCACGCCATCCGCCGACCAGGCCACCTTGAACGGCTGATCGATGATGTTCACCTGAGTGCCGCTGGGAACGCGCTCGTAGAGCGACTCGATGTCCTCCGGGTACATGCGGATACAGCCGCGGCTGGCACGCATGCCGACGCCGTCGGGCATGTTGGTGCCGTGAATCAGATAGCTCGGCAGACCCAGCAGGATGGCGTGGCGGCCCAGGGGGTTGTCGGGGCCGGGCGGTACCACGGCGGGCGGCGGCTCGCCACGTGCCGCGGCTTCCTCGCGCATGGAGCGGGGCGGCGACCAGTGCGGGTCCTTGACCTTGACGGTGGTGCGGGTTACACCCACCGGTGTGGCAAAGCCGTCGCGGCCGATGCTGATCGGGTAGGTTTCGACGATGCCGGGGCGCGAGTAGTAGTACAGGCGCAGTTCGGAGAGATTGACCACGATACCTTCGCGCGGAGCATCCGGCAGGATGTGCTGGGCTGGGATCACCACCTCGGTGCCGGCCTGGGGAGCCCAGATGCTGACGTCGGGATTCGCCATGCGCATCTCTTCGTAGCCGGCGTTGTGGCGGCGGCCTATGTCGAGCAGGGTTTCACCCTCTTCGACGACGACGGTATAGGCTTCGCCGATCACGTTACCCGCTTCGGGCAGGTGAAAATGGCCGCGGGGCAACTCTCGGGTGCCGTTCGAACTCTCGTCGGCAACCGTTGCCGTTGCCAACAGGGCGGCAAGACTGAACAGGGCAACGCCAAGGCCGATACGCCTGGCCAGTGTCGGGTTCTTCATTTACGTCATGTTCTCGTCATAAAGTCGCCAACGCGTGGCATGTCTCCAGACATGCCACGTCATTCGGCAACGGTCACGCGCCTTTCGGTTCTTGGCGCCGGGTTCGTGTCAAGGCTGCGATTGGACACCTACGCATAGTATAGCGTTCCCGCGCGATGCGGGAGTCCTGGCGTGCTTCTTGCGTGGACCCTGGCGTTGCCGCTCAAGCGGCCTGGGCCTTGCGGTTGAGTACGTCGAGCAGCTGCTCCACGGTCTGGAAGCGCCCTTCCTCCTTGTCCATGGTCGCTTCGAAGCGCAAGGTGTCGGCGCCGTCGAGCCGATAGCGCTGCGGCTCGGCCTGAATGAGCTTGACCAGTACCAGCGGATCGACCCGGGTCTGGCCGCCGAAGATCATCCTTCCGCGTTCGGTGCCGGCCTCGAGACGCACGATGCCCAGCCGTTCGGCGCGCTGACGCAGTCGGGTCTGGCGCATCAGGGTCTTGACCGGCGCTGGCAGCAGGCCGAAGCGGTCGATCATCTCCACCTGCAGCTCCTTCAGCTCGGCCTCGTCGGCGGCGCTCGCGATGCGCTTGTACATCACCAGGCGCTGCTGCACGTCGGGCAGATAGTCGTCGGGAATCAGCGCCGGCAGGTTGAGGCTGACCTCGACCCCTTCGTTCAGCGGGGTTTCGATGTTGGGCGTCTTACCGGCGCGAATGGCAGCCACGGCGCGATCCAGCATCTCCATGTAGAGCGTGTAGCCGATGGCCTCCATCTGGCCGCTCTGCTCCTCGCCGAGCAGCTCCCCGGCGCCGCGGATCTCCATGTCGTGGCTGGCCAGGGTGAAGCCGGCGCCGAGGTCGTCGGCGGCAGCGATGGCCTCAAGGCGCTTGACGGCGTCCTTGGTCATGGCGCGGGGCGGCGGAGCGAGCAAGTAGGCATAGGCCTGATGGTGGCTTCGCCCGACGCGACCGCGCAGTTGGTGCAACTGCGCCAGGCCGAACTTGTCGGCGCGTTCGATGACGATGGTGTTGGCACTAGGCACGTCGATGCCGGTCTCGATGATGGTGGAGCACACCAGCACGTTGTAGCGCTTGTGGTAGAAGTCCGACATGACGCGCTCCAGGGCGCGTTCGGGGAGCTGGCCGTGGGCCACCGCGACACGCGCTTCCGGCACCAGCGAGCGGATCGTCTCGGCGGCGGTCTCGATGGTCTTGACCTCGTTGTGCAGGTAGTAGACCTGGCCGCCGCGCAAGATCTCGCGCAGCATCGCCTCCTTGATGATCGACTCGTCGCGCTGCTGGACGAAGGTCTTCACCGACAGGCGGCGGGCCGGCGGCGTGGCGATGATCGACAGGTCGCGGATGCCGCTCATGGCCATATTGAGCGTGCGCGGTATCGGGGTGGCGGTGAGCGTGAGGATGTCGACCTCGGCACGCAGCTCCTTGAGTCGCTCCTTCTGGGCGACGCCGAAGCGGTGCTCCTCGTCGATGATCAGCAGGCCCATGTTGGGCAGCTTCATCGACTTCGACAGCAGCTTGTGGGTGCCGATCACGATGTCGGCCTTGCCGCTCTCGATGCGCGCGAGTGACTCAGCCTGGCCCTTGCCGGCGGTGAAGCGAGAGATCAGCTCGATCTGCACCGCGGTATCGGCGAAACGGTCGCGGAAGTTCTCGAAGTGCTGGCGGGCCAGCAGGGTAGTGGGCACCAGGACCACCACCTGACGCCCCGAATGCACGGCGAGGAAGGCCGCGCGCATGGCGACCTCGGTCTTGCCGAAGCCGACGTCGCCGCACACCACGCGATCCATCGGGCGAGGGGCGGTCATGTCGCCGATCACGGCGGCGATGGCGGCGCGCTGATCGGGGGTCTCCTCGAACGGGAAGGTGGCGGAGAAGCGGGCATACTCCTCGTCGGGCAGGGCGCAGGCGAAGCCTTCCCGGGCCTCGCGGCGGGCGTAGACGTCGAGCAGCTCGGCGGCGGTGTCGCGAATCTTCTCCGCGGCCTTGCGTCGCGCCTTGTCCCACTGTTCGGAGCCCAGTCGGTGCAGCGGGGCGAGTTCGTCGTCGGCACCGGCGTAGCGCGAGATCAGATGCAAGTTGTCCACCGGCACGTAGAGCTTGGCGCCGTCGGCGTACTCGAGCGCCACGAACTCTGCCGCCTGACCGCCGGCCTCGATCAGTTCCAGGCCGCGGTAGCGGCCCACGCCGTGGGTCTGATGTACCACCGGGGCGCCGGGGCGCAGCTCGGCAAGGTGGCGAATGGCCAGTTCGCCCATGTCGGTGGCCTTCTCGCGGCGGCGGCTCTGACGCACCACGTCGCCGAACAGCTCCGTCTCGCTGATCACGGCGAGATCGGGCTGCTCCAGCCACAGCCCGGCGCTGAGCTCGCCTTCGGTGACGGCCAGTCGTGCCGTGCTGGCTTGAAAGGCATTGAAGCCGGCGACATGGGGCAACGTCAGCTGCAGCGGGGCGAGCGTCTCTTCCAGAGCCTCGCGGCGGCCGCGCGACTCGGCGACGAACAGCACCCGGGTGTCGCCATGCTCGGCGAGAAAGTGCTCGAGCGCCGCCAGTGGCTTCCTGGCGCGGGCGTTGACCGCCACTTGCGGTAGTGCCTGCACGGCACCTGGGTGGGCATGTCGCTGTTCTGGGTCGTCACTCAGCTCGACGCGCGGGTGGCGTTTGATGGCGGCGAAAATCTCCGCGACCGGAACGAAGGCGCGGTGGGGCGGCAGTAGCGGCCGGGTCGGGTCGACGCCGAGGTTCTCATAGCGGCTCTCGATGGCGGCCCAGTGATGCTCGGCGGCGCTGAAGACGTCGGGCAGCAGAGCCACTCGGGTACCCTCGGCCAGGTGCTCGAACAGGGTCGCCGTCTCTTCGAAGAACAGCGGCAGGTACTGCTCCAGCCCGGGTGAGGGGATGCCCTTCAGGGCGTCAACATAGAGCGGACATTGGCGCGGGTCGACGTCGAACAGTGTCTCGAAGCCTTCGCGGAAGCAGGCGATGGCGCTGCGCGACAGGGAATACTCATGAGCGGGCAGCAGTTCGACCCGCTCGACCTTGTCCTGGCTGCGCTGGGTGTCGGGATCGAAGCGGCGCAAGGTGTCGATCTCGTCGTCGAACAGGTCGATGCGCAGCGGGCTCTCGCTGCCCATGGGGTAGAGGTCGATCAAGGCGCCGCGCAGGGCGTACTCGCCGGGTTCGTAGACCGTCTCCACGGACCGGTAGCCGGCCCGTGACAGGCTGTCGCGAAAGCCTTCGCGATCGAGCCGCATGCCCACCTCGAGGGTGAGCACCCGGCCGGCGATGTAGTCCACCGGCGGCAGGCGCTGCATGAGCGTGTTGATCGGTACCAGCACGATGCCGTGCTCGCCGTCCTGCAGCCGTCGAAGCGTGCGCAGGCGTTCCGAGACGATGTCCTGGTGCGGCGAGAAGCTGTCATAGGGCAGCGTTTCCCAGTCGGGGAAGGGCAGCACCGGTACGTTGGCGTAGAAGCGCAGGTCGTCCTCGAGCCGCTGGGCGCTGGCGGTATCCGGGGTGATGACCAGCAGCGGCTCATCGTCGGCCAGATGAGCCAGCGCCAGCGCAGCCGCGCTGCCGGGCGGCGTTTGCCAGTAGAGGGTTTCGCGGATCCCGGCGGGGCGGGGCGGGTCGAGCAGCGAGAATTTGGGCATGATGGCGTCGAGACGTATCGTCGTTCGTGTGTGCGGCCTTTGCGGCATTCGCCATGCCGAATGGAACGGCGGCCTGTGGTCGGTGTTGGATCATACCAGCCCGATGCGGCGCTTGTAGTCAACCTGTGTTTTCTGTAATACCCCTACAGCACCTGCGACCATCCTGCGATTGCCCCCCACGAGCCCGGACGGGATAATGAACAGGAATTCCCGATTACCAGAGAGGCTTCACGTGAGTCAGCAACCCCTCGAGACCGTCTTCCAGGAATGGCACGACAATCAGGCGCTTGCCGAGCAGATGATCCCCCTGATCGGCAGTCTGTATCGTCACAACAACGTGGTCACCACCCTTTACGGGCGCTCGCTGTTCAATCGCTCGGTGATCCGTATCCTGAAGGACCATCGTTTCGTCAGGAAGGTTGAGGGCACCGAACTCTCGGTGCAGGATACCCTGCCGCTGGTCCAGGCCATGACCGAGCTCAACCTGGGTCCGGCTCACGTCGACGTGGGCAAGCTGGGTGTGGCCTTCAAGAAGCGTGGCGGCGGTGACGCCAAGGCCTTCCTGCGTGAAGAGCTCGCCGAGATCGTCGATGGCCACGACTCCAGCGGCAACAACGGTCAGTCCAAGGACGTGGTGCTCTACGGCTTCGGCCGTATCGGTCGCCTGCTGGCGCGGGTGCTGGTGGAAAAGGCCGGCGGTGGCAACCTGCTGCGCCTGCGCGCCATCGTCGTGCGCGGCCGTGGCGACATCGCCAAGGACCTCGAGAAGCGTGCCAGCCTGCTGCGCCGCGACTCCGTCCACGGGCCCTTCGACGGTACCATCAGCGTCGACTACGAGGCGCGTACCATCACCGCCAACGGCAACGTCATCCAGGTGATATACGCCGACAAGCCGAGCGACATCGACTATACCGCCTATGGCATCGACAACGCCGTGGTGGTCGACAACACCGGCATCTGGCGCGACGAGGCAGGCCTGGGCCAGCACCTAGAGTGCAAGGGCGTGTCCAAGGCGCTGCTCACCGCGCCGGGCAAGGGCGACATCAAGAACATCGTGTTCGGCATCAACCACGGCGACATTGCCGCGGACGACACCATTCTCTCGGCGGCTTCGTGTACCACCAACGCCATCGTGCCGGTGCTCAAGGTGCTCAACGACGAGTACGGCATCGAGACCGGCCACGTCGAGACGGTGCATGCCTACACCAACGACCAGAACCTGATCGACAACTACCACAAGGGCGATCGCCGCGGTCGCAGCGCGCCGCTCAACATGGTGCTGACCGAGACCGGTGCTGCCAAGGCGGTGGCCAAGGCGCTGCCCGAACTGGGCGGCAAGCTGACCGGCAACGCGATTCGGGTGCCGATCCCCAACGTCTCCATGGCCATCCTCAACCTGACCCTGGGCCGCGAGACCGATGCCGAGGCGCTCAACGACTACCTGCGCCGCATGTCGATCGACTCCTCCTACCAGAAGCAGATCGACTACGTCGACTCGCCCGAGGTGGTGTCGTCCGATTTCGTCGGCAACCGCCATGCCGGTATCGTCGACGCCAAGGCGACCATCGCCAACGGCAGGCAGGCGGTGCTGTATGTCTGGTACGACAACGAGTTCGGCTACAGCTGCCAGGTGGTGCGTATCCTGCAGCACATCTCCAACGTGCATTTCCTCAAGCTGCCCCGCGCTCAGGCTTGAGTCAGGCGACACAGCCGAATTCCCGACCCGATGGGTCGGGAATTTCTGACCTGAGTCACCTTCATTTCACGTCGGCCGGTACCGCCCAGGTGCCGGCCGTCGCCTTCGAGGCTGCTTGAACTTCATGAAACGAGCGCCTTTCAACGCCTTTTGAACCCTTCTCGAGGCAGGCGCCGAGCGGCTTCGTTACCCCTTTTGCGACCTTAGGTCGTGTGGCCTTTGGTCGCGCTTGTCTTTATAATGCTGGGGATTTTTTCGGGGTGGTCCGAAATGCCTTCGGGCCTGACTGGTAACGTACTGAACTCAACAAGAATTCGAATCCATTCGAACCCCTTTCCTTCGCATTTCCGATCCATCAACTGGGCGAGACTATGATCGAAGTCAAGAAAGGCCTGGATCTCCCCATCATGGGGACGCCCGAGCCGCGCATCGAGGATGCGCGAGCCGTGCGTCACGTGGCTATCCTGGGCACCGACTACGTCGGCATGAAGCCGACCATGGAGGTCCGGGAAGGGGACAAGGTGAAACTGGGCCAACTCCTCTTCACCGACAAGAAGAACGAAGGCGTACGCTTCACGGCCCCGGCGGCCGGTGAGGTCATTGCCATCAACCGCGGCGAGAAGCGCAAGCTGCTTTCCGTGGTGATCAAGATCGACGAGAACGAAGAAGCTGTCGAGTTCACGGCTCATGGCCGCAACGGGCTCGAGAGCCTGGATCGCCAGGTCGTGGTCGATCAACTGGTCGAGTCGGGGCTGTGGACCGCGCTGCGTACGCGTCCCTTCTCGCGCACACCGGCCATCGACGGCGTGCCGGCCGACATCTTCGTCACCGCGGTCGATACGCATCCGCTGAGCCCGAATCCCGCCGATATCATCAACGAACAGCCCGAGGCGTTCGAGGACGGTCTCAAGGTGCTGGCGCGGCTGACCAAGGGCAAGGTGTATCTGTGCACCGCTCCCAGTGCGCCGATTCCCGGTGGCGACGTCAATGGCGTGCAGGTCGAGACCTTCGCCGGTCCTCATCCGGCGGGCCTGGTCGGGACCC
The DNA here is from genome assembly GCF_021404355.1 of Halomonas sp. MCCC 1A11062. Classification (NCBI taxonomy): domain Bacteria; kingdom Pseudomonadati; phylum Pseudomonadota; class Gammaproteobacteria; order Oceanospirillales; family Halomonadaceae; genus Halomonas; species Halomonas sp. MCCC 1A11062. The sequence goes on from NZ_JABFTW010000004.1 coordinate 160,632, forward strand.
ACATTCACTACCTGTCGCCGGTCGCGCTGCACAAGAAGGTGTGGCACATCGGCTACCAGGACGTGATCGCCTTCGGCAAGCTGTTCACGGAAGGCCGTATCGAGACCAGCCGAGTGGTGGCGCTGGGCGGTCCACGTGCCGAGAAGCCGCGCTTGCTGCGTACGCGAATCGGTGCCAGTACCGAGGAACTGTTGGCGGGTGAAATCCTCCAACCCGAAGGTACGCGGGTGATCTCCGGTTCGGTGTTCTCCGGATTCACAGCGGAAGGCGGGCTGCGCTACCTGGGCCGCTTCCACAATCAGGTGACCCTGCTCGAAGAGGGCAACAAGCGCGCCTTCATGGGCTGGCTCTCGCCGGGCGCCAACCGCCACTCCGTGCTGGGCATCTACCTGTCGAAGTTCAAGGGACTCTCCAACTACGCGCCCAATACCTCCACCAACGGCTCCGAGCGGGCCATGGTGCCGGTTGGCGTCTACGAGGAGGTGATGCCGTTGGATATTCTGCCGACCCAGCTGCTGCGCTCGCTGATCGTCGGTGACATCGAGGTGGCCATGCAGCTCGGATGCTTGGAGCTGGATGAAGAGGACCTGGCGCTGTGCACCTACGTGTGCCCGGGCAAGTATGAATACGGTCCCATCCTGCGTGACAACCTCACCATGATCGAGAAAGAGGCCTGATGATGGGTATCCGACAGACGCTCGACAATCTCGAACCGCATTTCCACAAGGGTGGCAAGTACGAGAAGTGGTATCCGCTCTACGAAGCAGTGGACACCATCTTCTATGCTCCGCCAAGCGTGACCAAGACCACGGCCCACGTGCGTGACGGCGTCGACCTGAAACGCATCATGATCACCGTGTGGCTGTGTACCTTCCCGGCCATGTTCTTCGGCATGTGGAATGCCGGCTGGATGGCCAACGTGGCGATCGCCGACGGCTACGCCTCCATGGGCGGCTGGCGTGAAGCGATTCTCATGACCCTGGCCGGTGGCCACAATCCGGACAGCCTGTGGGCCAACTTCGTGCTCGGTGCGACCTACTTCCTGCCCATCTACCTGGTGACCTTCGCGGTCGGCGGGTTCTGGGAAGTGGTCTTCGCCGTCAAGCGTGGTCACGAGGTCAACGAAGGCTTCTTCGTCACTTCGGTTCTCTACGCCCTGATTCTGCCGGCCACCATCCCGCTGTGGCAGGTGGCGCTCGGCATCACCTTCGGTGTAGTGATCGGCAAGGAGATCTTCGGCGGTACCGGAAAGAACTTCCTCAACCCGGCGCTGACCGGCCGTGCCTTCCTCTACTTCGCCTATCCGGCGCAGATCTCGGGCGATGCCGTGTGGGTGGCCGCCGATGGCTTCACCGGTGCGACTCCGCTGTCCATTGCCTTCCAGGAGAGCATGGCCGACCTGACCAGCCAGTACAGCTGGTGGGATGCCTTTATCGGCTTCGTGCCCGGCTCGGTGGGTGAGGTATCGACGCTGGCGATATTCCTTGGGGCCGCGGTATTGCTATGGACCAAGATCGCCTCGTGGCGAATCATGCTCGGGGTGTTCCTCGGCATGGTCGCAACCAGTGCGCTCTTCAACCTGATTGGTTCCGACACCAACCCGATGTTCGCCATGCCTTGGTACTGGCACCTGGTGATCGGCGGATTCGCCTTCGGCATGGTGTTCATGGCCACCGATCCGGTATCGGCTTCCATGACCAACCAGGGACGACTGATCTTCGGCGCTCTGATCGGCGTGATGACGGTGCTCATCCGCGTGGTGAACCCGGCATTCCCCGAGGGAATCATGCTGGCGATTCTGTTCGCCAACCTGTTTGCGCCGCTGATCGACCACTTCTTTGTTCAGGCCAACATCAAGCGCCGCATGCAGCGCACCGGTGTGCCGGCCGAGGAGACTGCCTGATGGCCCAGAGCAACAACTCCATCAAGAAGATTCTGACGGTGGCGTTCGCACTCTGTATCGTGTGCTCCGTCATCGTCTCCACCGCCGCGGTGGCGCTGCGCCCCATGCAGCAGCTCAACGTGGAACTCGACCGCAAGACCAACATCCTGCGCGTGGCCAATCTCCACGAGCCGGGCATCGACGTGGAAGCGGCCTTTGCCGAGATCACGCCGCGTGTGGTGGACATGCGTACCGGTGAGTACACCGACGAGTTCGATGCGGAGACCTTCGACCACTTCCAGGCGGCTCGCGATCCGGCTACCGGTCGTACTCTGTCGGGCGATCGCGATATCGCCGGGCTGACCCGCGTCGAGAACTTCGCTACCGTCTATCTGGTGGGTGACCCCGAGAACCCCGATCAGATCATCCTGCCGATTCGCGGCCAGGGCCTGTGGGGGCTGATGCGCGGTTACATGTCCATCGAGGGCGACGGTAACACCATCGTTGGTATCACCTATTACGAGCACAGCGAAACGCCCGGACTCGGCGCCGAAGTCAACAACCCGCGCTGGCAGGCACAGTGGGAAGGCAAGCGTATCTTCGCCGACGAAGAGAGCGTGACCCCGGCCATTCGCGTGGCGCGGGGCAGCGGCACTGGCGATCACCAGGTGGACGGTCTGTCAGGTGCTACCCTGACCGCCAATGGTGTGACCAATATGCTGCAGTTCTGGCTGAGCCCGGAAGGCTTCGGTGAGTATCTGGCAAGATTCCGTACCGGAGTCGAGCCGGAGGAAGCTCAGGAAGCCGATGTCGAACTCGAAGCTGAAGCTTAAGGAGCGATCATGTCAGCCGTTACTCCCAAGAGCGTTCTCACGACGCCGCTGACGAGGAACAACCCCATCGCCCTGCAGGTGCTTGGCATCTGTTCGGCTCTGGCCGTGACCACCAGCATGAGCGTGTCGCTGGTCATGACCCTGGCGGTAATCTTCGTCTGTGCGTTCTCGAACCTGTTCGTCTCGCTGATTCGTCAGCACATTCCGTCGTCCATTCGCATCATCGTGCAGATGACCATCATCGCTTCGTTGGTCATCGTGGTGGATCAGGTGCTCAAGGCCTTCGCCTACGAGATGTCCAAGCAGCTGTCGGTGTTCGTCGGCCTGATCATCACCAACTGTATCGTGATGGGGCGCGCCGAAGGCTTTGCCATGCAGAACACGCCGGGACTGTCGTTCCTGGACGGCATCGGCAACGGTCTGGGCTATGGCCTGATCCTGATGCTGGTCGGCTTTGTCCGTGAGCTGTTCGGCTCCGGCAGCGTGTTCGGCTTCACCGTGCTCGAGACGGTGCAGAACGGTGGCTGGTACGTGCCCAACGGTCTGCTGCTGCTGCCGCCGTCGGCGTTCTTCATCATCGGTCTGCTGATCTGGGCGATTCGCGGCATGCACCCGGAACAGGTCGAGGCCAACGAGTTCAAGATGAAGCACAACACCGAGCCGAAGGAGGCTGTGTAACATGGAGCACTATATTAGCCTTTTCGTCGCCTCGGTCTTCGTCGAGAACCTGGCCCTGGCGTTCTTCCTCGGTATGTGTACCTTCCTGGCCGTGTCCAAGAAGGTCTCGGCGGCCTTCGGTCTGGGCATCGCGGTCATCGTGGTACTGACCATCTCGGTGCCGGTCAACAACGTGATCTACAACGCGTTGCTGGCCGAAGGCGCATTGACCTGGACCGGCATCGCCGGAGCCGAGAACATCGACCTGTCGTTCCTGGGTCTGCTTTCCTACATCGGCGTCATCGCCGCACTGGTGCAGATCCTCGAGATGTTCCTCGACAAGTACGTACCGGTGCTCTACAACGCGCTGGGTGTGTTCCTGCCGCTGATCACCGTGAACTGCGCCATCCTCGGTGGCGTGCTGTTCATGGTCGAGCGTAACTACGGCTTCGGCGAGTCCGTGGTCTACGGCCTCGGCTCTGGTGTGGGCTGGGCGCTGGCGATTACCGCCCTGGCAGGTTTGCGCGAGAAGCTCAAGTACAGCGATGTGCCGGGTGGCCTGCAGGGCCTTGGCATCACCTTCATCACCGTGGGTCTGATGTCGCTGGGCTTCATGTCCTTCTCCGGCATTCAGCTCTGAGCCAGGGTGCGTCTCCGGCGATGCCAGGCATCGCCGGAGTGCAGGTTACTCACAGCAAATAGGAAACCGACATGGTTGGAACAACTGTCATCTTGCTCGGTGTGTTCATGTTCACCGCGGTCGTCATCGGCCTTGTCCTGGTGATCCTGGCCGCCCGCAGCAAGCTCGTGAGCACCGGGGACGTGACCATCGAGGTCAACGGCGACCCCGAGCACACCATCACTACCCAGGCCGGTGGCAAACTGCTCAACACGCTGGCGGCCAACGGTATCTTCCTTTCCTCTGCCTGCGGCGGCGGCGGCTCCTGTGCCCAGTGCAAGTGCCGCGTGGAGGAGGGTGGCGGCGCCATCCTGCCCACCGAGGAATCCCACTTCACCATGCGTGAGAAGAAGGACGGCTGGCGGCTCTCCTGCCAGGTGCCGGTGAAGCAGGACATGAAGGTCGAGGTTCCCGAAGAGGTCTTCGGCGTCAAGAAGTGGGAGTGTGAGGTCATCTCCAATCCCAACGTGGCGACCTTCATCAAGGAACTCAACCTCAAGCTGCCCGAAGGCGAGAACGTCGACTTCCGTGCCGGCGGCTACGTTCAGCTGGTGGCGCCGCCCTACGACATCAAGTTCTCCGACTTCGATATCGAGGAAGATTATCGCGGCGACTGGGATAAGTTCGATCTGTTCAAGATCTCCCACAAGAACAACGAGGAAGTCATCCGCGCCTACTCCATGGCGAACTACCCGGAAGAGAAGGGCATCCTCAAGTTCAACATCCGTATCGCCACGCCGCCTCCCGGCACCAGCCATCCGCCGGGTCTGATGTCGACCTACGTCTTCAATCTGAAGCCGGGCGACAAGGTCACCGTGATGGGGCCCTTCGGTGAGTTCTTCGCCAAGGATACCGACGCCGAGATGGTGTTCGTCGGTGGCGGTGCGGGCATGGCCCCGATGCGTAGCCACATCTTCGACCAGCTCAAGCGCCTGAGTTCCAAGCGCAAGATTTCGTTCTGGTACGGTGCGCGCTCCTGGCGCGAGACCTTCTACAACGATGAGTACGATCAGCTGGCCGAGGAGTTCCCGAACTTCGAGTGGCATCTGGCGCTGTCGGATCCGCTGCCCGAGGACAACTGGACCGGCCCCACCGGGTTCATCCACAACGTGCTGTACGAGAACTACCTCAAGGACCATCCGGCCCCCGAGGATTGTGAGTACTACATGTGTGGGCCGCCCATGATGAACGCATCGGTGATCAAGATGCTGCTCGATCTGGGTGTGGAACCCGAAAACATCCTGCTGGACGACTTTGGCGGATGATGCAGCTCGCCCACGGGCGACTCTCCGGGCTGGCCCTTTACGGGCCGGCCCTGTTCTTTCTCATGCTGTCATCCTTTCTGCTCAGTGCCTGCCGCCAGCAGCTCGACGAGCAACTCTATCAGGGTACGGCGCTGGGAACGGGCTACCATATCACCCTCTATGCCGACCTCGGAGCGGGCCATGCCGCCGAGCTCGAAGCCGGCATACAAGGTGAATTGGCAAACCTCGAAGCGCAACGTGAGGTACTGATCAGGGCCAGCGTTTCCGCGTTCTCGCCGCTCTGGGTGGCGCCTTCAGCGGCACTGCAACATGAGGTGGATCGACGTTTCCAAGCGTTGGCTGTCGACCGTCTGACGCTATGGCTGGGCCACCATGCCGTTGCCCCCGTCGCCGTGCTGGTCGAGGTGGGTGGGGTCATGCGGAGCTCAGGTACGCCGCCTGGCGGCGCCTGGCGTCTTTCGCTCGAACAGCCTGGCCTGCCAGTGCCCGAAGGAGCGCGCCATGTCCGCCTGCAGGACGCCGCGCTGGTGCATCGGTTCGTGCAGCAGGAGGCCGCAGCCCCCCTCGTTACACCGGCGACGCCGCTTTCCGTCAGCGTCATCGCAGCGGATGCCGGCACGGCCATGCGAGAAGCCAGTCTGCTGATCCACGCCGGGCCCGAGGAGGCCATACGGCTGGCCGATGAGCTGGATAGCGCGGCCAAGGTTGTTGTCAAGAGACCACAGGGCATTGAAATCCATCACACAGCGGCACTCGAGCCTTGGCTCGTTCGTTAGCCGCCAGGAGCTTCATCAATGAGTACTTTTCTCGTCGTTCTGGGCTTCATGCTGTTGATCATGGCCGCCATGGCGATTGGAGTGATCCTGGGGCGCAAGCCCATCGCCGGCTCCTGCGGCGGCCTCAACCAGCTCGGTCTCAAGGAGGGATGTGACATCTGCGGAGGCAAGGATGAAGTCTGCGAGGAGGAGAATCGCAAGCGCAAGGGGCTGGCGAGCGAGCGCCGCAGAAGCGATGAGAGTCGTGGCGCCGACCTTGGCTACGATGCCACTCGCCGTTGAGCCGCTACGTGCTGCTGAGCCGTATGCCGTTGGGTCATGGCGACAAGTGAACGCCGGCACCTGACATCAACAAGGGAAAGGAGACGCAAGAGCCCATGGCAGTCCATAACTACGACGTGGTGGTGATCGGTACCGGACCGGCCGGCGAGAGTGCCGCCATCAATGCAGCCAAGCACGGCAAGCGGGTCGCGGTCGTGGAGAAGCAGCCCGTTCTCGGGGGCAACTGCACCCATTGGGGCACGATACCCTCCAAGGCGCTTCGCCATCAGGTCAAGCAGATCATGCAGTTCAACACCAACCGCATGTTCCGCGATATCGGCGAGCCACGCTGGTTCTCCTTTCCCAGGGTCATGGAACGCTCGCGTATGACCATCGACCAGCAGGTCGAGATGCGCACCAAGTTCTATGCCCGCAACCGCATTGACCTATACAGCGGTGTGGCGCGCTTCAAGGATGAGCACACCCTGCTCGTTCGCGACCGCCAGGAGGCGCTGGAAGAACTGGTGGCGCAGAAGATCATCATCGCCACGGGGTCGCGCCCCTATCGTCCGGCCGACATCAATTTCCGCCATCCACGTATCTACGATTCCGACACCATTCTCAGCCTCTCGCATACGCCGCGTACGCTGGTGATCTTCGGCGCCGGTGTGATCGGCTGCGAGTATGCCTCCATCTTCTCGGGGCTGGGCGTCAAGGTCGACCTGATCAACAACCGCGACCGGCTGCTCTCCTTCCTCGACGATGAAATTTCCGATGCGCTTTCCTACCATCTGCGCAAGCATGGTGTGCTCATCCGCCACAACGAAGAGTACGAGCGTGTCGAAGGGGACGACTCCGGCGTCGTGGTCTATTTGAAATCGGGCAAGAAGCTGCGCGCCGATGCCTTCCTGTGGGCCAACGGCCGTACCGGCAATACCGACGAGCTGGGTCTCGAGAACATCGGCCTCGAGGCCAACGGGCGCGGTCAGCTGCAAGTCGATGATCATTACCGCACCGCCATTCCGCACATCTATGCCGCCGGTGACGTGATCGGCTGGCCCAGCCTGGCCAGTGCCGCCTACGATCAGGGGCTCAACGCCTGCGACGAGCTGCTCGAACGAGACTATCGCTTCGTCAATGAGGTGCCGACCGGTATCTATACCATCCCCGAGATCAGCTCCTTCGGTCGAACCGAGCGCGAGTTGACCGAGGCCAAGGTACCCTATGAGGTTGCCCAGGCCTTCTTCAAGGATACTGCACGTGCCCAGATCACCGGTGACACGGTAGGGATGCTGAAGATACTCTTCCATCAGGACACGCTGGAGATCTACGGCATCCACTGCTTTGGTGACCAGGCTTCCGAGATCGTGCATATCGGTCAGGCCGTGATGCAGCAGAAGGGCGAGGCCAACACCTTGAAGTACTTCGTCAACACCACGTTCAACTACCCGACCATGGCGGAAGCGTACCGGGTCGCGGCACAGAACGGGCTGAATCGGGTGTTCTGAGGTCCATCTCTATTTCATACCAATACACGATATTTCTCATTCCGCGCCGGCTGAAAAGACCGGCGCTTTTTTGTGCCCATATATCGTACTTCCGCAGTTCCTTGTTTGCCTTTTTAACGGCTCTGCTCTTGGCGGCTTGTTCATCTGAACTTCGGTAAGGATGGTAAAGGCATCCCTCTCCGGCATAGCCGAATGATGACGAAAAAGCATGAGAAAAATGATATACGCAGCCGCGATCAAGCTGTGTGATCTTATGTATCTGAAGGAAATATGGCTGAACGATGAAGATTTGGTTAGCGGTGTACGACAAGTGGATGACGACTCGGTGTGCAAGGCAAGGAGAGGGCCTGATGACTCCTGGGCGGTAGCGTGCCAAGGGAAGCACTGAACAAATCGACGAGCGAGATGAAGTGGCTAGGTTCGTTCCCGACGAACCAACGCACTTCCCACATCCCTGTGGGTCGCAAGGCGCACGGAGCACAGTACCGAGCGAAGTGACAAACAGCCGTAGGCTGGCCCCGAAGGGGCGAGAAGCCGCAGGCTTCGAGTCAACCGGAGCATATGGGGTATATGTGAGGATTCCGACGGTCCGACGCTTCGGCACCGCGCAACGCAGTGATTCGCTCGCGCAGGCATTTGTGCAGCGGTTCCCAAGGAGTGGCTGGAAAAAAGGCGCTCAAGTATTGATATCTGGGTGTTCGCTGGAGGGCATCATGGAGTCTGCAGGCAGTCCTTTGTTCAGCGTTGTCGTGCCGGTTTATAATAAAGCGAAATACCTCGATGAGGCGCTTGGCTCCCTGTTTGTACAAACCTTCAAAGACTTCGAGATAGTAGCGGTGGACGATGGCTCCACCGACGGCTCGCTGGAGCTGTTGGAGCAGTACCAGGCGCAGGGAAAGCTGCGTTTGTATCAGCGTCATCAGCCAGGGCCCGGTGGGTACGCGGCTAGAAACCATGGCGCACGATTGGCAAAAGGCCAATGGCTGCTCTTTCAGGATGCCGACGATGGGTGTTCACCCGATCACCTGGCCCAATTCAACGAGAACATCCAGCGCACCGAGGGCAGGCCAATCAAGCTGTATGTGAATGCCTATGCCAAGTTGCGGGGCGACAGAGCCGAGCCAGCCGTGGCTTATCCTCATGAGGGGGAGATTTCCAGACAACAAGGACTCGAGCTGTTCTCGCGCTCGGATTACATCCATATGAACGGGGCTTGTATCGAGAGAGCGGCGTTCCTCGAGAGCGGTGGCTTTCCGGCAGGCGTATACCGAAGGGGCGGTGATGTCTATTACTGGATCCGCATGCTAGCGATCTTGGAGAAAACGCATTACAACCGAAAGATTACCAGTCAGTGGAAGATAGATCATTGCGGTATCAGCAATGATATAATTAATCTCGCTCATATTCATCCGGCCAGAGACGCACTGTCTTCTCTTTCGGGGAGGCTCTCCTGGCGAGAGGCTTACTACGCCAGAAAGGCGATAAACAGGAAGCTGGTCTCCTGGAGCGTAGAGAAAAGAATGCATGGCATGAAAGTGACGGAGGATATCGCTAGTCTCTACCTGAGTGCACTTTCTGTGAAACAGTTGCTGCATTGCATGATGCTGCTATTGCCCCGCAATGTCTTTCAAAATTTCCGTTCGCTGGTAGCCAAGCACCAATAGGGGCTCGAGCATATGGCGCCGCTTTCATTGGTAAGACGCGGGTTGGCGGCAACGGTGTGCTTACCGTTGGTCGTTCTCTCCTTTCTCGTCAAGAAAAATGGCTCGATATGGGTATTCGGTGCCTGGAACGGTAGGCAATATTCAGACAACCCACGCTATCTGTATGAGATGCTCGGTGCTACCGATAGCTCCATTGTGCCGATCTGGATATCGAAATCCCCCGAGATAGTCGAAGAACTGAAGGCGAAAGGTTATCAGGCGCACTACTGGCTATCCCCGATGGGAATCTATTATTCGCTGCGTGCCGGAGTTGCCGTGGTCAGTCACTCGGCGGACGATGTCAATCCCTTCGCTTCTTACCGCAGTAAGCTGTTCAAGATCACCCATGGTACGCCGATGAAACGCATGGGCCGAGATAATCTAGCGGTTCATCCGGAACGGCGGTCGAGAAGACTGTACGAAAAGGTCCGAGCCTACACGCCTCAAAGAAAGACACCGGTTGCCGCGTTCGTCTCCTCCGAGGTCTCGAAGGTTCGCTTCGAGAGTGCTTATCGAGGTAGCGCAATTGCGGTCGTCAATTCGGGTTATCCGCGCTGGAAGGGCATAACGGACAATCGTGGGGTGTTGCGGAGAATCATCGAGGAAGAGCTGAAGGGCGACCTTGCCGCCGCTTTAGAAAAAGTCATCCTGTATGCTCCCACACGCCGTGCCGATAGCGCTTTCCGACTGAAGATCGACGAGAGTTTCGTCACTTTCGTTGGCCATGCCAATGCAGAAAGATACGCTGTCGTGCTCAGACCTCACCCCTCCTTGTCGATAGAGATGGATGAAGATGTCCGTCGCCAACTGTCGACGCTAGGCTTCGTGGAGCTTGGATGTCAGCGGCTCAACGACATCAACTCTGCTCTGCAGGATGTCGATGTACTCGTGACGGACTACTCCAGCGTGATTTACGACTTCTGCATTCTGGCTCGCCCTGCCTTTCTCTATGCGCCGGACCTCGACGACTACATCACCAGCGATACGGGGCTGTATGAGGCCTATGGCGAGTCGGAGCCCGCCTTGAGGGTCGATGAGCTGAAGGAGGTGCTCGATCCGGCCTTGCAGCAGCATGCCCTGAGCCGGGTGCAGGGGTTCAAGGAAGTGCATTGTGGCGGGGATGCGATAGCGGCGTGCGCCGCCATCATCGAGACGATAAGGCAAAAGAGCCTGACGGATTGACCTCGGGGGGGTCGCATGAGCATCGGCGTGCTCCACGGAAGCGTGCCCCAGGCGGGGCGCATTGTCGTGATCTCCGGCATCGATGGTGCCGGCAAGTCAACGGTGGTGGAAAGCCTGACGGCTCGTCTCGCGACGACGCAGCGGGTGGCGCTGGTCAGCGGTGGTAAACCTCAAGCCGCCTGGTTGGAAAGGCTGCGCCTCGGCTTGCGCAAGGCGTCGTCCAATGACGGGGCGGGCCGAAGCCAATCGAGACACAAGACCCGTATCTTTCGCGATGCGTTACCCGGAATCGTGCTTGCACTGCTGCGCTGGCGTCTGTCCCGCCGTGCCCGTCGGCTCGCGCTCGCCGGCGTCACGGTCGTGGCGGACCGATGGCCGACGCTGGAGTATGGCAAGATGGATGGACCGAAGATCGCCCGGGACCAGCCGGGTCTGAACGGCGCCATCCTGCGCCTGTTGGCCGGTTTGGAAAACGCCATCTATCGGCGCGTCGAACCGGCCGACGTTGCCTTTTTTCTCATCGTCGATGAATCGACGGCTATCCAACGTAACGCCGAGCGGGTGAAGGCTGGCAAGGAGAGCGCCGAGGACATCAAGCGGCGATATCGGGAAAACCTCGACTACCAGCCGATAGCACGCCGGGTCGAACGTATCGACAATTCGGGAACCCTGGCCGACGTCCTTGCGCTGCTCGAGCACAACCTGGAGCGGGATCGATGAGCACGGCGCCATACGTCGAGGCGTTTGGTTGCCCCGCAGTGGGTAAGACCTACGTGACCGAGCGCTTGCTGAGGCTCGCAGAGCTGCAGGATGCGGGTATCCAGACCGAGCTTTTCTCCCTATCCCGAGCCCGGCGACTGTCGCGTGTGGCATGGAAGGTACGGCTCATCGTCGCTGCTCTGCCGGTACTGGGGGCGCATTGGTGGAGCTTCTGCTCTCTCGTCTGGAACACGCCGTGGTCGAGTGCGCCGGCGGCAGGGCGTGCCTTGCTGAACTGGCTGCAGCTGCTTGCCATGGTGCAGTGCCTGCACCGGCAGGAGAGGCCCATCGTGCTCTGCCAGGGCATCTTTCAGGCGGTCTGGTCGTTGCGCTTTCGTGCCAGACCGGCAGCCGGCCGTCCCTTTCCGATGCAGCAGTGGGTCTCGCTCACGCTGGCTTTGCTGCCGTCGCGTCCGATCGTCGTCCTGCACGTCGTCGCCGAGGGGCAGGTGATTCAGGCACGGCAACGAGGCAGGTTGGGCGGCCAGAGCGTGATCGACAGGAGCCGAGTCGCACCGAACGACGCAGCCATGGTCGTCGAGGAAGTACTCGCCGTCATCGACGCCTTGGAGTCGTCAGGCCGAGTGAAGGTGGTCACGTTCGACAATACCCTGGGTGAGCCTAGCCATCGGAGGCTGTGCGCCTTGGCGCATGCCCTGGGGCTGGCTGGTTCGATGAAGGCCATTGCGCCAGGGCCTGCCCACGGCTTGAGCCAAGTCCCGTAACGCGAGCCGAGAGCCCGTTCTGCGTTCTCTCCGCTGACTCGAGGTATGCCATGCGAGTGGGTCTCTGCTTCCCTTCCCATAGCCATGACGACTGGGAGCGCAAGGTGAGTTCGGCCCTGGCCGAACTGATGCCCGAGCTGACCCTGCTCGACTGCAGCCGCTCGGGCTGCTTGCACGACATGGCGCCCGAGGTGCTGGTGGGACACGAGAACGAGGCACTCATGGCCGGCTTGGCAGCGCCGCCCGAGTCATTGCGCTGGGTGCAGATCATGAGTGCGGGGGTGGATCGCCTGCTCGACGCCATCGGGCCCGGCCCTGTCGCTTTCCGTATCACCAACGTTCGCGGCATTCATGCCCAGGCCATGGTCGAGTATCTGCTGGCCGTGCTGCTGCATTTCGAGAAGCGCCTGGGGCTCTTCGTCGATAGTCAGAGGGAGAAACGCTGGGAGAGGCCGGTGCTCGGTCAGTTGGCAGGCAAGCGGCTACTGGTATGCGGGGCGGGCGGGATCGGCCTTCCCGTCGGTTCCGCGCTGGCGGGGCTCGGTGTCACGGTCGAGGCGATTGCCAGGGACACCTCGCCGCGAGCGCCTTTCCTGCACGTGCACCCGTTGTCGGCGCTGTCTCAGGTGATCGGCACGTTCGACTACGTCTTGTGCGCCCTGCCGCTGACCGAGGAAACCCGCGGTGTCTTCGATCGAGACGCGATAGGGGCGATGCGAGATGACGCCATCTTCATCAACGTGGCCAGGGGTGAGCTCGTGGATGAGGAGGCCCTGCGAGCGTCGCTGTGCGCGGGCAAGCTGGCAGGAGCGGCGCTGGATGCGTTCCGCGAAGAGCCCCTCCCGAGCGATTCGCTGCTGTGGGCGACGCCGAACCTGTTGATCACGCCGCATGTGGCGGGTCGCTTTGCAGCGGGACATCAGTTGGGCCTGGCCGTGCTCAGAGACAACATGGCGGCTTACCTCGCCGGCGCTCCGTTGCGCACCGAGGTCTTCCCGCAGCGGGGATATTGAGTATGGAAAAAGCCAGTGACTGCAACGGCCTGGACGTTCTGTTCATTGCCGCGAACACACGCTCGCTGGCCGTCAACCGGGGATCCTTCATCCGCGCCTTGCAGGAGCGAGGCCTGAGCGTCGGCGCCTTGGTGCCGGACGAAGAGTTCCTGCGGGAAGTCCATGGGCTGGGGGTCGCCACCTGGCAGTATCCGCTCGAGCGGCACAGCATGGGCGTTGGCGGGGAGATCTCCCGGTTCCTGGCGCTGCGCCGCCTGATTCGCCAGATCGCGCCCCGCGCCGTCTTTGCCTACTCCGTCAAGCCGATAGTGCTCGGCATCCCGGCCGCCAGGTTGGCGGGGGTTGCGGAAACCTACTGTCTGGCGACCGGGCTTGGCTATCTCTATGGGCGGCACGACCGCCGTACCCGCCTGATCCGTAGTCTGGTCAACGGCTGCTACGCCCTGTCGGGTGGCCTGAGCCGGGCGTTCTTCTTCCAGAACCCCGATGACCGCGACGAGCTGCAGCAGCTCGCACTCTTTCGCCGCTTCACTCGCAGCGTCGTGGTCAACGGTTCCGGCGTGGATCCCGATGAGTACCCTTTCAGCGAGCCGCCCGTGACACCGGTCCGCTTTCTGTTCATGGGTCGCTTCCTGCAGGAAAAGGGCATTCGTGAGTTCGTCAGCGCGGCGAGGCAAGTGGCCCGCCAACAAGGCGGGGTGGAATTCGTCGCGCTGGGCGATACCGACGAGAGCACGGTCAACGGGGTCGGGGCGGGGGAAGTGGCGGCATGGCGCGAGGAAGGCATCGTCACGCTGCCCGGCAGGGTGCGCGATGTCCGCGGCCATCTCCAGGCGGCATCGGTGATGGTGTTGCCCTCGTACTATCGCGAGGGCATTCCGCGCAGCCTGCTGGAAGCCATGAGCACCGGCAGGCCGGTGATCACCTGCGATTCGCCGGGCTGTCGTGAAACCGTCGACGAGGGGGTCAACGGCTGGCTGATTCCCCCCTGCGATGCGGCTGCGCTGGCAGAGCGTATGCAGGCATTCATCAGCGATCCGGGGCTCATCGGGCGGATGGGACGGGCGGGTAGGGCAATGGTGCTCGAGCGTTTCACCACTGACTTCGTCAATCGGCAAATGCTCGAGGAGATGCCCATCGCCAATCTGGGGCAGCCACTGGGAGACCTGGCATGAACCACTTCACTGATACACCTGGAAGGGTCAAACCCGCTCTGCTCGAGTATCTGCAAAGCACCGTACCCACGGGGGTTCGCTGGGCCTTGCGCGGGGGCAAGGGCGGGTTGGCGGCCTGGCTTGCCAGCGCTACCGTCAAGGATCTCGACCTCTGGGTTCACAGCGCGGACATTTCGCGCTTTCTCCACGCCTTGTCTCCCTTGGCCGCGGGCACGGTGTCGCTTGAGTCGGATCCGCGCTGGCTGCGACACCTGGTGCTGGTCATGCCCGCGCGATTCGGCCATCAGCTCATCGATATCACTTACGGTGACCTCAAGGTGGGTGGGGCGCTGACCTGTCGCGAGGAACTGATCGCCGTTCGTTCGGGCCCGCATGGCCCGATGCTCATCGGAGTGGCGGCGGTTTCCGATCTACTGCTGCGCAAGCTGATGAGAGGCAAGCGGGTGGAGCCGAGTCGGCTGGCCGAAGCCTCTCTTCAGTGGCATCAGGCGCCCGAACAGCAGCGTCGCCTTTGGCTAGCCGATATCGGCGAAAGTCTTGGAAGTGCCTTGCAGGGCAGCCTGCCGGCCACACTATCAGGACGACGCATCTCGCGGTTGCAGCGCGTTGCATTTCTGCTGGCGGCGGCTCGCGCCTCACTTGCACAGGGCGGCATCTCGCTCGTGCTGCGTCGGCGCCGACGGTTCGTTCTGGGGCGGCGGTCTCGCGTACCGCTGAAGCGGCCCGTGGCGCCGGTCATGTTCTACCTTGCCGGGCCTGAAGCGGCGATGCTGGCTCATCGCATCGAGCAGGTGCTGTCCGTTATCGGCGTGCGGACACAACGGATCGAAGCGGGATCCGCGGTCTGGAAGCGGCTGGGTCGACTGCTGATGGCAGGGGTCTACGGTCAGGCTGCCATCGTGTCAGACAGTCGTCGGCTCTCCCGCTTGACGTCCTCTCTCTTCGGGGCGCCCATCGTGATCGCGGTGAATGCCGACCCGGAAGAGATACTGAAGCGCTACTACCTGGCCGCTCACCGTTGGTACATCGATGACCTTGCCCTCGCCGGGCGTATGGCGACCGGTGAAGGGGCTGGCACGCACCTCTCGCTGAGGGCGGCTTCGACGCTGCCCTGACGCTCGTCTCCATTTCTCTTTGCCAATGTGCAGCCAGCGTCATGTGCACTGCAGCAAGCCCTTGCGACTGGCCAACTCCGCAGATAGGAGGTCGTGGCTACCATGAAACGCACTCTCGACGTCGTCCTCGCCGTACTGGCGCTGCTGTTGCTGGCGCCGCTGATGCTGCTGATCGCCTTGCTGATCCGATACGACTCTCCCGGAGGAGCGCTTTTCGTGCAGCGCCGGGTGGGCCGTCACCTGGTGCCGTTCGACATCTACAAATTTCGCACCATGCAGGATCGACCCACCAACGAGATCGACCCTCTAGTTGAAGGAGTCATCGACTCGGGGCACGCGCGCATCACCCGTATAGGACGCCTGCTGCGCGCCACCAGCCTCGATGAGCTGCCTCAGCTGCTGAACGTGCTCAAGGGTGACATGAGCTTGGTGGGCCCCCGCCCCGTATTGATCGAGCAGGTCGAGGCCGTGCCGGTGCGATATCTGAATCGCTTCTCGGTGCGGCCCGGGTTGACGGGGCTGGCGCAGGTGCGTGGGCGGCGCAGTCTCGGCTGGCTCCAGCAACTGGAACTCGACTCCCGGTATGCCGAGCGTGTCAGCATTGGACGGGACCTTCGCCTCATGCTGGCCACGGTCTATGTCGTGCTGACTCTCAAAGACATCTACGGCAGTACCGAGCAGAACTGGCGCCAATACCGCAATGGGCGGGGCCGGCACGACGTGGGGGAATCGAAGTGAAACGCTTGCATACCATGCTGATCACCGTAGTGCCGGATATTGCCCTGTATGCGCAGGAGAGCGGCGTCGATACGCTTTTCATCGACATGGAAACGCGCGGCAAGGCGGAGCGACAGGGACACCTGGACACGCACAAGAGTGCGCATACCTATGCCGATGTCGCGCGTATTGCGGCAGTGCTCACCAAGGCCGAGCTGATGGTGAGGATCAATCCCCCCTGGGAGGGCACGTCGGCCGAGGTCGATGCCGCCATCGATGCAGGCGCCCAGCGGCTGATGCTGCCCATGTTCAGGCATGTGGCCGAGGTGGACGCCTTCAAGCGGGCCGTGGCGGGTCGTGTGCCGGTCACCCTGCTGGTGGAAACGGCGGCAAGCCTGACGCGTCTACCACTGATCTTGCCCCTGCTCGAGGTGGAAGACCGGGTGCACTTCGGGCTCAACGATCTGTGTATCGACATGCGGCTCGACTTTCTCTTCGAGCTGCTTGGCGGTCGTATGCTCGATGGGCCCGCCTCCTTCTGCCGTGAGGCAGGCGTTCCGTTCGGTATCGGCGGGGTCGGCTGCATCGGTCAGGGACTCGTTCCCGCCGAGTGGATTCTCAGTGAGCACGTACGCCTCGGGTCGGAGTGGGTCATTCTGTCCCGAGCCTTCCACGGTGGAGCGGAAACGCTGCCGGCTTTGCTGACGCGCCTGGATCTGGCGAACGAACTCAACGCCATGCAGCGCTGCTATCAGCAACTCGCCATGACCGCGCCGAACGAGCTGGCCGCCAACCAGGCAAGCCTGGCGCTGCGCGCGGCGGCGGTCAACGCTCAATACCAACAGCCCAGAGTGGCCTGAAGTCCTTGCCGTGAATCCCAGGTCATGAGCCGAGGGTGTAGCGCAGGCAGGAGAGGCGAGAGGGCTGTGCAAAAGCGCCTGACGGCTAGACCGTCAGGCGCTTTCGTTTTCAGGAGGCGGTGATGGTGCGCTGCTACTCTTCCCCGAGCTGGGGGCGATAACAGGGCGGTGAGGTGAGCTCGAGATCGTCGATGTCCTCGTGCTGCAGCGCTTCCAGCACGGCCTGCTGCAAGAGGGGTAGGTAGGAGTCCTCCAGGTTGCGAGCCGCCGAAAGCAGGGTCAATTTCCCCTGGCGCGCATAGCGCATGAGCGGGACGAGGCACTCGGGATGGTCTCGCAGCTCGCCGCGATAGCGTACCGTGAAGACGGCCGGGGTGATCTCGCCCTCATGCAGCTGGCGCCGCAACAGCGTCGACGGCGAGGCGCCGCGATACCAGTCCGTCAGGTTGAGGCTCTCGCGGCGCTTGCCGCGGGGCCACAGGCGGTCGACCAGGACCCGGGCACCGTCGGTGGGTTCGCTCGGACTGTAGATTCGTTTGAGTACGATCTCGTAGCTCACACCGTCTCCCTTTGTGCTGTTGGTTTCTCACCTAGTCACCCGATGACAACCTTTCCAGAGCAGCCGTGGCGTGGGCCTGCCAATGACCAGGCAGGGCGGCGGCGCGCTCCAATGCCTGGCGAGCTCCACCGGTGTCGCCCTGGGCCTGAAGTGTCAGGCCCAGATTGAGCCATGCCACGCCCAGGTCGCCTCGCTGCGCCACCGCGGAACGAAAGGCTTCGCCGGCCCCTTCGAGATCCCCTGTGGCATGCCGGGCATTGCCCAGAGCGAAGTAACCCATGCCGGAGTTAGGGAAGCGCTCGACGAAGGCCGCCCAGGCAGGCAGCGTGGCTTCGGCATTCTGGACCTGCTCGAACGCTGCGATGGCCTGCAGGGCTCGCTGCTCGCCGATACCGCTTGGCAGTTCGCCGGGCTTCAGGGCCACGAACGCCCAGCGATCGCTGCGAGCCCAGGTGGCATCGAAGCGACGAAACGACTCGATACGCTCCGCCTCTTCGCCACTGTGCAGAGTCAGCTCCCTGGCATCCAGATCGTAGCCGATGGCCACGGCGTAATGCCACATCGGCCAGGCAGGAAGTGAGAGATTCTGCAGCACGACCACGGGATGACCGGCGTCGATCTCGGTCAGCAGGGCGTCGAACGAGTCGTTGAGCACGAAGGGAATGCGTCCATGACGCCTGACGGTGGCCAGCATCTCGGGCTGCACGCTGCCTTCACGGCCGGGGATGAACACCTGCGGGATGAGTGTCTCCATGGGCACGTCCACGCCATCGTGATTTAGCACCATGGCCAGCGCGGCGGGGCCGCACTGGTACTCGCGCTGGGCGTGGAAGGGCACGTCTTCCACCCAGGCCTGGCGAGGCAGGGTCTGGGCAGTGCTCTCGGCCAGGCGCGGCGTGGCGGCACAGCCGGTCAACAGCAGTAGCCCCAACAGCAGAACGCCCGCAAGGCGGGCGTTCCGGAGGGGCCGATCGATACGGCCTTGCATGGTGACGTTCGTCCTCAGCGGGTGAAGGGGAAGACGTTGGTCAGACCCAGGATGTCGGTAACCAGCAGTACGATGAAGACGACCAGAAGGGCGCCGACGACACCGGCGCCTGCCGGCAGCTGCTCGAGCTGTTCTGCCATTTGATGCGCTTCTTCGTCGGAGAGCGCGGCCACACGAGCGTCGACTTCGGCCAGGTCCACGCCCTGGGCGATGAGCTGCTCCTGCACCTCGGCGCGGGACAGGATCTCATTGATACGCTCGCGGTCGGCATCGGCACGCTCGGCGGAAAGGGCGGCCTGAGTCGAGATGAGTTCGCTGGTGGGCAGCGGGGCGGCCGAGACGGAGACGCTGCCGAGCACCAGGGCCAGAATCAACAGCGGGCTGAGAAAGCGGCGGAGTGTTTTCATGTTCAGTGTTCCTTCTTCTTGGGCTTCCGGCTCTTGAATGATCCACGCTAATCGGGCGCAGTCGTGTTGTTGTGCTCCAGCGATGCTTAATAAGTATAAGCAAAAAGCGCATGCAATTTCATGCCCTTGCATTACATTTCGCGACTACCTGAAGAATGTGGCCGCAGCGGGGCACGAGGCGCCCAAGAATCCCGTCCATGGTGGCATCGACGGCCAACGATTGCCGTCAGCCCACGCGATAGGAGGAGGGCATTTCGGCCAGTAGGCCGCGACCGCCGGCCAGGGTCAGCGCCAGGTCGTGCAGGCTTTCCCACAGCGGTAGCTGAGCGGCGCCCTTGATCGAGAGGTCGAGGCGCTGGGCGAAGAGCAGCAGCTTGTGCAGCCGCTTTCTGGGTAGGCGCGCAATGGCCTGCTGATAGGCGGGGCGGCGTTTATCGAAGATGGCCGGCTTCTGCGCCTTGCAGGCGTGCTCGAAGCTCTGGCCCTGATCGAGGTGTTGGTGCAGCGAGAGCAGGGTACGCAGCTCGCGGGTCAGGGCCCACAGCACGATGGGCGCCTCGATCCCCTCGCCGCGCAGGCCGCGAACGATACGCGAGACGCGCTCGCGTTCGCCCTTGAGGCAGGCATCGGCCAGGGTGAAGACATCGTAGCGGGCGCTGTCCTCCACGCCGCCGGCGATCTGGGGTGGGCCGACACGAGTGCCGGGTGGCAGTAGCAGGGCGAGCTTCTGCAGCTCCTGATCCGCCGCGAGCAGATTGCCTTCGGTGCGGTCACCGAGCAGACGCGCGGCATCCAGGTCGAGGGAGAGGCCATGACGCTCGGCGCGGTCGCGTAGCCAGAAGCCAAGGCGGGAGGCGTCGACCGGCCACACCGGCACGAACAGCCCCAGCTTGTCGAGCGCCTGGAACCAGGCACTCTTCTGCTGACGGAAGTCGAGCTTGCCCATGCTCACGAGCAATACGTTGTCGCGGGTACCCGGCGCATCGGCGTACTCCTTCAGCGCCTTGCTGCCTTCCTGGCCTAGGCTTTGGCTGCCCAGGCACAGTTCGATCAGCTTGCTCGAGGCGAACAGCGACAGGCTGGCGGCGGCTTCGTGCAGCCGGCCCCAGGCGAAGTTGCCCTCCACGTGCAGCACCTCGCGCTCCTCGATGCCGTGCGCGCGCGCCGCATTGCGTACGGCGTCGCAGGCTTCCATGTGTTGCAGCGGCTCCTCGCCGGCAACGATCACCACCGGGGGCAGTTTCTTGCCCAGCGCCTCCGGCAGCTTGTCGGCAAAGACCTTCATACGCGTGAGGCCATGTCAGCGGGTTTCCAGCGCGCGCAGGCGATCGAACAGGCGGCGCAGGGCCTCGTGACGCAGCTCCTGACGCGCCTCCTCGCGTATATCGTCCTGGGCCAGCAGGTTGTCGTCACTGACGGTGAAACGGGTCGATACCTCCAGGCGCTGCTGGGGAAGGCGATAGGCACCGTCACTGCGCCGCTGAACGGAAAACGGCACCGCAAGCGTCATTTCCCGCTCCTGGGGGCCGCTGTCCAGCACGCTCAGCTGGCGCTCGCCAAAGTTCTCTGGCCCCAGATTGAGCACTAGGGGGGCATTGGCGCGCACACGTGTGCCGAGCGACGAGAGGCGTTCTGTCGTGAGCCGGGCCAGTTCGCTGTCGCTGCCGGCGACGGCAAGCTCGTCTATGGTCAGCTCCGGTGAATCGAAACCGCGCAGGCGAAAGCCGCAGCCCGCCAGGGCCAGGCTGGCACCAGCGGTCACGACCAGGTTGAGAAATCCACGTCGCTGCATGAGCGCTCCCATTCGATCCGTGTCAGCTGACCACGATGTTGACCAGCTTGCCCGGTACCACGATCACCTTGCGTACCGTCTTGCCCTCGGTATGGCGCTGGACGTTCTCTGCGGCGAAGGCTTCGGTCTCGATGGCATCCTTGGGCGCGTCGGCGGCCACTTCGATACGGGCGCGCAGCTTGCCGTTGACCTGTACTACCAGCTCGATGGTGTCGCGCTCGAGGGCCGACTCATCCAACTGCGGCCAGGCAGCGTCGATGGCGGGTTCCGCATGGCCCAGCTCGCGCCACAGCGCATGGCAGGCGTGGGGCGTGATCGGGGCGAGCAGCAGCACACAAGCCTCGATGGCTTCACGAGCCACGGCCAGACCCAAGGGGGACGTATCGTCGAACTTCGAGAGCGCGTTGCTCAGCTCCATCACCGCCGCGATGGCGGTGTTGAAGGTGGTGCGTCGGCCGATGTCGTCGCTGGCCTTCTTGATCGTCTCGTGGGTCTTGCGCCGCAGTTCACGCTGAGCGTCGCTGAGGGCATTGATATCCAGCTTGCCCGGCTCGCCGGCCTCGAGGTGTTCGACGACCAGGCGCCACAGGCGCTTGAGGAAGCGGCTGGCGCCTTCGACCCCGGAGTCGGACCACTCCAGCGACTGCTCGGGCGGTGCGGCGAACATCATGAACAGGCGCACGGTGTCGGCGCCGAAGCGGTCGATCATCGACTGCGGGTCGACACCGTTGTTCTTGGACTTCGACATCTTCTCGATGCCGCCCATCTCCACCGGCTCACCGTCCTTGATCAGCACCGCACTGACCGGGCGACCCTTGTCGTCGCGCTTGACCTCCACGTCGGCGGGGTTGAACCACTCCTTGCCGCCGTTCGGCGTCGTGCGGTAGAAGGTCTCGGCGATCACCATGCCCTGGGTGAGCAGACGCTGGAACGGCTCGTCGACCTTCACCAGGCCCAGGTCGCGCATCAGCTTGGTGAAGAAGCGCGCGTATAACAGGTGCAGGATGGCGTGCTCGATGCCGCCGATGTAGAGATCCACCGGCAGCCAGTAGTCGGCACGCTCGTCGAGCATCGCCTCCTGGTTGTCGGCACAGCAGAAGCGGGCGAAGTACCAGGACGACTCCATGAAGGTGTCGAAGGTATCGGTCTCGCGCACCCAGCCGTCGCCCAGCTCATAGAACTCGGGCATGCGCTTGAGCGGCGAGCCGGAAGCGTCGACGGTGACCTCCATGGGCAGGGCGACGGGCAGCTCCTCGTCGGAGAGCGGCACGGTCTGGCCTTCGGGGCCGTACTTGACCGGAATCGGCGCGCCCCAGTAGCGCTGACGGGCCACGCCCCAGTCGCGCAGACGGTAGTTGGTCTTCACCTCGCCGCGACCCAGCTCGGCGAGCCTGCCGGCGATGGTCTCGAAGGCGGCGTCGAAGTCGAGGCCGTCGAACTCGCCGGAGTTGATCAGCCGGCCATATTCCACGTAGGCGCCTTGCGAGAGATCCGGCGCCTGGCCGCTCTCGTCGGCAATGACCGCCTCGATGGGCAGGCCGTACTTGGTGGCGAACTCCCAGTCGCGCTGGTCGTGGCCGGGAACGGCCATCACCGCCCCGGTGCCGAACTCCATCAGCACGAAGTTGGCCACATAGACGGGCACCTCGCGGCCGGTGAGCGGGTGCACGGCCACATGGCCGGTGGCCATGCCGCGCTTCTCCTTGGTGGCCAGCTCCGCCTCGGAAGTACCGCCCTGGGCGCACTCCTCGCAGAAAGCGGCCAGCTCGGCGTTGCCTTCCGCCGCGGCCTTGGCCAGCGGATGAGCGGCCGCCACCGCCACGTAGGTCACCCCCAGCAGCGTATCGGGACGAGTGGTATAGACCGACAGCGGCTCGGCCGCGCTACCGTCGGCAGCTTTGATATCAAAGCTGAGCTCCACGCCGCGCGACTTGCCGATCCAGTTGCGCTGCATGGTCTTGACCTGCTCCGGCCACTCGATCTTGTCGAGGTCGGCGAGCAGTTCATCGGCGTAGTCGGTGATGCGCAGGAACCACAGCGGGATCTCCTTGCGCTCCACCAGCGCGCCGGAGCGCCAGCCGCGGCCCTCGATGACCTGCTCGTTGGCCAGCACGGTCTGGTCCACCGGATCCCAGTTGACGGTGGACATCTTCTTGTAGACCAGCCCCTTCTCCACCAGCTTGGCGAAGAACCACTGCTCCCAGCGGTAGTAGCTGGTGTCGCAGGTGGCGAACTCGCGGCTCCAGTCGTAGGCGAAACCCAGCGCCTTGAGCTGGTTACGCATGTAATCGATGTTGTCGTAGGTCCACTTGGCCGGCGGCACCCGGTTCTGGATGGCGGCGTTCTCGGCCGGCATGCCGAAGGCGTCCCAGCCCATGGGCTGCATCACGTTCTTGCCCTGCATACGCTGGAAGCGCGAGACCACGTCGCCGATGGTGTAGTTGCGCACGTGCCCCATGTGCAGCTTGCCGCTGGGGTAGGGGAACATCGACAGGCAGTAGAACTTCTCGCGGTTGGCGTCTTCCACCGCCTTGAAGCACTGGTTCCGGTCCCAGAACTGCTGGGCGTCGCGTTCGATTTCAAAGGGCTTGTACTGTGCGTCCATCGGCTTTCGAAATGACCTTAGAGTGTACGGGCACGGCCGCGCCGTGCGGGTGCGCAGAAATTGTCCGGCGTCATTCCCGCTCGGCAGCCGTACGATAAAACGTTGAACTGACGGCGGGATGGCGTCTAAATGGTAACCAAGGATACCCCAGTAGGGCATGCCCGGCCATGCCCGGCCCATGCCGAAACCGGTTCGAGGAGATGACCATGAGCGAACGTCCCGACTCCCATCGCGAACATCGGCTGCGCGAAGGCTACGAGCGTATGCTGTCACGGCTGCGTGAGGGCGCCGACGACCTGACCTGGGAGAACCTGCAGCAAGAGCTGGACGAGGCCGTGGAGTTCGAGGCCGAACTCGAGGAGTTCACCAAGGACGAGCTGGCCCTGCTGCGCGCCTGGGTCGAGCGCGACCTTATCGACATGCGCCGCTACCTGCGGGCTGGCGGGCGTGGCGTAGCCGCCTGGCTGGGTATCGATCTCGACCAGCTCTCGCGCAAGGTGGTGGATTCGCTGTTCTCCATCGCCGACCGCAGCATCGTCGACAACGAGCGGCTCAAGGAGGATCTGGAAGCCGCCCGGGCCGATTACTGCGAGGGCGAGGTGGCAGCCCCCGGGCGCATGGCCTGCGTGCACTGCGATGCGGTGGTCGATCTCGAAGGCGTGACCCGCATCGAGCCCTGTCACCAGTGCGGCCATCGCTACTTCTATCGCGTATCGCAGTGAGACGTCAGAGCCAGGCATCGAGCAGCATGATGGCCCCCACCACCAGCGCGCTGAGCACCAGGGCGTAGCCCAGGTTGAGGCGCATCATGCGATAGCCGCTGACGCCGTAGCGCCCCTGCAGCGACAGGTTGATACCCGACAGCGGCCCCACCGAGGTGCCCACGGCCCAGGAGGCCAGCGCCGTGAAGGCGAACAGGGTCGGTTCGCTGCCGCGCAGATCCAGCATCGAGGCCAGCACCGAGACACCGATGATCGGGTGCAGGCCGGCCACGGCGCTGAGCACGATGGCCAGAAAGCTGATCACGGCCTGAAGCGCGCCAAAATGGGCGAACAGCCGCCACTCGCTGCCGGTGGCGGCGGCCACCAAGGTAGAGAGCCCCAGCGTCAGCAAGCCCGCCGAGAGGAACAGGGCGATCTCGCCGCGCATCGCCGGCAGCCGTGTGAGGGTGTGCTGACGCACCCGGTGCCAGGTCCAGCGCGGCCCGGCGGGCAGATTGCTGGCCAGCGCCACCGCCGGCAGCAGGAAGGTGATGATGCTGACGATGCCGAGCGCAGGCGTCAGCTGGAAATGGAACAGCATCACTAGAGCGGCCATGGCCACCGGCATCAACAGGCTGCGCGGGGAGAGCGAGAAGCCTGCCACTTCGGCCAGATCGAAACGGCGCGACAGCTCGATCGTGGTGAGTGCCCCGCTGATCAGCGCCAGAGGCAGGCCGATGGCCAGTACCCTTGAATACTCCATGCCCGGTGCCAGGGTCATCACCACGCCCATGGAGGCGAAGAAGGGCGACCATAGTGCGGCACTGGAGAGGCCGCGATTGAGTGCCAGCAGCTGAGGTGTGGTCAGCGCAGCGCGCCGGGCCAGACGGTCGCCGATCATGAACACCGTCGACAGATTGAGGATGGTGCCGAGCAGGTGAACGCCGAGCCAGGTGCCCAGGGTACCTCGGCGGCCGGTAATCGGGCGGCCCAGGGGCCGCGACGAGCCGCTGCGGTTTCCGATCAGGCCGATGAAGCTTACGCCGACCAGCATCGCCACCACGTAGGTGTTGCCGCTGGTGACCGCCGGCCAGGCGACCTGCGCACCATAGTGCCAGCGTGAGACGATCAGCAAGCCCAGCCCGATGATGGCCAGCGCCCCGGCCTGCCAGCGGGTACGCCGGGGAATGTCGCGCCACAGCAGCAGCGTGGCCAGCCACAGGGCATAGCCGACTCCATGCGGCAACAGCACGACCCCGGTAAAGGCAAGAATCTGCTGCATCAGCCCAAGCAGGATCAGCACGCCTGCCAGGGCATGGCGCAAGGGCATCGGTGACGAGTCGGGTGGGGACACGATGGCGTGGGCTCCGGCGAGTCGGGATTCTTATCTTCTGATTTATGAGCAGTCTAACAATATCTTCCTATCCCCCGCGACTCGCCGTGTCGCGCGCCTCCTCCAGCAGGGAGAGCATTGCCCGCGCGGCGTTGGAGAGCGTGCGGCTGCGGTGCACCAGATAGCCCAGGGAGCGGTAGATGGTCGGATGCTCCACGTCGAGTTCGTGCAGTTCACCTATCACCATTCTTTCCGGCAGCAGGCTCCAGCCCAGGCCGATGGCTGTCATCATCTTGAGCGTTTCGAGATAGTTGGTGGCCAGCGCCACGGGCAGGGTGAGGCCGGCAGCGGCGAAGCGCGACTCGATCAGCGTGCGGGTGAAGGTCAGCGGGCCGGGGAGCACGGCATCGAAGGCGCACAGTTCATGCAGCGTAAGCCGCCCATGACCGGCCAGCGGGTGGTCGTGGGCACAGACGAAGCACATGCGATCCTGCCACACGGGTACCACGACGAGCTGCGGGTCCGGGTGCGGCGCCAGGGTCACCACGGCGATCTCCAGCTCGCCGTCCAACACCCCCTGATAGGCCAGCTCCGAGTCGAGGAAGCGCAGGTCCATGCGTACCTCAGGATGGGCCTCTGTATAGGCCTTGAGCAGCGGCGGCAGGCGGTGCAGGCCGATATGGTGACTGGTGGCAAGCGTCAGGCTGCCTGCCACCTGACCTTCGAGATTGGTCAGGGCACGCCGGCTGTCGTCCACCATGACGAGGATTTGCCGGGCTCGGGGCAGCAGTACCCGGCCCGCCTCGGTGAGGGTGACGCGGCGGCCGATGCGATCGAACAGCCGCGCGCCGATCTGGTCTTCCAGAGTGGCGATGCGCTTGGAGACCGCCGGCTGGGTCAGGTGCAGCTGCTCGGCGGCGCGGGAGAAGCTGCCGCTGTCGGCCACGGCGAGGAAGGCTTGCAGGCTTTGGGTATCCATTTCTCTTTTGTATTCCTTTATGGAATCCAATGAATAAATAACATGAATTGCTTTTATGGGCGAGCCGCGCAAGACTTGATGACACCAAAGAGAGCCAAGCGAGAATCACCAGTACCAAGAGCTTGGCGGTTGCTGGAGCGTGAGCGGCGCCGGGGACAGGTCATAGCGGAGGTCATTTGCCAGGGATGGCAAATGTAGCGCCCAGGGATGGGTTTACAGCGCCTCCGCGAGACCTGTCGACGGAGAGCCGCGTGGATAGGCAGCAAGATACGCCACGGCGATAACCTAGACCGGACAGGCAAAGGGCCACAGAGCCCGGGAGAACGATATGGCAGGCCAGACGCTTTACGACAAGCTGTGGTCGCAGCACCTGGTGAAGGAGCGCGACGACGGCACCGCACTGATCTACATCGACCGCCAGCTGCTGCACGAAGTGACCTCGCCGCAGGCCTTCGAGGGGCTGCGTCTGGCCGGGCGCAAGCCGTGGCGTCTCGACGCCAACCTGGCCACGCCGGACCACAACGTGCCGACCACGGTGAAGGAGCGTGCCGAGGGCAACGCCGGCATCAAGGACCCGGTGTCGCTGATCCAGGTGCAGACGCTGGACGACAACTGCGTCGAGTTCGGCATCGAAGAGTTCAAGATCAACGACCCGCGCCAGGGCATCGTCCATGTGGTAGGGCCGGAGCAGGGCGCCACCCTGCCGGGCATGACCGTGGTCTGCGGCGACTCCCACACCGCTACCCATGGCGCCTTCGCCGCGCTGGCCCACGGCATCGGCACCTCCGAGGTGGAGCACGTGCTCGCTACCCAATGCCTGCTGGCGCAGAAGATGAAGAACATGCAGGTGCGTGTCGAGGGCAAGCTCGGCACTGGCGTCACCGCCAAGGACGTGGTGCTGGCCATCATCGGCAAGATCGGCACCGCCGGCGGTACCGGCTATGCCATTGAGTTCGCCGGCAGCGCCATCCGCGACCTCTCCATGGAAGGCCGCATGACGGTGTGCAACATGGCCATCGAGGCCGGCGCCCGGGTCGGCCTGATCGCGGTGGACGACACCACCATCGAGTATCTCGCCGAGCGTCCCTTCGCGCCCCGGGGCGAGCAGTGGCAGGCTGCCGTGGCTGACTGGCGCAACCTGGTTTCCGACTCCGATGCCGAGTTCGACAAGGTGGTGACGTTGGACGCCGCCGAGATCGAACCCCAGGTCAGTTGGGGCACCAGCCCCGAGATGGTCACCGGCATCTCCGGCGAAGTGCCCGACCCGGCCGATCAGGGTGACGACACGGTCAAGCGCGGCTACACCCGTGCGCTGGAGTACATGGGCCTCGCGCCCAAGCAGAAGATCACCGACATCAAGCTCGACAAAGTCTTCATCGGCTCCTGCACCAACTCGCGCATCGAAGACCTGCGCGAGGCGGCCAAGGTGGCGCGAGGCAAGAAGGTGGCCGACTCCATCAAGCTGGCCATGGTGGTGCCGGGCTCCGGCCTGGTGAAGCGCCAGGCTGAGGCCGAGGGGCTCGACAAGATCTTCATCGAGGCGGGCTTCGAGTGGCGTGAGCCGGGCTGCTCCATGTGTCTGGCGATGAATGCCGACAAGCTCGGTGCCGGCGAGCACTGTGCCTCCACCTCGAACCGCAACTTCGAGGGCCGCCAGGGCTACGGCGGGCGCACCCATCTGGTCAGCCCGGCCATGGCCGCCGCCGCCGCCATCGCCGGCCATTTCGTCGACGTGCGTCGTCTCGACGCACAGCCTGTCGCAGAGGAGGCTTGAGCCATGAGAAAGTTCGTACGCACCGAAGGGCTCGTCGCACCGCTCGACCGGGCCAACGTCGACACCGACCTGATCATCCCCAAGCAGTTCCTGAAGTCGATCAAGCGCACCGGCTTCGGCGTCAATCTGTTCGATGAGCTGCGCTACCTCGACGAGGGGCAGCCCGGGCAGGACTGCACCCAGCGTCCGCTCAACCCGGATTTCGTGCTCAACCAGTCGCGCTATCAGGGCGCCAGCGTGCTGCTGGCACGGCGTAACTTCGGCTGCGGCAGCTCCCGCGAGCACGCCCCCTGGGCGCTGGAAGATTTCGGCTTCCGCGTGGTGATCGCGCCGAGCTTTGCCGACATCTTCTACAACAATGCCTTCAAGAACGGCCTGCTGCTGATCACCCTGCCCGAGGATGTCATCGACCGGCTGTTCCGTGAGGTGGAAGCCAGCGAAGGCTACCGCCTGGACGTGGATCTGGAGAACCAGCGGGTGATCACCCCCTCGGGGGAGATCCTCGAGTTCGAAGTCGATGCCTTCCGCAAGCACTGTCTGCTCGAGGGGCTGGACGACATCGGCATCACGCTGCAGGACGAGGACGCCATTCGCGCCTTCGAGGTGAAGCATCGCCAGGCCCGGCCGTGGTTGTTTCGCGATACCGCGACGGTCTGACCGCTCAGGGCTGATCCGGGAGCAGACTGACCAACCGTGAATTGAAGGGCGTAGGGGACAGGTCGGAGAGGAGGTCTTTTGCCATGGATGGCAAAAGTAGCGCCCAAGGATGGGTTTACAGCGCCTCCTCGCAGGCCTGTCGCCGTACAGCCCGCCGCCATCGCTCGAGAAAGGCAAGCACAAGGATTGAAAAACACATGACACGCAAGATTCTGGTACTGCCGGGTGACGGCATCGGCCCCGAGATTACTGCCGAGGCCAGCCGCATCCTCGCCGCCTGCCAGGCCCACGGCCTCGACATCGAGATCGAGGAAGGGCTGGTCGGTGGTAGCGCCTATGACGAGCACGGCGAGCCGCTGCCCGCCGTGACCCTGGACAAGGCCAAGGCCGCCGATGCCATCCTGCTCGGCGCCGTGGGCGGACCCAAGTGGGACAAGCTCGAGGACCTCTCCAAGCGCCCGGAGAAGGGCCTGCTCGGCCTGCGCAAGAACCTCGGCCTGTTCGCCAATCTGCGCCCGGCCATCACCTACCCGCAGTTGGCCAGCGCTTCCAGCCTCAAGCCCGAGCTGGTGGCTGGCCTCGACATCATGATCGTGCGCGAGCTCACCGGCGGCATCTACTTCGGCCAGCCCCGCGGCATCGAGGTGCGCGACGGCCAGCGCGTCGGTTTCAACACCTACGTCTACTCCGAGAGTGAGATCGAGCGTATCGGCCGGGTCGCCTTCGAGCTGGCGCAGAAGCGCGGCAAGCGCCTGTGCAGCGTCGACAAGGCCAACGTGCTCGAGGTCACCATCCTGTGGCGTGAGGTGATGGAGCGGCTGGCACCCGAGTACCCCGACGTCGAGCTCTCGCACATGTACGTCGACAACGCCGCCATGCAACTGGTGCGGGCACCCAAGCAGTTCGACGTGATGGTCACCGGCAACATGTTCGGCGACATCCTCTCCGACGCCGCCGCCATGCTCACCGGCTCCATCGGCATGCTGCCCTCGGCCTCGCTCAACGAGAGCGGGCAGGGCATGTACGAGCCGTGCCACGGCAGCGCGCCGGACATCGCCGGCAAAGGCATCGCCAACCCGCTGGCGACCATCCTCTCGGTGGCGATGATGCTGCGCTACTCGCTCGGCGAGCCCGAATTCGCAAGCCGCATCGAGACGGCCGTGGGCAAGGTGCTGGACGACGGCCTGCGCACCGCGGATATCGCCTCCGAAGGCACCCGTACCGTCTCCACCCGCGAGATGGGCGATGCGGTGCTGGCGGCTTTCGAAGCGGCGTGACGGACGACGCCAGTCGGCGCTGATACGCGGCGGTGGGGCTTCACCGGGATGGTTGTTCGCCGGGTTGGGTTTCTCGACTACGCTTGTGACAAGGTACGTCGCCGAGCATGGAACCCGCCATGGTGAAGACTCTCCGCCGTTTTGTTCGCTTGCCTTGGCAGCGCAAGGCCCTGTTACTGGAGGGCTCGCTGTGGCTGGCCCTGGCGTGGCTGCTGGTCCGTGGCCTGCCGTTTCGCTTCTGGTCGCGCTGGCTGGGCCAGCAGGCGGCGGGTGAAGTCGAGCTGAAGACTGCCGGCCGCGATCCTCGAGCGCTGGAGATCTGCTGGTCGGTAAGGGCCATCAATGCCCGCCTGGGCGGCAGGCTGACCTGCCTGATGCTGGCCATGGCGGCGCAGTGGATGATGCACCGGCGGCGAATCTCTTCCTGCCTGGTGCTGGGTACCCTGACCCAACAGGATGCGGAGCGCCGCCCCACCTTCAAGGCGCATGCCTGGGTGAGGGACGCCAGCGGTGTCGTTCTGGGCCAACAGGACGAGCCCTATGTGGCACTCTCCAGTTTCGTGCGCTGCTATCCCGCTCGGGAAGGCGAGGCCTGCTGATGGCCTGCGCGAGGCATGAATTCGTACCTTCCATAAGCTCGTACCTCCTAGCGATAGAAGCACGCTTCGTACCCCTGGCAGGTTAGGCCTCAGCCTGCCGATATGAGAACTCTCCTATCTTTCGCCTAGTGCCAAAAGGCGGTACCTCCGGTCTTGATGCAGACGCGTGAAGATACAATTCTTCACATAGTGTCCGGCGCATCAAAGGAGTCACCCATCATGCAGATGAACACGGTAGTGAAACGACATCCGTCGCTGCTTGCATCCCAGGTCAATGACGATGTGGTGCTGTTCAGTGCCGAGCGAGGTATGTACTACGGCACTCAGGCAGTGGGCGGGCGTATCTGGAGCCTGATTCAGCACGAGATGAGCGTCTCGGATATCTGCGACCGGCTCCTGGCCGAGTTCTCGGTGGAGCGCGAAAGTTGTGAGCATGACGTATTGCAGTTTCTGGAGCAGCTCGAGACCGAAGGCTTGGTGACGACCGGCTGACAGGCCGTCCTCTCGATTGGCCGTCCTCTCGATTGGAATGAGCTCAGGCGCCTACTTCGCGATAGTGGTGCGCCTGCTGGTTGAACAGGCGGCAGTAGATGCCACCTCGCTCGATCAGCTCGTCATGGGTTCCGCTCTCGCATATCACGCCTTGTTCCATCACGTAGATATGATCGGCCATTCTTACGGTCGAAAGCCGATGGCTGATGATGAGAGCGGCCCGATGATCGATGCGCTCGCGAAAATTCTCGAACAGCTGGAATTCGGCGCCCGGGTCCAGCGCGCTGGTGGGCTCGTCGAGGATGATGACCCGTGACTGCTGCATGAAAGCTCGCGCCAGGGCGATCTTCTGCCACTGACCGATGCTGATCTCCTGACCGTCGTCGAACATACGGGTCAGGGGGGTATCGTAGCCGGCGGCCAACCCCTGTATGAAGCCGTCGGCATCGGCCTTGAGCGCCGCCGATTTCACGGCTGGGGTGTCGCGAGGCGCCTGGATATCGCCAAAGCGGATGTTTTCTCCCGCCGAGTCGGCGTAGTGGGAATAATCCTGGAAGATCACGCTGAACAGGCGGCGATAATCTTCCAGGCCATAGTCGCGTATGTCCACGCCATCCAGCGTTATCTTGCCTGACGTCGGGTCGTAGAGACGGCAGAGCAGCTTGATCAGTGACGTCTTGCCGGATCCGTTGGTGCCTACCAGTGCCACGATCTGCCCTGGGGCGATGCTCAGGTCGATATGGCGTAGCGCGGGCGTGGTGCATCCGGGGTAGTGAAAACCGACGTCGTGAAAGCGAATTCCCTCATGGATCGGCTCGGGTATCGGCACGGGCTCGGCGGGGTCGGCGATGACCGGGCGAATGGCCAGGAACTCCAGTAGCAGACCCATGAAAAGGTGATCTTCATAGAGATTGGAGAGCTGGTGAACCAGATCCTGCCCCATGGACTGGGCACGCTGAAATATCAGCAGGAACAGCACCAGATCGCCGACGCTGTTGTAGCCCTGCGCGGTTTGCCAGGCCAGATAGGCCAGGGCGCAGAAGAAGGCGATGGTGGCAATGGCCCCCACGATCACTTCGATTCGCGTGCGTCGTTGAGTGATTTGCAGGCGCTCGTGTCGAATCTGGCTGCGTAGCCTGCCATAGCAGCCTCTCAGATGATCTCCCAACTGGTAGAGGCGCAGCTCCTTGGCGTGGTAATTGGAGGTCATCAGCCAGTCGAGATAACCGGCACGACGCTCCATCTGCGTACGGCGGAGCTGCCAGTCGTAAAGATGCCGGGTGAAGTGTAGCCGCACCAGCAGTGCCGGAACGATGGCGACCGCCAGGACCGGCACCAGCAGCCAATTGAGTGAAAGAATCAACCCTGCGATGGCCGTCAGCATGATGAAGTTGCGTACCAGCATCATGAGATTGCTTACCACCTGCACCGGCCGATGGTTGCCCGCCTCCCGGGCGCGCTCAAGGGTGTCGAAGTAGCGTGGACTTTCATAGAAGGCGAGATCAGCCGCCACCGCCCGGGCATGTATCTCCTGGTCGATATGATCGGCCACCAGCAGGGATTGTATCTCCTTGGCGAGGTTCGATAGGGCGCGTACCACGATAAAGGCAAGCGTCGCGATGCCTGTCAGGGCGACATACCACAGTACGGGAGCGAAGCTGTCCGGTGAGGTGCCGTCGCCGAGAAGTTGGGTGACCACATCCACCAGCTGCTTGAGCAAATAGAGGACGGCGAGACCCAGGCATGCTTCCATCACCATGAACAGTGTGCTCAGCAGCGTCCACTTCCGGCTACTCACCCACAGTAGGGGAAGGATGGCTCTCAGGGTGTCCACGGGAGCCAGGAGCTTCCGCAGGCTCACCATTTGTGCTTGGCCAGGGCGTGAGTCATGAGCGTGACCTCTTCGAGAGGATCAGGTTGCGCAGCTTGCGGCAGGGATGCGTGACGTAGTAAAGCCATTGCCAGCTCGGTGGGAGAGGGCGGCTGGCATAATCGAAATAGCTGGGACGAAAGGGTTGCACCCATCGTCTCAGGCGACACGCGATCCTGTAGCGCATGGTGGTTTGCCAATGGAAGGCAAATTCGGGTGCGGGCCGTTTGCGACGTAACGCCAGCTCGGCTTCCAGCCCGCCCTGGAGCGTGGCCAGGCAGGCCTGATACAAAGCACGGCCCTGCTTGCTGAGCTCCTTGGCCGCACCGTCCAGGTCGGGGTTGGCGAGCAGTTCGCTCAGCTCCAGGCTGGCGTCGACGGTGGCGGTCAGGCCACGCTGCCTGGCGCAGGCATGTACGGCGGCCAGGTCGAAATCAGGGTGGCGTTGCAATGCATCCAGATCGACCAGCCAGTGCAGATGCGACCAGTAATGGCGTGTGTTGTGCAAACAAAGGTAGACGAACAGCTCGTGGGTCGGCATGACATGGAGGATGGTGTCGCCCACTTGCAGTGGCTCGCGAGCCGCAAGGAGAGCTTCCGTATCATAGAGCGCTGCCTGTTTGTCGAGCTGGCAATGCACTTCGACTTCGACACCCCCCGGCGTCACGATGTTGATGATGGGTTGCCTGTCGACGGCAAACTCCAGGGCTGTCCTGTCTGCGGTCAGCCATGGTGGCTCGCTGGGCAGGTAACCGCTCTGCAGCGCCCTGGCAAGCAGGTCGACGAGTCGGTTGCGCGGGATCAGCAAGTCGATATCGCCACAGCAGCGCAGACCAGGGACGTCATAGTAGCGGGCGGCGAGCGCCGGCCCCTTGAAGAAAAGGTACGGGACTTGCAAGGGCTCGAGAAGACTGCGCACCAATCGTTTCTGCTCGGCGGCCACTCTCAGATTGTCTGCCACCAGCATCAGGCTTTCGCCACGCAGCTGCGCCATGACGTGCGGGGGCAGCGCGGGTGGGGCGAGCCGATCCAGATGGCGATAGGCAATAGGCAGCAGGTATGTGTCCTGGGCAAGGCGTATCAACTCGGCCCAGTCGTCGATGGCGGCACATAGAGCGACTGCCTGTCGCTCCTGAGCTGGCGAAAGCTCTAGCCTGGCGAGGAGAAACAGCAAGCGTAGCATCGGCGACGGAGAGCCGGACCTGGCCGCTTTGGCAAACCCCGCCTTGCTGGGGCGGACACTGTCGTGAAGCATCGTTGCGATCCTCCAGAGGGTGGTCCTTGGCTGCTCAAGTCGGGGCAGACCCTTGCCAATCGATATGCTGGCCGTCGAGAGAGGTGTTCTGTTACTTAATATTACACTTTTGGGAGCTTCGCCAGGCGTATGCATCGCGGAGCGCGCCAGTCATTGCCCGGAGCCTCTCAAAATGCTGGACGGTAAGGCCAGGACCGCGGATATTTCCAGCGAGGGATGCATGCCGCTTTCGCCTGTGGAATGGGCAAGCCGGTGCTGGCACTTCCATTGCTGTGACTCTGGCGCCCGGGCCCGCCTGCGAGGTGGGGCCGGGTCATGTATACTATTGGCCTCATTCTCTTCAGGAGGACTTCACATGTTGAAAGTCGGTTTCGTCGGGTGGCGCGGCATGGTGGGCTCCGTGCTCATGCAGCGCATGCAGGAGGATGGTGATTTCGACGGCATCGAGCCGATCTTCTTCACCACCTCCCAGGTCGGCAAGCCCGGCCCGGATATCGGCGTCGACGTTCCTCCGCTCAAGGATGCCACCGACATCGACGAGCTCAAGGCGTTGGATGTCGTGATCACCTGCCAGGGCGGCGACTACA
This sequence comes from Halomonas sp. MCCC 1A11062, assembly GCF_021404355.1. Taxonomy (NCBI): domain Bacteria; kingdom Pseudomonadati; phylum Pseudomonadota; class Gammaproteobacteria; order Oceanospirillales; family Halomonadaceae; genus Halomonas; species Halomonas sp. MCCC 1A11062. The sequence continues at coordinate 195,617 of NZ_JABFTW010000004.1, forward strand.
CCAAACAGGTTTACGGCGACCTGCGCGGCAGTGGCTGGAAGGGCTACTGGATCGATGCGGCTAGCACCCTGCGCATGGAGGACGAGGCGACCATCGTGCTCGACCCGGTCAACCGTCGTGTCATCGACGACCAGTTGGCGCGTGGCGCGAAGACCTTCGTTGGTGGCAACTGTACCGTCAGCCTGATGCTGATGGGGCTGGGCGGCCTGTTCGAGGCCGATCTGATCGAGTGGATGACCTCCATGACCTATCAGGCCGCCTCAGGCTCCGGCGCCAAGCACATGCGCGAGTTGCTGCTGCAGATGGGTGCATTACGCGATTGCGTGGCCGATGAGCTGAACGATCCCGCCAGTGCCATTCTCGAGATCGATCGCAAGGTCACCCAGGCCATGCGTGGCGGCGACTTCCCGATCGATAATTTCACTGCGCCGCTGGCCGGCAGCCTGCTGCCCTGGATCGACACCAAGCTCGACAACGGCCAGAGCCGCGAAGAGTGGAAAGGCAGCGTCGAGACCAACAAGATTCTGGGTATCCAGGACAATCCGGTGCCCATCGACGGCATCTGCGTGCGCATCGGCGCCATGCGTTCTCACAGTCAGGCCTTCACCATCAAGTTGAAGAAAGATGTGCCGATAGATGAAATCGAGGAGCGCATCGCCAAGCACAACGAGTGGGTCAAGGTGATCCCCAATGACAAGGAGGCCACCATCGCCGGACTGACGCCCTCGGTCGTTACCGGTACTCTGAGCGTCCCGGTAGGCCGTCTGCGCAAGCTGAACATGGGCGGCGAGTATCTCGCGGCGTTTACCGCCGGTGATCAGTTGTTGTGGGGCGCGGCCGAGCCGCTCAAGCGGATGCTGAAGATCCTGCGCGAGCAGTGATCCATTCGCAGTGCCAAGGACGGGGCATCTCCTAGGGAGGTGCCCCGTTTGTATATGAGGGGAGGCTGCGATGATGAGTTGGCTCCCATGCGTATCCGCCGGGGTGGCGCAGACAGTGCGCAAATATGGTACATATTCCGTCATGTTCTAAACGTTGGCATTACAAGAACCGGGCGTTTCGTAAGCAAGCGGGCAACGCAAGGGAATTCGATGAGACGTAAGTTGTCACTGGCCATGCTGCTGTCGCTTTCGGCCGTCAGCCCACCGGCGCTGGCACTGGGTGTCGGTGAAGTCGATGTTCGTTCCACCTTGAACGCACCGCTGCGCGCTGTGATCCCGCTCACCGATACGGCAGGACTCGACCCCGAGCGGCTGCGGGTCAGCGTGGCAGGCTCGCGTGACTTCGAATCAGCAGGCTTGTTGCGTACCCCGCTTGCGGCCAGCGTGAGCGCCGATGTCGAGGTGCGTCAGGGGCGGTGGGTGGTGACGCTGGCCAGTGAGCGGGCGGTACGCGAACCCTGGATGGACCTGCTGCTGCGTTTCGACTGGCCCAGCGGGACGCAACTGCGTGAGGTTACCCTGCTGCTGGATCCGCCGGGCTACGACAGCATGCCGGTGCTGGTCAGCGGTTCGAGCCGTCGCTCCCAGCCTGTCGCTCAGGTCTCGGAGCGAGTTGCTCAGCCTGCCGCCGAGCCTGTTTCCCGGCCTGCCGCCACGCTCGCAAACCAACCCATGACGGCAGGCACCGCCTGGGTGGGCAGCGGCGATACGCTGTGGTCGGTAGCCGGGCGCCTGCGGCCCGACAGCGGAGTCAGCATGAACCAGATGATGGTTGCGCTGGTCGAGGCCAATCCGGATGTCTTCCCCTCGGGTAATATTAATGCCATGCGTGCCGGCCATGGCCTCGTCGTGCCGTCACGTGAAGCCATCGCTTCTCGCACCGGTACCCAGGCCGATCACATCGTTCAGGCGATGAACCAGGCCTGGGCCAATCGCGGCAGCGGCACTCCCGCACGCGTTCCCCTTGGGCCGTCGGCTACTGTGGCTGAAAGCGTACAGGTGGCCACCGCTGCGACCGAGGCAGTTGAGCGGGTCGCTGCGGCCGAACCCGAGCCGACACCAGCGGCTTTGGCCGATACTGCCATGCCTGCGACGGCGGCTGGCGATACTGGCGATGCCACTCCGCGACTTACGCTGCTCAGTGACGAAGAGCTGGCGGCGGAGGCTGCACTGCAGGGCGCGGATGCGGCCGGCCATGCCCTCGATGCCGACGTGCTGTCGGTCCTGGGGGGCGGGGAGTTAGCGCTGGGGCAGGGCGAGCCGCGTCTTGCACTGCTCGAACAGCGCTGGCAGGAGAGCCATGCCGCGCTGGAAGAGGTGCAGGCCGAGCGCGACACCCTGCAGCAGGAGCTCGGAGAGCTGCGTGATGAAGTCGAGACGATGCGCGAACAGCTGGCGGCCCTGCTCGCCGATGGCAGGGCAGAGACGGGCACGGGAATCGGCAGTGTCGTCGTGCAGCCAGAGGGTCAGATCGAAGAGACGCCCTGGTGGGGAGCCGTTCATCCCGCTGATATCGACCGTCATCTGCTGCTGGGCGGAGCCGGGCTAGCCGCGCTGTTGGGCCTGTGGCTCTGGGTACGTCGGCGTCAACGTCACACCGCGGCTGGGACGGGGAGTGTCTCCGTACCCAACATGGTACATGGCGTGCCGCCTGTCGACGCGATGCCGTCGCCGAGTCCGGCTGCCACCATGATGCCGCCGCTGACGACAGGCATGAGCGTTGGCGATACCGAGGTGCAAGAACAGGAGGCGCCGCGCCCAGCGATGCCACAGGCTGAGGCCATCAGCGAAGCCGACATCTTCATGGCCTATGGCCGCTACGATCAGGCCCGGGAGCTGCTCGAGGCCGGTCTTGCCCGTGATCCCGAGCGCCACGACCAGCGCCTCAAACTGCTCAACGTCCATGTGGAGCAGGGGAACTGGCAGGCTGCCGAGGAAGAGATGCAGGTGCTCGCCGAAACCGGCGACTCCGCTCTGCTGGCCGAAGCGGCCAGATTGATGGCCAGACGCCATGCCGAGAGCGACCGCGCCGGTATGGACCGAGAGACTGATGAGTCGACGGTGGATGAGCCGTACGAGCGCCGTCACGCGGCCACGCCCATTGAAGGCATGCCTGGAGAGGTAACGGCTGGGGACGAGCCTGCGGCCGAGCCCTCTCGAGACGGTGGTGAAGCGCCGACTGATGGCGACGGTACGGCTGACGAAGTCGCTTTCCCGCCGCTTGCCCGGGATCGGGAAGCGACCGCAGGAGCTGCCGCTGCATATGAGCCGGGCGGCGATGGGCCGAGCGAGGAGCCACAGGCGCGTCCAGCGCAGCAGGCGGTGCCCATCGAGTGGGACGTCATCGACTATCGCCCCCCTAGCCTCGACCCGGAGCCGGCTCCCAGGATTGAGACACCGATGCAGCCGAGCATCGAGTTTCCTCGGATGGATGCGATTGACGACTCGCTGTCAGCCTCTGAAAGCGAGCCGTCTCCTCGTGAGGAGCCTTCGCTCGACGAGGCGGAGCAGTGGGAGGTGGAGGAGGTGGCCTTCCCGCCGCTGGAGCGGGATAATGGCGCCACCCTGGGCGAGTCCGCCCAATGGGAGGAGCTGAGCGAAGCTCGCCGTTTGCTGGAAAGCGGTGAGGTCGAATGTGCTCGTCCTCTGCTGCAGAGGCTGTCCCAAGGGGCTGAGTCGCCTCGCCTGCGTGAAGAGGTCGAGGCGCTGATCACTCATTATCGACTCTGACGGTGGCATGACCCTTTTTCGACTTCTCAATGATCGCCACCCCCTGCGCGGCCGCTTGGCCATGGGGGTGGAGTACGACGGCAGCGCCTACTGTGGCTGGCAGCGGCTCAAGCATGCACCCTCGGTCCAGGCCGAGCTGGAGCGGGCGCTAGGCAAGGTGGCGAGCCAACCGGTCACGGTACATGCCAGCGGGCGTACCGATTCCGGCGTGCACGCCACCCGCCAGATCGTGCACTTCGACGCCCCTGCGCCGCGTTCCGAGAAGGCCTGGGTGTTCGGTGTCAACGCCAATCTGGCGCGGGATGTCGCGGTGCACTGGGTTCGTGAAGTGCCTGACGATTTCCACGCCCGCTTCAAGGCGCTGGCACGCCGCTATCGCTATCTCATTCTCAATCAGATGAGCCGGCCGGTGCTGGAGCGCGCCAACGTCACCTGGTGTCGCGACCCGCTCGAAGCCGATGCCATGCATCGCGCGGCTCAGGCGCTGGTCGGCGAGCACGACTTCTCCAGTTTCCGCGCCGCGGGCTGTCAATCCAAGACGCCTTGGCGGCATCTGCATTTCATTGAGGTTCGCCGTCATGGCCCGCTGGTGGTCGTCGATGTGCAGGGCAATGCCTTTCTCCACCATATGGTCCGCAACATCGTAGGCGCGCTGGTCAGCGTGGGGCGCGGTGAGCAGGGGGAAGGCTATCTGGCCGAACTGCTGGCGCTGAAGGACCGTACGCTGTCCGACGTGACGGCACCGGCCTGCGGTCTGCACTTCGTCGACTCGCTCTACGACGGCGCCTGGGGGCTGCCACAGGAGCCGCTGGGGCCCAATCTGCTGGCCTTTCTCGGTGAGTGGACGGGTGAGCGCGAACTGCCGGACTGTCCCATGGTCGAGTTTCGCCGCGGTGAACCCCGGGCAAAGGGAGCGTCCGTAGCCGATTGAGTCGGCACGGCACCTGGTCGCCACATTTGGGCAAGTCGAGCTCGACTTGGCATGGCAGGCTTATTTGCTACATTCTGTAAATGAATGGTGATCGGTTGTGTCTCCGGGTTGCGCCTGGTGGCTTGGAACGTTACCTGACGGCTTGCGGGAGGTCCTTCCCCAGTGAGCGGCATTTGCGGAATCATTCGTCTCGATGGCGTCCCGGTCGGCCGTGCCGAGCTGGAAATGATGACGTCCCGTGCCGCCTATCGAGGCGCCGATGGCATCGAATATTACTGCGATGGGCCGGTGGGGATCGCCTGCCTGTCGCTGGATACCACCTCTGACGGAGCCGGCGCCTGCCGACCGGTAATCGAGCGGCAACATGGCGTGGTGTTTGCCGCCGATGCGCGCCTCGATAACCGTGATGCCTGTGTTGGTGTGAATCCATCTCCCCTCTCCATGAGTGCGACGGACGCCGAACTCATGCTCGGTATGCTGCTCCACGCCGGTGAGCAAGGGCCTGCAAGGTTGCTTGGGGACTTCGCTTATGTGCTGTGGGATCCTGCTCGTCGCGAGTTGCGTCTGGCCAGGGACTCCATGGGGATGCGCACCCTGTATTACCGTATCGAGACCGGGCGGGTGCTGTTCGCCACCGAAGTGCGGCAGATCCTGGCGGCGAATGGTGTGCCGCGCCGCTTGAACGAGCAGGCCGTCGGCTGGCACCTGTGCGGCATGCAGACACCACCGGGTCAGGTCTTCTACGAGGGTATCGAGGAGCTCGAGCCCGCCGAGGAAGTCACGATCGATCGGGCAGGGCGAAAGCGCAGTCGGTGCTTCTGGGCTCCGGATCCAGAGCGTCGCTTGCGCTACCCCAATGAGAGAACCTATGCCGAGCACATGCGCGAACTGCTGGCGCAGGCAGTGCGCTGTCGCTTGCGTGCCCGCGATCCAGTTGGCGTAAGCCTGAGCGGCGGGGTCGACTCTACCTGCGTGGCGTCTGTGGCGGGCTGGCTGCGTGGCCAAGGGCAGGCAGTTCCCACGATGCGCGCCTATAGCTGGGTCTTCTCCGAGCTGCCAGAGTGCGACGAGCGCGAGAACATCTACCGGATCGCGGATCATTTCGGCATGCCGGTACATGAGGTACCGGCGGAGGAGACCTACCCCCTGGTCGAAGATGCTCTCAACCAGCCTCACGAAGACGATCCTTTCTTCTCTATGTTCCTGCCGTTCATGGAAAAGTCGCTGTCTGCGGCTGCGTCCGACCGGGTCAGCGTGATGTTCTATGGTTTTCGTGGCGACGTGATGTGTGGCGGCAACGTCAATGACGTGCCCGGCATGCTGCGTGCGGGGCATTTGCGCGAAGGCTGCCGCGAACTATCGGAGTTGTCGAAGGTGTTCTCGCTATCCTGGCCTTCGACCCTATCACGCTACCTGGTGCGCCCTGTACTGGCGGATGCCCTGAGAGGCGGAGTCTTTGGCAACGGCTGGGGAGTCTTGCGACGAAGCGGTCCAGCAGGCAGCGCAAAGAGGGATGCAGGGGCACATCTGTTGCCAAGGGGGCCGATGAGGTGGGCGGCCGAGCATGTCTCCTCAGCATTCCTGCACCAGGTCGGCCTGCCACCGATCGAGCCCGTGCGGGTGGCTGCACGGGTATGGCCGCACAGAGCACCGCGAAACAGGTACATCCACATCTTTTCGCCGCTGGTCATGCGCGGAGTGACGTATGCCGAGCGTGTTGCGGCCCAGCATGGCGTGGGATTGGCCGATCCCTGGAGTGATAGACGCATCGCTGAATTCATACTTGCCTGTCCCCAGTACTGTGTCGACACCGCCAGTAAGGGAAAGCGGCTGGCACGAAGCGCCATGGTCGGCATCATGCCGGCAGAAGCCATTCGGGCCGTCGGCAAGGTTTCCCCTGAACCTCTGTATCTCGATGCGCTGCGTGACAAGGCGTACCACAAGGTCCTCGACCTGATGACCCACAGTCGCTGTGGCGAGCTCGGGTTCATCGACGAAGCGATGCTGCGCGAGCGCTTCGAGCGTTTCGTGCACGGCAATGCGCCCGGTTTCGACCTCTGGCCGACCCTGTCGCTTGAAATCTGGCTGAGACGATTCTGGTAGTCGTATCAGCCGGGCTGGGCAAACGCGCTTGGCATAGCCGCTACTTCACGAGTGATAAAAATCAGCTGGTAACCCTTTGTAAACCAGATTTTTTTGGCATGGCTGCCCAACTTGGGCTGGCCTAGTCTGTTCGTGTAAGGAAATGTTAGTAACCCAATGGAGCTGGGTAAGTGGGTGCGTTCGCTATCCAGCGGTGGAACTGGTCGGAGGATCAGGTAATGAACGACAATCGGGACATGAAGAGCGGTGTGCGGCGTGAGTACAGCAGCCCACAGCTGACCAGGTGGGGGACCGTAGCCGATCTCACCCTGGTGGGACAGACCCGACCGGGTGGCGACGTGTTGCCCGGCCAGGCCCAGGGTCGGCAGGGCGGCAGCGTCAACAGGCCGAAGAAGAGGCGGTAGCGGCCGGGTATCGGATCGGCTTGGTGCTGGCTAGCCCATGATCAGGGAGATCGATGCCGTTCTGCTGCTCGATGGGCGACAGTCCATCGAGCAGCTTCTTGCCTTTACCCGGCAGCCCGACCGGGAGTCTGCCCTGCAGGCGCTCGCCGAGGGCATTCAGGCCAATCCCCTGTGGCATAAACTGAATGGGGCCAGGCTCGTGATACGACCCTGGCCCGACCCTCTTGTTGCCGTCTTCGGTGATTTCTCGACCAAGCAGCGCATGCTTCTCGCCGATCTAGCGGCACAGCTCCACGAGGTGCTCACGCATCATCGTTATGTCGATTATCCCGCCGCCGAGCAGGCAGCGGGGCGGCTGGCGACCGCCCTCAGGCTGCGCTTCGGCCAGGAGGCCCTGTCGCGCTTCCGCTATACCGCGATTCCCCGGGGCGGGTGGATCGTGCTCGGCATGCTCTCCTATCTGCTGAATCTGCGACCCGACCAGATCGGCGTACCAGGCGAGTCCGAGCGCGAAGATTCCGAGCAGTGGGTGGTGGTGGACGACTGCGCCCTCTCCGGGGTGCGGTTTCAGCAGTTCCTGCAGGACTGGGACCTGTCTGGCGTCATCTTCTGCCCGCTGTTCGCTCCTCGCGCGCTGTGCCAGGCCATCGAACGGACCGAGCCAAGAGTAGAGGCATGTATCAATGCCGAAGACCTCAGGGACGTCGCCCCGCAGCGGTTCGGCGATGCCTATCCCCAGTGGCTGGATGAGCGCGAGCGGCAAATGGGGGGCGATGGCTACTGGAACGGCATCGCCGAGTATATCGCCTTCGCCTGGTGCGAGCCCGAGACCAAGTACTGGGATGCCGAAGCGGGGTGTTTCGAAGCTGGCTGGAACGCTCTGCCGCCGTCGCTGTGCCTGAAGCGTCGTATGCAGGCCTCGTCGCAGCGCAACAGGCGAAACGGGAGGGCGAGAGGGCTGGTGAGAGGGCTGGTGAGAGAGCAAGCGTGGGAGACGATCGAGCGGCAGGCAGTAGGGCCCGGCCCACTCAAGGCCGACGATCGTGCACTGTGGGCGTCATTCGGCGATGCGCTGGCGGTGGCGCGTTTTCCCATGGAGCCCGTCGAGCCTGCGACCTGCTTCGAGTTCGATTCGGTCGCGGCCGATATGTGGCGCGCTCTGTTGGCCACCGGCAGCCGGCAGGGAGCCCTGTCGCTGCTGCTGGATAATTATGCCGTTGCGCCAGAAGTGCTTCGCCGGGACCTGGCCTCGCTGGTGGTGGAACTCGAGGAAAGCGGCATCCTGATTCACCGCTGAGTCTTGAAATAGGGGGCGAGTGTGACATACCGATACTGGGTCTATGGCCTCTGCCTGGAAACCGCTTTCCGCTTCCGTACTCCCTTGACTGCAGCGCCCGCTACGGCAACCTGCGACCTGCACTTTCTCTGTGAGGGCCTCGGTGTGCAGAGCGATCGTTGCGTGCCGGAAGGCGATGACGCCGTCCCGCCATCTGCGGATGTCCTCTACCTCAGCCAGGAGAGGAACTGGTGCGGGGAGCATGTTCTGGAGATTTACGCCACCGCCGACGGCAGCTTGTTGCGCTTTCCCGGCGTGGCGGACTTCCTGGTGAGCCCCGGGCGGATCGTCTGTCGGCTGCATGACGCCGAGCTAGGCTTCATGGTGGATCTGTGCCTGCTGGGGCACGTGATGTCCTACTACCTGGAGATGAACGGCGTGAGCGCCCTGCATGCCGGTGCCGTGATGATCGGTGGTCGGGCGGTGCTGTTCGCTGCGGATCGACAAGGCGGCAAGAGTACGCTGGTCACTTCGCTGGTCGCTGCGGGCTTTCCCCTGCTTGCCGACGATATCGCAGCGCTCGAGCCGGACGCTGCGGGCGTGCTGTGCCGGCACGCCTTTCCCCAGCTCAAGCTGACGCCGCAGCAGGCCCTGCGCTTCGTTGGTAGCGCCGAGGGTTTCGCTCTGGTGCATCCCGATTTCCCCAAGCTCAGCGTACCGGCCGATAGGGTAGGCAGCATTGCCACGGAAACGCGGCAGGTGGCGAGAATCTACCTGCTGGAGCGCCATGCCCCCGACGCCGCCGATGTCGCGATACGCCTGGAAACGCTCGGCCCGGGCGAAGCGCTGATTCAGCTCGTGCGTCACTCCTTCCTAGCCGAGGTGCTGGCGGAATACGGGGCGGCGGGCGGGCGAAGCGGCGGCGAGCACGTAGACATGGCTCGTGTGCGCTTCCAGCGTCTCGCGGCCATCGCTCACAGCGTGGTGGTCAAGCGCCTGTGTTATCCTAGCGGCTACCGCTATCTTCCCGAGGTGCGCCGCGCGGTGCTCGCCGATCTCGGGGAGGGACAGGGCATCGAACGACAGCAGGCAAGTTGACGATCGGTCAAATCCGACAGACTGCTAGGATGGACATGATTGACGTACAAACCGTGGGGTTCCGCACCCGGATCAAGTTCTGTGGCCTGAGTCGCGAACAGGACGTGGCCGATGCCGTGGCCGTCGGCGCCGATGCGCTGGGCTTCGTGCTCTGGCCCGGCAGCAAGCGTTGCGTCGACGAGGCGCGCCTTGCCGCACTGTCGGCACGGGTGCCGGCCTTCGTCACCCGAGTGGGGCTGTTCGTCGATCAGCAGCCCGAGCTGATCGCGCGTTGCGCCGAGCATCTCGACCTGCTGCAGTTCCACGGCGACGAAACGCCGGCTTTCTGCGCCGGGTTCGGCCGACCCTGGATCAAAGCGCTGCGCATGCGCGACGACCTCGACCTGCACGCTGCCACAGAAGCCTACGCAGGCGCCCAGGCCTTGCTGCTGGATGCCTATCGTCCCGGCGTGCCGGGCGGCACCGGCGAGACATTCGACTGGTCGCGAATCCCCGCAAACCTGGCAAAACCTGTTATTCTCGCCGGGGGGCTCGGTCCGGACAACGTGGCGCAAGCCATCGAGCGTGTCCGCCCTTATGCGGTGGACGTCTCCGGCGGCGTGGAAGCCGCGCCTGGACGCAAGGATAGCGGTTTGCTGGCGGCCTTTGCCGCGGCAGTGGCCCAGGCCGATCGCACCCACCGGGCGTGACCTGCATCCGCTTTCCCGGGCCTGGCCCAACACCACATCCATTCCCTTATGGCGACCCTATGAGGTGTCTTTAGTGAGCAAGTTCAGTGACCTGACCCGACTGCCGGACGCCCGCGGCCACTTTGGCCCCTACGGCGGCCGGTTCGTTTCGGAGACCCTGAGCTTCGCCCTGGACGATCTGGAGAAGACCTACATGCGTCTTCGCGACGACCCGGATTTCCAGGCCGAATTCGACTATGACCTGGCCCATTACGTGGGCCGTCCCTCGCCGCTCTACCATGCGGAGCGATGGTCGAAGAAGCTGGGTGGTGCACGGATCTGGCTCAAGCGCGAAGACCTCAACCACACCGGCGCGCACAAGGTGAACAACACCATCGGTCAGGCGCTGCTGGCCAAGATGAGCGGCAAGCCGCGGGTCATCGCCGAGACTGGTGCCGGCCAGCATGGCGTAGCGACGGCCACCGTGGCGGCTCGCCTGGGGCTCAAGTGCGAAGTCTACATGGGCGCCGAGGACGTGCAGCGCCAGAAGCTCAACGTCTACCGCATGCGCCTGCTGGGGGCCAACGTGATCCCGGTGGAGTCGGGCACTCGCACGCTCAAGGACGCCATGAACGAAGCGCTGCGTGACTGGGTGACCAACGTCGACGACACCTTCTACATCATCGGCACCGTGGCTGGCCCGCACCCGTATCCCATGCTGGTACGTGATTTCAACGCCGTGGTTGGCCGCGAGGCGCGCCGTCAGTCGCTGGAGGAATTCGGCAAGCTGCCCGATGCGCTGATCGCCTGTGTCGGCGGCGGCTCCAACGCCATGGGCCTGTTCTACCCCTTCGTCGAGGACGACGAGGTCGCCATGTACGGTGTCGAAGCCGGCGGCGACGGCGTCGATACCGGCCGCCATGCGGCCCCGCTGGCTTCCAACGCGCCGCGCGGCGTACTGCATGGCAACCGCACCTACCTGATGTCCGACGAGGGCGGCCAGGTGTCCGACACCCACTCGATTTCGGCCGGTCTGGACTATCCGGGAGTCGGTCCCGAGCACGCCCTGTGGAAGGACGTGGGACGCGTGCAGTACGTGGTCGCCAACGACGATGCCGTGCTCGAGGCGTTCCGCGAGCTGACCCGTATCGAGGGCATCATGCCGGCGCTGGAGTCGGCCCATGCGCTGGCCCACGCCAAGGTGTTGGCGCCGACCATGCGGCCCGACCAGAACATCGTGGTCAACCTTTCCGGCCGCGGCGACAAGGACATCATGACGGTCGCCAAGATCGACGGCCTGGAGTTCTGACGATGAATCGAATCGACAAACGCTTCGCCGAACTCAAGGCCCAGGGCCGCCGCGTGCTGATTCCCTATATCACCGCCGGCGACCCGGCCCCGCAGTACACGGTTGGCTTCATGCACGCGCTGGTGGAGGCGGGCGCCGACGTGATCGAGCTGGGCGTGCCGTTTTCCGACCCCATGGCCGATGGCCCGGTGATCCAGAAGGCCTGCGAGCGGGCGCTCCAGCACAAGGTGCGCCTGACCCACCTGTTCGAGATGGTGCGCGAGTTCCGTCAGACCGACGGCGATACGCCCGTGGTGCTGATGGGCTACCTCAACCCGGTCGAGCGCATCGGCCTCGAGGCTTTTGCCGACCAGGCCGCCGCGGCCGGTGTCGATGGCGTGCTGACCGTAGACATGCCGCCGGAGGAGGCCGACGAGTTCGGCCCCATCCTCAAGCAGCGCGGTCTGGCGTCGATCTTTCTTGTCGCCCCTACCACTTCGCGTGAGCGGGCCGCTACAATATGCGCCCATGGCGAGGGCTATCTCTACTATGTTGCGCTCAAGGGCGTGACCGGGGCCGCCACGCTCAATGCCGCCGACGTGGCCGAGCATCTGGCGCCGCTGCGCGGTCTGACCGAGTTGCCGCTGTGCGTCGGTTTCGGTATCCGTGACGGTGCCTCGGCCGCCGAGGTCGGCAAGGTCGCCGATGGCGTGATCGTCGGCAGCGCGCTGGTCAGCCGGATTGCCGACAACGCCGAGCGGCCGGAAGCGATTGCCGATGAGCTCAAGGCGGTGCTGAGCGAGATGCGTCAGGCCCTGGATGCGTTGCCTGCCCGCTGAGCGCGCCCTTGCCCTGCTAAAGATTCGACTCATGACGCCCGGCACGACCGGGCGCAACAGCATACGGAAGCCTTTCTGACATGAGCTGGCTCGACAAGATTGTGCCCTCCATGGGGCGGATTCAGCGCAAGGACCGACGGGCCAGCGTGCCCGACGGCCTGTGGCGCAAGTGCCCGAAGTGCGAGGCGGTGCTCTATCTGCCCGAACTGGAGAAGCATCACAACGTCTGTCCCAAGTGCGATCATCACCTGCGCCTGACCGCGCGCAAGCGTCTCGACTGGTTCCTCGACAAGGAGGGACGGGAAGAGATCTCGGCCGAGCTGGAGCCGGTGGATCGCCTCAAGTTCCGCGACTCCAAGAAGTACAAGGACCGCCTCAATGCGGCCCAGAAGGAGACCGGCGAGAAGGACGCCCTGGTGGCCATGCGCGGCAAGCTCGATGGCTTGCCCGTCGTCGTGGTGGCCTTCGAGTTCACCTTCATGGGCGGCTCGATGGGTGCCGTGGTGGGCGAGAAGTTCGTGCGCGCCGCCACCTTGGCCCTGGAGGAGCGCATTCCCTTCATCTGCTTCTCCGCCTCGGGCGGGGCACGGATGCAGGAAGCACTGTTCTCGCTGATGCAAATGGCCAAGACCTCGGCGGCGCTGGAGCGTCTGCGCGTGGCGGGCGTGCCTTACATCTCGGTACTCACCGACCCGGTATTCGGCGGTGTGTCCGCTTCACTGGCCATGCTCGGCGATCTCAACGTGGCCGAGCCCAACGCGCTGATCGGCTTCGCCGGCCCGCGCGTGATCGAACAGACGGTGCGCGAGAAGCTACCGGAAGGCTTCCAGCGCAGTGAGTTCCTGCTCGAGCATGGCACGGTGGACATGATCGTGCCGCGCGGCGAGATGCGCTCGCGTCTGGGGGGCGTACTACGCAAGCTGACTCACCAGCCGCCCAGCGGTCTCGAAGAGAGTCTGCTTCACGAGCCGGACCTGGTCGACGAGGCCGAGCGTGCGGCGGTGGAAGAGGGTGAGATCATCGAGGCGGCAGAGCTGGACACGTCGGAAGATGCCGATACCTCGACCTCATCCGAGGATGCGGATGGTCGGCCCGATGCGGCGCGCTGAAGGCTCGTGATGTCTTCGACGACGCGTACGCTGGATGCCTGGCTCGAGTACCTGGAGCGGGTGCACCCGGTGGGCATCGACCTCGGCCTCGACAGGGTGGCCGAGGTGGCCCGCCGTATGGGGCTACTCGATGAGCCTCTGGCGTCGCGCATCATCACCGTGGCCGGTACCAACGGCAAGGGTTCCACCGTCGCCATGATCGAGACAGTGGCACGTGCTCATGGGCTCTCCGTGGCTGCCTATACCTCACCGCATCTGCTGCGCTACAACGAGCGGCTGCGGTTCGATGGCAGCGAGGCAGACGACGCCGCGTTGATCGCCGGCTTCGAGGCCGTGGAGGCGGCGCGCCTAGCCGACGATCCCGTCAGTCTGACCTACTTCGAAGCCGGCACCCTGGCCGCGCTGTGGCTCATCGCGCGGCGCCGCCCCGATCTCGCTGTGCTCGAGGTAGGGCTGGGCGGTCGGCTCGATGCGGTCAACGTCATCGACGCCGATGTTGCCGTCATCACCACCATCGCGCTCGACCATGCAGCCTTTCTCGGCAATGAGCTCGAAGGTATCGGCCGTGAAAAGGCCGGTATCATGCGCACCGGGCGACCCGCTGTGCTGGGCAGTCGCGAGCTTCCCGCAAGCGTGCGTCAGTCGGCCCGGGAGCGTGAGGCGCCTGTCAGCGCCCTGGGGCCTGAGTTCGATTGGCGGGCTGCTGCGGTAGAGGGTTGCTTCGACTGGCAGGGAACCGCTTCCGACGGGACGATTCTAAGCCTCGACGACTTGCCCGATCCGGGGTTGCCGCTGGACAATGCCGCCACGGCCCTGCAGGCCCTGGTGGCGGCCGGCATTGCGCTCGACGAGCAGCGCTGTCGCGAAGCCATGCGCGATGTGCGAGTGCCCGGACGCATGCAGTGGCTAGGGCAATGGTGCCTGGACGTAGGTCACAATCCGCACGCTGCTGGCTATCTGGCGGGTCGACTCGCAGCGCAGCCATTCCGTGGGCGCACCTGGGTGTTGCTAGGCATGCTCGCCGATAAGGATGCCGATGGGGTGATCGAGGCGTTGGGCGGTGTGGCGGATGAGTGGGTGGCCGCCACCTTGGGTGGCGAACGTGCACGCGCAGCGTCGGAGCTGGCGAGCCGCATCGAGGCTCATGGCGGTAAGGTCGCTTATCAGGCGGCATCGCCCGAAGCCGGTGCCGAGTGGCTGGCCGAACGGTTGGCCGCCGACGATCGGGTGCTGGTCTGCGGCTCCTTCTTCATGGTGGCCGCCATATTGTCATGGAAGCAGGCACACGCGGCATAGCGGGGCAGGAGGGGATGATGAAATACGGAATGCGCGAACGAATCAGCGGGGCGGTCATCCTGATCGCCTTGGCCGTGATCTTTGTGCCGACGCTGTTCGACGAACCGGCTCCCCGCGACGAGCGCCCCCAACCGGTTCTGACCATCGAGCAGCCGGTGCCGGTGGAGCGGCGTAACGTGCCCGATCCGCAGCCGCCGGAGAGCCTTGGCCAGATTCGCTCCCCCGGCACCAGTCCGGCCCCGGCCGAGCCGGAGCTGCCCGTGGAGGGCGCGGAGCCCGGGGCGGCAGCACAAGTCAACCCGCAGCCGGCCGTGGCGGTTCAGCAGAGCGAGGCGAGTAGCGGCGCGCCACCGGCGGAAGCGCCCCGGCAGGATCCGATTGCCGATCTGGCCCAGGCGGCATCCGAGCGAGTGGCAAGCAGCCCGCCGGCTACATCGAGCCCCGAGCCTCAGACACCACCGGCCACGACCGCATCGCCCGGCGGCGAGTGGGCCGTGCAGGTGGGCAGCTTCGGTGAGGCAGGCAATGCCGAACGCCTGCAGGCGCGGCTCGAGGAAGAGGGGTTTCCCGTCTATAGCCGGCGGCGCGACAATAACATGACGACCGTATACGTGGGCCCCTTCGACTCCTCGGAGTCGGGTGAGCGGGCCATGAATACGGTGAAGGAGCGCGCCAACCTTCAGGGTCTACTGGTCAGGGTAAGAGACTGAAACGATGACGCTGACCTGGATCGACTGGGGCTTTCTCGCCGTGCTGGCCGTTTCGACGCTGGCCGGCTTCATGCGCGGTCTGGTGCGAGAGGGCCTGGGGCTGGCGGCCTGGATCATCGCGCTACTGGCCGCGCGCTTGCTTGCCGAGCCGGTGGCCGACCTGCTTTCCGGTGTGATCGACAACGCCGACGGGCGGCTGGTGCTGGCCTTCGTACTGGTCATCCTTGGCGTGGTGCTGCTGTGCGGGATCGTCATCCGCATGGTGCATGCCGCGGTGGAGTGGGTCGGTATGGGCTTTTTCAATCGCGTGGCCGGCGCCTGCTTCGGCGTTGCCCGCGGTGCGGCGGTACTGGTGGTGGCTACCATCCTGATCAGCCTGACGCCGCTGGCACAGCTGCAGGCGTGGCAGGAAGCCGAGCTTCGCCCCACCTTCGAGCAGATGCGCGACTGGGCAGTGAGTCAGCTCGAAGCCTGGGAGGGTCGTGTGCCCGAGGCCCCCGAAGCCTGGCGTAACATGCCGCTGCCCGAGCGTCGCGATGCCGGCGAGCCCGAACCCGGCGCGCTGTGATTGTTCGAACCTTATTGTTCGAACCTGTGACTGCTTGAACTTGTGATTGTTTGAAATAGGCTTTTTTCAAGCCGGCTGCGGTCGGCACCCCTGCAAGCGAGGTAAGGTGGAATGTGCGGTATCGTCGGCCTTCTGGCCAAGCAGACCGTGAATCAGGCGATCTACGACGCCCTGACAGTGCTGCAGCATCGTGGTCAGGATGCCGCCGGCATGATGACCTGGAACGAAGGCCGTTTTCTGCTGCGCAAGAGCAATGGTCTGGTGCGCGACGTGTTCCACACCCGTCACATGGCACGCCTGAAGGGCAACCTGGGAATCGGCCATGTGCGCTATCCGACCGCGGGTTCCTCGAGCGAGGCGGAATCGCAGCCGTTCTACGTCAACTCCCCCTACGGCATCGCACTGGCTCACAACGGTAACCTGACCAACTCGGAGCAGATCAAGCAGGAACTGTTCTCCTCCGACCTGCGCCACATCAATACCAGCTCCGACTCGGAAGTGCTGCTCAACGTCTTTGCCCATGAGCTGGGCAAGCAGGGGCTGCATCTCTCGCCTGGCGACATCTTCGATGCGGTGCGCCGCGTGCACCGGCGCTGCCGTGGCGGCTATGCCGCGGTGGCGATCATCAACGGCGTCGGCCTGGTGGCCTTCCGTGACCCCCATGGCATTCGCCCGGTGGTGTTCGGCACCCGCGACGAGGGTAACGGCCAGGAGGTGATGATCGCCTCCGAGTCGGTGGCGCTCGACGTGGGCGGCTTCGAGCTGCATCGCGACCTGGCCCCGGGCGAGGCGATCTTCGTCGACATGAACGGCAACATCCATACCCAGTCGTGCGCCGATGCGCCGCTGCTGGCGCCGTGCATCTTCGAGCATGTCTACCTGGCACGCCCGGACTCGATTCTCGATGGCGCCTATGTCTACGGCACCCGCATCCAGATGGGGCGCAAGCTGGGCGATCGCATTCGCAGCGAGTGGCCCGACCACGACATCGACGTGGTGATCCCGATTCCCGACACCTCGCGCACCTCGGCCCTGGAGCTGGCACAGCATCTGGGAGTGACCTATCGCGAAGGCTTCATGAAGAACCGCTACATCGGGCGCACCTTCATCATGCCGGGTCAGACCCAGCGCAAGAAGTCGGTGCGTCAGAAGCTCAACGCCATCGGCGTCGAGTTCAAGGGCAAGAACGTACTGCTGGTGGATGACTCCATCGTGCGTGGCACCACCTGCAAGCAGATCATTCAGATGGCCCGTGAGGCCGGTGCCAACAAGGTCTATTTTGCCTCGGCGGCGCCACCGGTACGCTACCCTAACGTGTATGGCATCGACATGCCGGCGGCCTCCGAGCTGATTGCCCACGGTCGCAGCGAAACCGAGGTGGGCGAGCTGATCGGTGCCGACCGCATCTTCTATCAGGATCTCGACGACCTCAAGGCCGCCTGCCGTGAGGTCAATCCCAATCTCGACCAGTTCGACTGCTCCGTCTTCGATGGCCTGTACATCACCGGAGACATCGACGCAAACTACCTGTCGGCACTCGAGGCTTCGCGCAACGACGCGGCCAAGCAACAGCAGAGCGTCGGCGCCCACGCACTGGTGGGCATGCACAATCAGGATGACGACATCGACGACTGAGGCTCACCATGCACGACGAGACGACACCCGATCCGGCTTGGGCCCTGGAAACGCTGGCGATTCGCGCCGGCCACCAGCGTACCCATGAGCAGGAGCATGGCGAGCCGATCTTCCCCACGTCGAGCTTCGTCTATGGCAGCGCCGCGGAAGCGGCGCGCAAGTTTGGCGGTGAGGAGCGAGGCAACGTCTATTCGCGCTTCACCAACCCCACCGTGCATACCTTCGAGCGTCGCCTGGCAGCGCTCGAGGGCGGTGAGCGCTGCGTGGCGACGAGTTCCGGCATGGCAGCGATTCTTTCGGCGGTGCTTGCCCTGCTGCAGGCCGGCGACGAGATCGTCGCTTCGCGTTCGCTGTTCGGTTCCACCGTCAGCCTGTTCGACAAGTACTTCGGCAAGCTGGGCATCACCACACGCTACGTGGAGCTCTCGGACCTGGCGGCCTGGGAGGCGGCGATCACACCCAACACCCGGCTGCTGTTTGCCGAGACGCCCTCCAACCCGCTCTCCGAAGTGGTCGACATCGCCGCGCTGGCCGAGATCGCCCACCGTCACGCAGCGTTGCTCGCCATCGACAACTGCTTCCTGACGCCGGCCTTGCAGAAGCCGCTGGCGCTGGGTGCCGACCTGGTGATCCATTCCGCCACCAAGTATCTGGACGGCCAGGGCAGGGCGGTGGGCGGCGCCGTGGTGGGGCGTAACAAGGAACTCGAGGAGGTCTTCGGCGTGGTGCGTACCTGCGGCCCGTGCCTGAGTCCGTTCAACGCCTGGATCTTTACCAAAGGGCTGGAGACGCTCAGCCTGCGCATGCGGGCGCACTGCGAGAACGCCCAGGCGCTGGCCGAATGGCTGCAGGTGCACCCGGCCGTGGCGCGGGTACATTACAGTGGGCTCGCCGACCATCCGCAGCACGAGCTGGCTGGGCGGCAGCAGGCCGGTTACGGGGCGGTGCTGGGCTTTGAGGTGAAGGGGGGGCGCGAAGCGGCCTGGTCGGTCATCGATGCCACGCGCATGCTGTCGATCACCGGTAATCTGGGTGACGTCAAGAGCACCATCACCCATCCTGCCACCACCACCCATGGGCGGCTCTCTCCTGCGCAGAAGGATGCGGCCGGTATTGGTGAAGGACTGATTCGAGTGGCGGTAGGGCTCGAGTCGATCGAGGACATTCGCCTCGATCTGGCCCGTGGGCTCGATGCGCTGATCTGATTCAGCGTGGCCGGCCGTCTCGATGACGGCAGGCCATCTGCTGGATAAGCGATTTTTGCGAACGAAGCGTTCGGCTTTTTTCAGCGCATACCGATGATGCGCTGCGGTATGCTGCCCTCCATCGAAAACGAAGCTCAATGGGAGCGACGAGATGTGGCGCAACACCCGCACAGGCTGGGGCCTGGTCAGCATCGCCTTGCACTGGCTCAGTGCCTTGACCATTGTCGGCCTGTTCGTGCTCGGTTGGTGGATGACCGGGCTGGGCTACTTCGACCCCTGGTACAATCGCGCGCCGTGGTGGCATCGCTCGATCGGCATGCTGCTGCTGTTCGCCACGCTGCTGCGTATTCTGTGGCGACTGTTTCAGCCGACTCCTCAGGCGCAGGGCAGTCGTTTCGAGCGTATCGCCGCTCACTTCGGTCACATCGCACTCTACGTTCTGATGCTCACGGTACTGGTCAGCGGCTATCTGATTTCCACCGCCCGCGGGCGTGGTATCAGCGTATTCGACTGGTTCGAGGTGCCGGCGTTGATCAGCCGCCTGCCCAACCAGGCGAGCATTGCCGGTGAGATACACTGGTACAGCGCTCTGGCCCTGATGTTGCTGGCGGCAGGCCATGCGATGGCAGCCCTGAAGCATCACTTCATCGACCGACACGATACCGTCTTGCGTATGCTGAACCCAGCACGTACGCGTCGCCGTTGAACGCCTGCGCCTCCGGGCGCCATCACCAAGGAGAGACCCATGTTCAAGAAAGTCGCACTCGCTACTGCCCTAGGCACCGCTGCCCTGGCCACGGCTGGCCAGGCCATGGCGGCCGAGTATGTCGTGGATACCGAAGGCCAGCACGCCTTCATTCAGTTCAAGATCAATCACCTCGGCTACTCATACATTCTCGGTAACTTCGAGGAGTTCGAAGGTCGCTTCTACTACGATGCGGATGATCTCGAAGCGTCCAGCGTCGAGATGGAAGTGCAGGTCAACAGCCTCAACAGCAACCATGCCGAGCGCGACCGCCACTTTCTGAGCGACGATTTCCTCAGTGCCAGTGACTACCCGACGGCGACCTTCGTTTCCACTGGCTTCGAACCAACTGGAGACAATGAAGGCGTGCTGACCGGCGAGCTCACCCTCAAGGGCGAAACCCGCGAAATCGAGATGCCGGTCACCTTGATGGGTGAGGGCGAGGATCCCTGGGGCAACTACCGCGCCGGCTTCGAAGGCTCGACGATGCTCACGCTGGCCGATTTCGGCATCGACATGAGCGATTTCCCCGAGGTGATGGAAGAGCTCGAGCTCTACGTTACCTTCGAGGGCGTGCGCCAGTAATTCGTCTTTGCCTTTGCATGAGAACACCCTCGGCTTTTGCCGAGGGTGTTGTGTTTTTAGGGACGAGGCAGGGCGAGAAAGCTTACTTGGTTTCGTTCAGCACCGCGTGAGGAAAGTGCCGACGTAGGATACGGTTCTGGAAATCGTCCACGAAACGACTATTGATGATAATGATGAAGCGTTCGAAAGGTGCCTCGGGATCCTCCTGGGAAATGCCATCGACGCTGTGATAGACCCGGTCGTCGTGCAGGTGGAGAATGTCGCCCTCTTCCAGGGTGGCATCGAGCAAGGGCAGCGAGCCGCCATTGTCGGCATACAGGTGGTTGGTACCGCCAGTGACGTTCTCGCGCTTGAGCACCAGTATGCTCAGTGCCTTGCAGCCGTCGGCATGGATGCCCTGGCCCTGTAGGGGATCGACCAGGCCCTGGCCGCGTACACCGGTGATCTGCATCAGAATCGGTTCATTGGGGCCGAGGTTCCACAGTTGGGCCCAGGCGTGTACGAAGTCCTTGACGTCGGCACGACCGAGAAATTCCGGGGTGAGCGGCTCATAGTAGCGCAGGCGATCCGCCATGCTTTCCGCGGCATTGAAAGCGCCGCCTTGGGCCATGGGGCAATGGCCCATGTCCTGCACCTCGCCGTTCTCATCCAGCGCCAACCAGGACATGCGCTTCCAGCGCTGGTTGACGTAGGAGTCGCGTGGTAGGTCATCAGTGAATGCCTGCCAGGCAGGCAGATCGATTCGCGAACGGACCTCGGTCAAGGCCCAGTGATGGCTTGCCAAGTCAGCGCTGACACCCGGTGCCCAGTAATGGGTCAGCGGGTTGACGGGCATGCCGGTGTAGTCGTAGCCATGCTTGAGGGTGTCGAGTTTCATGTCGCTATCTCCAGGTGGTGGGCGGTATTGCCCGGTGTTGTCGGGTTGCCCCGTTCAACTCTGTGAAAAGAAAAGAAACTAAATGTTAAGTATTGTAGTTGTAAATGGAGCGTCGTCGTCAGCTAGAAGACTGGGTTATGACTGGGTAGTTAGAGGGAGACATTGGACTAAGGACGTAGGAGAATTCTGACGATGCTGTGTAGGATGTAACAAAAACGGTGCAAACGTTCCGCATAGAGAACAGCGACGCCGTCGTCCCCCCTTACGAGGAAGTCCTATGATCCCCAATGAGCGCTTCAGGCGGTGGCTGCTCCGGTTTCTGGGGCGGCCTTCGATTGACGCGACTGTCGACTCGACGCAAAACGACGAAGCCGTAGCGCTTGTACGCCAGCAATATCTCGAAAGTGAGCAGCGCTTTCGTGCGCTGCTGGAGAGCCTGCCCAAGGTCGCTGTGCAGGGGTACGATCGCGACCGTCGTGTCATCTACTGGAACGAGGCAAGTACGCGACTCTACGGTTACACCGCCGACGAGGCGCTGGGCGGGCTGCTCGAGGATCTGATCATTCCCGACTTCATGCGTGAAGGGGTCATCCATGCGCATCGGGCCTGGATCCAGGACGGTATCGAAATCCCAGCCGAAGAGCTGGAGCTGAAGCACAAGAGCGGCGAGTTGGTGCCGGTCTTCTCACATCACGTGATGCTCAAAGAGCATACCGACGATCCCCTCATGTTCTGTGTCGATGTCGACCTCTCGGACCAGAAACAGGCGCATCGAGATCTCGAATTCGCCACTCGATACGACCGGTTGACGCAGTTGCCGAACCGACAGACCTTCGAGTCCGACCTGGCGTATCTGCTCGATGGCGTGCGTCGTCGCGGGGTGGGGTTGGCGCTGATCTACCTGGACATCGACTATTTCGTCGAGATCAACGACGCCCTGGGCTATGAGCAGGGAGACCAATTGCTGGTGGAGCTGAGCCGCAGGCTGCGCAATGCGCTACGCTCGACCGACCTGCTGTCACGGGTTTCCAGCGATGAGTTCGTGTTGGCCTTCCCGGGGCTGCATCGCGAGGAAGACGTGCTGCAGGTGGTCAACAAGATCCATGACTTGTTCAAGCAGCCTTTTGGACTGGATGGCCACGAGCGGCGCGTCTCGGCCAGTATCGGCGTTTGTCTCTTCCCTGATAACGGTGCCAGCGCACGTGAACTGATCCGCAATGCCGACGTGGCCAAGAATCGTGCCAAGTTGGAGGGGCGTGGCAGCATCCGCTTTTTTCATCAACACCTGCACGACGAGTTGGTCCGAGAACATCGCTTGGCCGAGAATCTGGAGCGCGCCTTGAGCGCTGGGGAGCTGACTCTACACTATCAGCCTCAGGTGTCGGCGATAAGCGGGCGCATCGAAAACCTCGAGGCGCTGTTGCGCTGGGAACTCCCCGGTGGCACTGCGGTTCCCCCCCACGAGTTCATCCGCGTTGCCGAGCGCTCCGGGCTGATACACCGCCTGGGGGACTGGGTCATCGAGGAGGCGTGCCGTCAGCGAGCTCAGTGGCGTGCCGCCGGCGTGCCGTTGGAGCGCATCGACATCAACGTCTCAGGGCGTCAGCTTTCGCGCCCGGATGTCTTCGAACGCTTGCGTCAATGCCTGTCGCGCCATGGTCTTGGGCCACGGGAAATTGGTATCGAGTTGACCGAGAACGTATTGATCGAAGCTGACGAACGGATTCTGGACGGGCTATGGGGGCTCTATCATCTCGGTTTTCGCATAGCCATCGATGATTTTGGCACCGGGTTTTCATCTCTGAGCTATCTCAAACGCTTCCCGGTGACGGCACTGAAGATCGATCGTTCCTTCGTACGAGATGCACCCGGCGAGCCGAAGGACAGGGCCATCATGGAAGCGGCGGTATTCATCGGCCATCGGCTTGGGCTCGAAGTGGTGGCGGAGGGCGTGGAGGATGAAAGGCAGCTCGAGCTGATCCGCGAGATGAAGTGCGATCTCGTGCAGGGTTTCTATTTTTATCGTCCCATGCCAGCGGCAATGACCGAGCGCGTCCTGCTGGGGTTGGTGGCCGCTCCTAGTGGCTTGCAGGGCTGAGTGGCGGCGCGCTTTCACGTAGAATGCAGCCCCCTTCATTGATGGAGCCGTCTGATGCCTGTCGCTGCCGCCTCTTCCCTGGGCTTGACGCTATGGCGCCAGACCTGGCCGATGACCATTGGCGTGCTGGCGCTGCTGGGTTTCCAACTGGTGGACAGTGCCTTCGTGTCTCGTCTGGGCACGGCGCCATTGGCTGCCCAGTCGTTCACTTTTCCGCTGACCTTTCTCATCATCGGCGTGCAGGTGGGGCTTGGCATTGCCATTGCGGCTCTGATCTCGCGAGCACTGGGTGCCGGAGAGGTCGCACGGGCACGGCGCCTGGGAACGCTGGTGGTGTCGGTGGGCAGCGTGACCATAGCGCTGCTGGCCATCGTGTTATGGTGGGCCCAGGTGCCGATTTTCACCCGCCTGGGGGCCGATACGGCAACGCTGCCGCTGATTCGCGCCTACTGGGAGCCCCAGCTGTTTGCGGCCTGGCTGGGGGCGGTGCTCTACTTCATCTACAGCCTGTTCCGCGCCCATGGCGATACACGCCTGCCCGGCAAGATGATGGTCGTCACCAGCCTGGTCAACCTGGCGCTCGATCCACTGCTGATCTTCGGCGTTGGCCCCTGGTCGGGGCTCGGACTTCCAGGCGCGGCCTGGGCCACGGCAATAGCCTTTGGCTGCGGATTGCTGGTCGTGGTGGGGCGTTTGCGTCACAGCGACTGGCTGGCGCGAAGCGGGCTCAGACAGGAGTTGGCGGTTTCGGCACGCCCCTTCATTGGTATCGCTGGGCCCGCGATGATCGGACAGCTGATGCCGCCATTGGCGGCGATGCTCGCCATCTCGGTAGTGGCCGGCCTGGGAGAAGCTTCTGTAGCGGCCTGGGGATTGGCAAGCCGGCTCGAGACCCTGGCTCTGGTCGTGGTCCTGGCCATGACCATGTCGTTACCCCCTTGGTTGGGTCGTTGCTACGGTGCAGGCGACTGGCAGCAGGTTCGCGAACTGATAGGCCTGGCGCTGCGGGTCGTGGTGGCATGGCAGCTTGGGCTCGGCCTGCTACTGGCAATCCTGGCTCCGTGGCTGGCGCAGCTGCTGGCCGGAAGCCCAGAGGTGCGCGGGGATCTGACCTTGCTGATTCGCTTCCTGCTGCCAAGCTACGCCGCGCTGGGCGTCTGCATGCTGGTGGTTTCCGCCGGCAACGCGTTGGGCTGGCCGCTGAGGGCCATGTTGATGTCGGCGGCAAGACTCTTCGTCTGTTATCTCCCTTGCCTATGGCTGGGGGCCTGGCTCGGTGGGCTTGCCGGTCTGGCCATGGGGGCCGCGTTGGGGAACGTGTTGGCAGGCTTGATGGCTTGGCAACTGATGCGCCGCTTGCTGGCCCGAAGGGGGCTCGATGGTGGGCCCGAGTCGAAACTTTTGGCTCGTGAGCGAACCTGAGGCGCTATGTGCTGTCAGGGTAAGGACGTAGTGGCTCGGCCGGCACGAGCCATGAAAGCAACTCTGATGGAATGGAGTAACCAATGAAGCTCACCAAATTTGTGGCAACTCTCGCGCTCACCCTGGGCATCGCTGGCGCTGCGGCAGCGCAGCAGATGCAGGCACCGCCCCAGGGCGACCAGGTGGATCAGCTCGATCAGTTGCTCGATCTGGACGAGAATCAGCAGCAGGAAATCCGTGGCTTGCTCGACGATGCGGAGCGCCAGCTGGCACCCAAGGAGCAGGAGGCTCAGGCGTTGCAAGCGCGCCTCGGTGAGTACGTTGGCCCCGACTTCGACGAGAATGCCATTCGCCAGGATGCTGCGCGGCTGGGCGACCTGACCGGTGAGATTACTGCCGAGACGGTACTGCTGCAGTCCCGCATCGAAGCTGTCTTCACCGATGAGCAGCGTCAGCGCCTGGACGAGGCGATTGCCCAGCAACAGCAGCAGATGCAGGACCTGCAGGATCAGATGCAGCAGCAGGGTGGTGAACAGCCCGCCCAGCCCATCCAGTAACTGTCTGACCTGGCAGGCTCGTCAATAACGAGTTGAGACAGCGGCTTCGCTCATGAAGGCGCTTCTTGCTGCGAAAAGCCCTGTCACTCGACAGGGCTTTTTGGTTGCATGGCCAGTGGGGCGTCATCAATCGGCGGAAGAGGGTTGCCGGTTGGATGCGGAATTGGCTGAGTATGGGGTGGCCAGCTTCTCTTGCTGCCAGGCGAAATAGAGGAAAAGCACGCCCATCACCAGGTAGCCCAACGTGAAGTCCCAGGCGGCGTTGAAGGCCAGCTTGGGCGCATGCATCAGGCCGACGAAGGAGAAGGCGGCCGCGACGCCGGCGAAAGCGGCGGCGCGGCGGAACTGGTGATCGATGACCGAAACGGTCATGGCGCCGATGAAGATGGCCATGAACATGGCGCCCTGGCCCAGCGGCACGATACCGGGCGAGATGCCTGCGACCGTCTCACCGGCGGCATTGTTGAAGCGGGTCATCACGTAGTTGGCGAAGTAGGGCAGCATGGCCAGTGCCACGGCGGGATAGTAACGCGTATCGTTGCTCTGAAAGGCAGTGGCGATCATCGACATGCCGACGAAGACCAGAATCGGGGCAACCACCGAGACCGGGATGATGGCCGCCAGGGCGGCAATCAGGCCGAACATGGTGGCCAAGGCGTAGACTGCACCATTGAGGATGCTGTAGCCGCGTCCTGCTCCCATCCACTTGGCACCTACGGTGGCGATGTAGACGGTGGTCGGGAAGACGCCGCCGAACAGCGCGCCGATCATGGTGCCGGCTCCATCTACCGCCTGGCATTCGCGAACGTCATACTTGTCGCCTGCGGCTTCCATCGCCTCGACGTTGTTCATGGTCTCGATGGCGTTGTACAGCGTGATCGGCAGTACCACCGTGAGCACCGCCAACATGCCGGTGAACAGCAGCCCAAGCCCCTCGAACCAGGCCATGTTGGGCAGCAACGGATAGAAGCCCAGATGGGTGAAGGCATCGCTGAAGCGCTCGCCGCCAGCATCGCCGATCAGGTAGGCCATGGCGGTGCCGATGACGATGGCGAACAGCGAGGTGGGCAGGCGGAACGGCATGGCGACGCGGGCCACCAGGCCGACGATGATGATCGCCAGTACCAACAGGCCGATGACCGGCATTTCCAGCGTCTTGAACAGCATCTCGCCGGCGATGAAGGTCAGCGCCACCCCCGCGACGGCACCGAGCATGGCTGCGCGGGGCAGGTGATACTGGACCCAGCGGCCGATGAGGCTCACGGCCGCCTCGATGGCGCCGCTGATGAAACAGGCCGCCACGGCAACCTTCCAGGCCAGCGTGGCATCGCCGGTGAGCTGTTTGGCGGGCAGCAGCACGCCGAACAGAAACACGAACATCACCGGAGTGGAAATACCGTAGGAGAGCGCGGTGACGTCGCTGCGATTTTCCTTGCGTGCCAGTCGGGCCGCACTCCAGGCATAGTAGAAATTACCCACCATCACGGCGACGGCGGCTCCCGGGAGCACCTGGCCGAAGACGATGGAGGCGGGGAACCCCATGCCCAGCATGGTGATCGCAATGATGACGAAATTCGCGATATTGTTCTGAAAAAGGGCGAAGAAGGCGTCGGTATCCTCCTTCTTGTACCAGGGGTAGTGCACAGGGGAAGCCGCCATGGTGAGCCTCTTATGAGTTGGGTTTGTATACAAGGCGCATCCAGTCTGGCCTGAGCCTGACTGATTGGTCAAGACTGCCTTTGTCGTATACTGCTGTAACGGTTTTGAGTGTTCACGTGCGTGGGCTTACGTCTGCATCGAGAGGAGAGTACCGATGAGCTCAGAGGAGAGCTGTGTCGTTCGCCATTTTCGCCATTACCACCCGGTGTCAGACGAGGACGTTATGCTACTGGCCCGGCTGGAAGATAGCGCTACGCCGGTGCGGGCCGGCACTGTCCTGTGGGAGGAGCGAGACGAGGCTCATGAATTCTGCACGCTCAAGCATGGCTGGGCATTCTCCTACCGCGAATTGGAAAACGGGACTCGGCAGATCCTGGAGATCTACCTGCCGGGGGATATCATCGGTCTGCGCGAGTTCGCCTTCTCCCAGCGTCTGGCCGGCGTGCAGATGGTCGAGGATGGCGAGGTGTGTTTCTTTCCGCACCGCCACCTGGTCGATATCTTTCGGCAGTCCTTGACACTGACCTCCATCCTCTTCGCCATTGCCAGTCGTCAGCAAGTGCTGCTCACGGAGCGTCTGGTCAATCTGGCACGCCGCAATGCCCGCCAGAAGGTGGCCCACTTCATTCTGGAGATGTTTCAGCGCCTCCGCCAGACCGAGGCCAACGGCAGTGACAGTCTGCGCTTGCCTCTATCCCAAGAGATCCTGGCGGATCTGCTGGGGCTCAGCCCGGTGCATGTCAGCCGTACCTTTACCGCGCTGAACGACGATGGTCTGGTGTTCCGCGACCGATATCAGGTGAACATACCCGACCTGGACGCGTTGAAGCAGGAGGCGGGATTCGATGACCGCTATCTGATCGAGAACATGCGGCCGTTGTTCGATGGCAAGGAGGGCTGACGGGACCGTTGACCGCTCGCCCGAACGCAAAGCCCCGGCCTGAGCCGGGGCTTTGCGTTCGGGCGAGCGTTGCCTAGTTGACGGCCGCGATGGCCTTGGCCAGGTAGGGCAGGTTCTCGTGGGAGAAGCCGGCCACGTTGGCGCGACCCGAGCGCACCATGTAGATACCGAACTCGTCGCGCAGGCGGTCGACCTGCTCGGGCTTGAGCCCTGTATAGGAGAACATGCCGCGCTGCTCGGCCACGCAGGCATATTTCTGATCGAGTCCGTAGGGCTTGAGTGACTCGACGAAGTCGCGCCGCAGGGTATTGATGCGGTCGCGCATTTCGGTGAGTTCCTCGCGCCAGAGGGCGGCCAGTTCGGCAGAGTGCAGGATCTCGCTGACGATAGCGCCGCCGTGAGCCGGCGGGTTGGAGTAGTTCTCGCGTGCCACGATAGCTACCTGGGAGCGCACGTTCTCCATCTGCTCGCTGTTCTTCGCCACCATGATCAGGCAGCCGGTACGCTCGCAGTAGATGCCGAAATTCTTCGAGCAGGAGCTGGTGATGATGACCTCGTCGAGGTTTTCGGCCATCAGGCGCACGCCATAGGCATCCTCGTCGAGGCCTTCACCGAAGCCCTGATAGGCGAAGTCGATCAGCGGTAGCAGGTTGCGTTCGCGTACCACTTCGAGAATCTGCTGCCACTGTCCACGGTCCAGGTCGAAACCGGTGGGGTTGTGGCAGCAGGCGTGCAGCACGATGACGTCGCCGGCGGGAATCTGCTTGACGGCTGCCAGCATGCCCTCGAAATCGAGGCGGTTTTCGGCGTCGACGTAGGGGTATTTGTGCAGCTCGATGCCCGCAGACGTGAAGATGCCGTGATGGTTCGGCCAGGTGGGATCGCTCACCCAGATACCCTTGCCGGGAAGCTGGGCGCTGATGAAGTCGGCAGCCAGCCGAAGGGCGCCGGTGCCGCCCGGGGACTGAGTGGCACTGGCGCGCTTGGCGGCCAGCACCGGTGAGTCCTTGCCAAGCACCATGGGCAGAACCACTTCGCCATACTGGGGCGCGCCGTGGGAGCCGATGTAGGTCTTGGTGGTTTCGTTCTTGAGCAGCAGGGCCTCGGCTTCCTTGACGGCGCGCATCACCGGGGTGTTGCCCTGGGCGTCCTTGTAGACACCGACGCCGAGATCGACCTTCTGAGGATTGGTGTCCTTCTTGAAGGCCTCGATCAGGCCGAGGATGGCGTCCCCGGGGACCCGCTCAATATGTTCGAACATTTATTTCGCTACCTCGTCGGTTCTGGCGGCAAGTATGAAGTCGTTGCGATGCAGGCCCTTGATCTTATGGGTCCACCAGTTCACGGTGACCCTACCCCATTCGGTCAGGAGCGCCGGGTGGTGGCCAGCGGCCTCGGCAATCTCGCCCACGCGATTGGTGAACGCCAGCGCTTGACGAAAATTGGGGAAGGTAAAGACCCGCTCAAGTTGCATGATGCCATTGCGTTCGACAATCTGCCACTCGGGCACCTCGGGTTTGAACAGCCTGATTTCCGCTTCCGACACGGTGGGGGATTGGCGGCGGCAGGCCTCGCAGGGTTGACGCGAGAGCTGGGTCATGCCGGTTTCTCCTGAGGCATTTGGCCTTTGCATGGCTACGCTGTAGGGAAGGGAAGCCCTGAAATCAAGCCGGGCCGCCAATGCGGGGCTCGTCAGGGAGTCGAGTTTCAATGCATCAGCATAGCGCCTTGCCGCTCTGGCTCAAGTTGCTGTTCACCGGCTGGATCCTGTTCTGGGCGCCTGCCTTTGCCGTGATGCTAGGCGTGCAGAACTACTTCTGGTTGTGCAATGTCGCCAGCTTTCTGAAGCCGTCTGCTGCTGTCGATGCAGTGGCTCTCGGTGGCGCTGGTAGGGGCCTTCTGGACGCTGGATGTCGGCGTGGCCTGGTTGACCGGGGTACACCCGATCGGCGGCACCGAGTACATGCTCGATCCCGGACATCCCTGGCTGGCCAGGGTGCTGTCGCTCTATCACCTCATTCTGCCGGTGGTAGCCGGCTACGCCGTGCTGAGGCTGGGCTACGACTCTCGAGCCCTGAGGTGGCAGACGCTGCTGACCTGGTTGCTGCTGCCGCTCACTTATCTCTTCACCGAGCCCGAGCGCAACATCAACTGGGTGCACGGGCCTTTTGGAACCCCTCAGCAGTGGGCCGATCCGCTGCTGTACCTGCTACTGCTGGCCTTGGTCTGGCCACTCGTGCTTTACCTGCCGCTGCATGTCGTGATGCACTGGTGGCAAAAGCGACGCAATACCAGCTGACGCCGTTCAACTGACGACACGATTGCGCCCTTGGCGCTTGGCAGCATAGAGACTGCGGTCGGCCCTCTCGATCAAGGCGTCTCTCGGCTCTCCCAGGCGGTATTCGGCAAGACCGATGCTGGCGGTGAGCTGACCGGACGAGATACCGAAGTCATAATCGGCAATCTCGCTGCGCAGGCGTTCGGCGAGGGGACGGCTGGCGACCAGCGGGGTCAGCGGTAGGACCACGGCGAACTCCTCGCCGCCCAGGCGACCGATGACGTCCTCTTCGCGCAGCAGGTCATGGCACAGGGTAGCGAATTCGGCGAGTACCTGGTCGCCCTGGAGATGCCCCCAGGTGTCGTTGACTCGTTTGAAGTGATCCAGATCGATGAGCATCAACGACAGTGGGCTGCCGTGACGGTTGCTCCTGGCGATCTCTTCGTCCAGACGCGACATCAGGCGCCGACGATTGGCCAGGCCGGTCAGATCGTCGGTATCCGAGAGTTTGCGCAGTCTTGCCTCTTCGGCCATCTGTTCAGTGATATCGATCATCAGGCCATGCCAGAGCACACCTGTCGCCGAATCCTCAGGCTGGGCGCGCAGTGCGACCCAGCGATAGCGACGCCCCGAGAGGCGGATGCGGAATTTGGTGGCAATGGGAATGCGCCAGCGCGCCGAGCGCTCGATGGCGGCCATGACCCGCGGGTGGTCCTCCGCATCCAGGCGGTCGAGCATGTGACGCGCATCCTGGCTCAGAGCGTGACGGTCGATGCCGGGCAGGCTGGTGCCGCTTCCGGCCAGGTAGGGGAAGTGCATGTGACCGGTTGGGTCACGATGAAACTGAAAGATGACGCCAGGCAAGCGCTCAGCGAAATCGTGCATGCCGATTGGCTCATTCAGCCCCCCACCCGTCATGGCATTGTCGTAAGGCATGCGGGTGTCCCTTGTTTTCCTGCTGCATACATTGCAAACAAGCTGTTGTTATATAACGGCTCGGCGTAATGCCTCAGGTAGGATGGCAGCGCGACCAGCGCCTGCATCGGGGTAGAGCCGTTTAGCGAAGGCCTAATATACGATGTAACAGTGAGTAAATCACCTGTCTAAAGCTGTAAGAAATTGCCCATACTTTTTGTAAGCCATACGTGACCGCATGCCGTTCTCTCAGCGCGGCGCGTCGTATCGCTCGGTGCGTGCGCGGGAAAACACCACTTGCCATAGCTGTATGTCGCGAGCACGAAAGGCGCCGGCACATACCGACAGATAGTAGCGGAACATGCGCTCGATGCGCTTTGAGTAACGATCGGCTATCTCGTGCCACCGGGCATCGAAATTGTCGCGCCAGGCCATCAGCGTCCGGTCGTAGTCTGGGCCGAAGTTGTGCCAGTCTTCGAGCAGCAGCAGGCCTTCGCTGGCGTCGGCGATCTGCCGTGCCGAGGGTAGCACGCCGTTGGGGAAGATGTAGCGGTCGATCCAGGGGTCGACGGTGATCTCGGAGCTGTTCGAACCGATGGTATGCAGCAGGAAGAGGCCAGTGTCTGTCAGTAGCTTCTCCACGGTCTGGAAATAGGTGGCGTAGTTGCGATGGCCGACATGTTCGAACATGCCGATGGAGACGATGCGGTCGAAGCGGCCATCGAGCTCGCGGTAATCCATGAGCCGAATATCGATGGGCAACCCGACGCAGCGCTGCCGGGCCAGCTCCGCCTGCTCGCGGGATATGGTGATCCCGGTGACGGAAACATCATGGTGGCGGGCCGCATACTCGGCGAAACTGCCCCAGCCGCAGCCGATGTCCAGCACGTGCATGCCGGGACGCAGCTCCAGCTTGCGGCAGGCCAGTTCGAGCTTGGCGAGCTGTGCCTCGTGAAGCGTGGTGGCCTCTTTCCAGTAACCACAGGAGTAGCACATGGTCGGGTCGAGCATGCGCTCGAAGAGATCGTTGCCGAGATCGTAATGGGCTTCGCCGACCATGTAGGCTCGGGCCTTGCTCTGCAGATTGAGCAGCCCCGCCTGCAGCCGGTACATGATGCGATCGGTGGTTGGACGGGCGCGTTCGCCGAGGCCGTGTCGGAGCAGGCGGCAGGCCAGTTCGTCGAGGCTTTCGCACTCCCACCAGCCGTCCATGTAGGACTCTCCCAGCCCCAGGGAGCCCTGGCGCAAAATGCGCGAGCAAAAGTCGGGATGATAGATCTGAGGATCCCACGGGGCATCGCCGTTCAGGGTCACTCCCGACCCCTCCAGCAGGGTAGTGAGCATTCGCCGGGTACGGTTGTCAGGCAGGGAGATGGGACCAATGCGTTGTTCGATTGTCATGGATTCCTCCGGTCCATCGATTTAGGGCTTGGTCGTTGTCGTCACCTGAATCGCCACATGGCAGGATTTGCCGTGCAATCGCAAGGGCCTGCATTAGGCAAGAGCATAGTTCAGAAGATAGCCCACGCGGCCAAGAAGGGTTAACGCTTCCAGGCTGGTATAATCGCCGCTCAACTCGTCGTCGGAGTGCTGTAACGTGTCCTGTGATTCACCGCTGATCATCGCCCTCGATCACTCTTCCCTCGATGCCGCCCTGTGTCTGGCCGACCGGCTCGACCCTGCGCGCTGTCGCCTCAAGGTCGGCAAGGAGCTGTTCACCCGCAGCGGCCCGGAGATCATCGAGGCGCTCCACGGGCGTGGCTTTCAGCTTTTTCTCGATCTGAAGTTCCACGACATTCCCAACACCGTTGCCGGGGCCGTGCAGGCCGCTGCCGAGCAGGGCGTGTGGATGGTCAACGTGCATGCCAGCGGTGGGCGGCGCATGATGGAGGCGGCGCGTGAGCGGCTCGACCGCCACGGCCTCGGGACGCATCTGATCGCGGTGACGGTGCTGACCAGCATGACGGGTGAGGATCTCGCCGAGGTTGGCGTTGCCGCGCCGGCGGCGGAACACGTCGAGCGTCTGGCCCTGCTGACCCGCGAGTGCGGCCTGGATGGCGTGGTCTGCTCGGCTCAGGAATCGACCAGGCTGCGGCAGCTGTGTGGCACCGATTTTCTCAAGGTGACGCCAGGCATCAGGCCACGCAGTGCCGAGCATGGCGATCAGCGCCGCGTGATGACTCCGGCCGAGGCCATGGCGGCGGGAAGCACGCACCTGGTGATCGGTCGGCCGATCACTCAGGCGCAGGACCCCATGGCGGCGCTGCAGGCCATCGAGCAGGAACTGGCGGCAGGCTGAGGCCCGGGCGCTCACTCCCCCTCGATGCCGGTGATGGGGCGAGTGGTGCCCCAACTGCGACAGCTGGGGCACTGCCAATGCAGCGGCTGGCCGGCGAAGCCGCAGCGTTGGCAGCGGTGGCGTGGACGAACCGCCAGCAGGGCATGGGTGTGCTGCTTGAGCAACTGCAGCCGGTTGTCGGGCGCACCACGCTCCTGCTGCTGATGCTGATAGAGATCCAGCAGGTAATCGAGCGCACCCAGGCTGGGGGCACGGTTGAGCTGTTCGCTGACCAGGTCGATGGCCACCTGCAGGCCGAGCCTCTTGCGCTGGGTTTCTGCCAGCAGAATGATCAGGCTGGTGACGTGGGCGCGCTCCAGCAGCTCCTCGAGGCAAGATACCAGGCCGGACTCGTCGTCGAGCATGCGATAGGCATGGTGCAGCGGCTCGAGCACGATCGGCATCATGTCCAGATCCTGATCGGGGATGCGCATGAGTATGCGAATGGCCTCGCGATAGTGACCGGTATCCTGGGCAAGGGCCGACAACAGCAGATTGGCGCGTACGCAGCGTGGGTCGATGGAGAGCGCGCGGCGCAGATGCTTGCGGGCCAGGCCCGGACTAGCCGAGTGGCGCTCCTGATCGGCCATTTCGCATAACCAGTGGGCTGCGGCGCGGCGCACGTCATCGTGCTGGCGAATCAAGTTGGGATAAGCGACGTCGAAGGCGGCCTGCCATTCGCCTTCACGATCGAACAGATCTGCAAGCAGGCGCTTGGCGGCATGTCGAATGTCGTCATGGCTGGTATCGCGGATCAGCTGCTGGAGCAGGCGCTCGCTGCGGTCGAACAGCCCAAGGTGCAGGAAGTCGCGAGAGAGTTCGAGCTGCACCTGATCGCTTTGCAGGGCGGTCAGGGTGGGGCGGGCCAGCAGGTTCTGGTGAATCTTGACGGCACGGTCGGCCTCGCCCCGGGTGCGAAAGAGGTTGCCCAGGGTGATATGGGTGTCGACGGTTTCGCTGTTTACCTCGAGAGCGCTGACGAAGGTCTCGATGGCGCGGTCGGGCTGCTCGTTGAGCAGGTAGTTCAGGCCGACGAAGTAATCCCGCGACAGCGTGTTCGGCGGCGCGGGATCGCGGTTACCCTGGCGCTCGCGTCGGCCTAGCCACCAGCCGATGGCAACGGCGGCCACCAGCAGGGCAAGCAGCAGGGCATCGGGCATTTTAGGGCAGTTCCTTGAGCTCCTGAACGCGAAGCCGGTCGAGTTCCTTGCGCTGCTGACGGTTCAGCCGCTGGGCGCGGGAGAGTGCAGTGCGCAGCCGCAGCCAGACTCCCGTCATCGCCAGCATTCCCAGCACGACGCCGCTGACCAGGGCGGCCAGGAGCCAGACGGAGAGCGATACTGCCGGTAGCTCCAGCCAGATCAGATTCAGCGGTACCGTCTGCTGGTTGTTGACGGCAAAGAGGATGCCGACAAGCAGGACCGCCAGCAGAATGATGGCCACGATCAGGCCTTTGAGCCAACGCATGTGTCTATCCCTTGTAAGTTCGAAAGATTAATAGCCGAGGGCGCGGCTGGCATTGACCTGCTCGCGAAGCTCCTTGCCAGGCTTGAAGTGTGGCACGAACTTGCCCTCCAGCGCGACCGGCTCGCCGGTCTTGGGGTTACGACCTACCCGCGGCTCTCGATAATGCAAGGAAAAACTGCCGAACCCCCTGATTTCGACACGTCCGCCTTCGGCCAGGGTGTCGGTGATGTCATCGAGGATCAGGCGAACCGCAGATTCGACTTCCTTGATCGAAAGCTCGGGCTGTCGCATGGCGATCTGCTCGATCAATTCGGATTTGGTCATCGGGTCATCTCTCCAGGCGATTCCCGGTCCGGTGGGACTGGGCGGCATTCTTATTCTAACCCTCAGCATACTGCTCAAATCGTGATAAAACAACGCACTACGACCATGGTCAAGGAAATCGCACATTCTGAGGGTAGGCGCTGCCGTATTTTCGAGGGTCCGGTATACTGGTTGCCCACTCTTTCAGACCATCGAGGCCGACGTTGAGCGAAGCGAACACCCCCGATGCCGCAGCCTTGCGCAAGCGGCTCTACTGGCATTCACGGCGCGGAATGTGGGAGCTCGACCTGCTGCTGATTCCCTTCCTCGAGCACTGCTACGACCAGTTGGGCAGCGACGACCAGGCTGCCTACCGAGCCTTGATCGAAGGGGAAGATCAGGATCTGTTCGCCTGGCTGATGAGGCGTGAGCCGCCCGCCCCGGAGTTTCAGCGCATCGTGACGCTGATACAGCAACATGCCGAGAACGCCGACAACGATCCGCATCGCCCCATCTAGACTGGGGTGGTGTTGCCAGTTCCTGCTGGCCGTGCTGGTCACCGGGGTCGTGCTCCACTTCGGGCCGAGCTGGCTGGCGGTGCCGGCCGTGGGGTGGCTATTGCCACTGGCTTGGTGGCTCTGGCGCGGGCAGGTGCGTGGCGTCTTGCACATGCATCCGGAAGCGGCCGGCAACTGGCGTTGGACATGGCAGCCCGAGTCGGCCGCCGAGGCGGTGCCGGTCAGGTTGACTTGCGATTATCTCGGCCCTTGGCTGATTGCCCTGGAACTCAATGGACGCAAGGCATGGCTGTGGCCCGACAGTGCGCCCGGCGATGCGTTGCGTCAGCTGCGCCGCGCCCTGGCCCGATGACACGCGTCGGGCGCCGGCAGGATGGCGCCCGTCAGAGGGACAAGTCTTGCAGATGCAGCCGCGACGGTTGTGGTGTCAGGCCGGTTTTGGCGTGGTCCGGGCAATCCGGGTTGTAGTGCAGCCCGCGGGATTCGCGACGCATGCGCGCCGCCTTGACGGTCAAGCGGGCCAGCCTGAGCGCATGCCACAGACTTGCCAGCGCCGTGCTGGGAGCGGCATTGGCGATGACGTTTCGCACTTCGTGCATCAGTGAGTCCAGTTCGCCGGCGGCGGCATCGAGCCCCTCGTCGCGGCGCACTATTGCCACATGCTGGCTCATGACGCTGCGCATGCGAATACGCCATTGCTGAACACGTTCCGCGTCTATCGGCTCACTTCCCGAGGGCGCAGGCGTTGGAGACGCCAGGGCAGGTGCCTCGGCGTGTGCCAGCCTTGCAGCGCAGCTGCGGGCAAAGACCAGACATTCCAGCAGCGAATTGCTGGCCATGCGGTTGGCGCCGTGCAGACCCGTGCAGGCCACTTCCCCGATGGCATACAGATGCGGCACGCTGGAGCATCCGTCCAGGTCGGTGGCAATGCCGCCGCAGCTGTAGTGGGCGGCGGGCACCACGGGAATCGGCTGGCGGGTGATGTCCAGGCCGCGACTCAGGCAGTGGGCGTGAATGGTGGGGAAGTGATGGCGGATGGCCGCTTCGCCCAGGTGTGTCACGTCCAGCCAGACATGGGGTGAGCCGGTGCGTTGCATCTCGGCATCGATGGCGCGGGCGACGATGTCGCGCGGTGCCAGTTCGGCGCGGGGGTCGAGTTCCGGCATGAAGCGGCGTCCGTCGGTGCTGTAGAGTCGCCCGCCTTCGCCGCGCACCGCCTCACTGATCAGAAAGGGCGGGCCCTCCGGATCGTAGAGGCAGGTGGGATGGAACTGCTGGAACTCGAGGTTCATCAGCTCGGCGCCCAGTTCGGCCGCCATCAGCATGCCTTCGCCGCTGGCAGGGTGCGGGCTGGTGGCATGGCGATAGATGCCGCTGGCGCCGCCGGTGGCCAGTACGGTGTCGTTGGCCACCAGTTCCTGCAGCCGGCCTTGCTCGTCCAGGCAGCGTGCGCCGCGGCAGCGGCTCTCGGTGTCCGACAGCAGATCGATGGCCACCAGGTCGTCGCGGATCGTGATGGCGGCATGCGCCTCGGCATGGCGCTTCAGGGTATCCAGCACGGCACGTCCGGTGGCGTCCTCGGCGTGGATGATACGTCGCGTGCCGTGTCCGCCTTCGCGGGTCAGGTGGTAAGGGTAGCTAGCCGTGGGGCTGTCGTCGCGGGTGAAGGGAACGCCGAGCGACAGCAGCCATTCGATGGCTCCCGGGCCTTGCTCGACGGTGAAGCGCACGGCCCGCTCGTCACACAGGCCGTCGCCGGCTACCAGCGTATCCGCTACGTGGGCATCGAAGTCGTCCTGGGGGGAGAGCACTGCGGCAATGCCGCCCTGAGCCCAGCGGCTGGCGCCCTGATCATCGCTGGCGGGGCGCACCAGCGTGACGCGACGCGTCTCGGCGGCATGCAGGGCGAGGGTCAGGCCGGCGACACCGCCGCCGATGACCAGGATGTCATGTTCGCTACGAGCCAGTATGCTTGGGGCCATGCGGGTTCTCGCTGAAGCCTGTTGCATCAGCCAGCTTGGCTCAAAGGTGCCTGAGGTTACAGGGATGAGAGCGGGATAGCGAAGAGCCTGGTGCCCGGAGCCGGGCTCGAACCGGCACGGTGTTGCCACCGAGAGATTTTAAGTCTCTTGCGTCTACCAATTTCGCCATCCGGGCGGCACGGTTTTCGAGCAGGCAGCTGAAAGGGGACAAGAAATGGAGGCTGGAGTCGGAATCGAACCGGCGTACACGGAGTTGCAGTCCGCTGCATAACCACTCTGCCATCCAGCCTCTGGGAGTCGTATTGGCGCGGCAAGGAGATCGATCGGACCGGCGTGCCGGCTCACGACTCTCTCGATACCGCCTCTCCTGGAGCTTGGCTCGCAAGAGATTGGAGCGGGAAAGGAGATTCGAACTCCCGACCCTCGCCTTGGCAAGGCGATGCTCTACCACTGAGCTATTCCCGCTCGACTCGAGAGCGAATTATACGGATAAGCCGCTTAGTGTCAATCACTTGTTGGCGTTCGGTGGTGTCAGGCTACATGGCACGGGATAGATGAGGCCAGGCGGCGCGCAGGTACATCACCATCGACCAGAGCGTCATGATGGCGGCCGCATGCAGGGTCAAGACACCCAGCAACGAGAGCTGGGTGCCGGGGGCAAAGGCCAGCAGCAGCAGCAGGGCGACCATCTGCAATGTGGTCTTGACCTTGCCCAGCCAGGAGACGGCCACTTTGCCGCGCTTGCCCATTTCGGCCATCCATTCGCGCAGTGCCGAAATCACGATCTCACGGCCGATGATGACCAGCGCCGGCAAGGTCAGCCAGATACTGTCGAAGCGCTCGATCAGCAGCGCCAGGGCCACGGCCACCATCAGCTTGTCCGCTACCGGATCGAGAAAGGCGCCGAACGGGGTGGACTGATCCCAGCGGCGGGCCAGGTAGCCGTCTAGCCAGTCGGTCACGGAAGCCAGGGCGAACAGGGCGGCCGCCACCGGCATGCTCCAGGAGTAGGGGAGGTAGAAGAACACCACCAGCAGCGGGATGAAGGCGATTCTTGCCAGCGTCAGGATGTTGGGGATGTTCATTGACGAGAGGTCCTTGCCTAAGGTCAGGAAAGCCGAAGAGGCCCCATTCTATCTGTACCGGGCGTCATCATCCATGCAAGGAGCGATGAATCGCTTCGGCCAGTGCGGCGCTGATGCCGGGAACCCGGGCCAACTCCTCGCGGCTGGCCTGCTTGACCCCCTGCAGCCCGCCGAAGAAGCGCAGCAGTTCGCGTCGGCGTTTGGGGCCGATACCGGCAATGCCTTCCAGGGCGGAGCTGCGGCGGGCCTTGTCACGGCGGTTGCGGTGTCCGGTGATGGCAAAGCGGTGGGCTTCGTCGCGCACGTGTTGAATCAGGTGCAGCGCAGGTGAGGATGCCGGTAGGTCGAGTGTGCGATCGATGGTTTCGATGAACAGTGTCTCGAGGCCGGCCTTGCGGGTGGTGCCTTTGGCCACGCCGAGCAGCAGGATGTTGCCGACTCCCAGCTCGGCAAGGACCTCGCGGGCCAGGTTGAGCTGCCCCTTGCCGCCGTCCAGCAGCAGGATGTCCGGGGCGATGCCTTCGCCTTCGGCAAGACGCCGAAAGCGCCTGCCGAGCGCCTGACGCATGGCGGCGTAGTCGTCGCCCGCGGTTTCTCCCTCAATGTTGAAGCGACGGTAATCGGACTTGCGTGGTCCGTTGCGGTCGAATACCACGCAGGAGGCCACGGTGGCCTCGCCGTGGCTGTGGCTGATGTCGAAGCATTCGAGCCGCTCCGGCGGGGCGGGGAGTCCCAGCGCGGTCTGCAGTGAATGGAAACGTCGCTCGAGTTCGCCCTGGCTGGCCAGGCGGCTGCCGAGTTGCTGTTCGGCATTGGTTCTGGCCAGCTCCAGCCACTGGCTGCGGTGGCCGCGCACCCTGTGGGTGACCCGTACGCGCCGCTCGGCGCGACTGCTCAGCGCACTTTCCAGGATATCGCTGTCGGGCAGCGGTAGGCTGCCGATCACCTCGCGCGGTATCTCGCGTCCCTGGCCCAGGTAGTACTGACTGACGAATTCGCCCAGCAGCTCAGCGGGATCGAGCCCCAGGCCATTGTCCGGCGCGTGATGGCGAGCGCCCAGTAGCCGCCCCTGACGAACCGCCAATACGGAGATGCACAGCGCTCCTTCGCGTTCGGCCAGGGCGAAGATGTCGGCGTCGCCGCCTTCGGTGTCGACGAACTGGCGGTGCTGTAGCTGGCGCAGGTGCTGGATCTGGTCGCGCAGGCGGGCCGCGTCTTCGAAGGCCAGATTGCGGCTGGCTGTCTCCATGGCCTCGGTCAGCTCCTGGGTGACCTGCTCGCTGCGCCCTTCGAGGCACATCACCGCGTGCTCCAGGTCGCGACGGTAATCGACTTCACCGATATAGCCCACGCAGGGCGCGCTGCAGCGCTGGATCTGATACTGCAGGCAGGGCCGCGTACGATGGGCAAAGACACTGTCTTCGCAGTTGCGGATGCGAAAGATCTTCTGCATCAGCGACAGGCTTTCGCGCACGGCGCCACTGCTGGGATAGGGGCCGAGGTAACGGCCATCCTCATGGCGCCGACGGGCTCGTTTGTATTCGAGCGCCGGAAACGGATGGCGATCGGTGACGAAGACGAAGGGGTATGACTTGTCGTCGCGCAGCAGGATGTTATATGGCGGACGCAGCTCCTTGATCAGGGTCTGCTCGAGCAGCAGCGCCTCGATTTCGCTGCGCGTGACCGTCACTTGCACATCGGCGATGCGCGACACCATGGCCTGGGTCTTGGCATTGAGCGCGCCGCGGAAGTAACTGGCCAAGCGGGCCTTCAGGCGCTTGGCCTTGCCTACGTAGAGCGTATCGCCATGCTCGTCCAGCATGCGGTAGATGCCCGGCGACTGGGTGAGGTTGGCGAGGAACTGGCGTGAATCGAAGCTCATGCTGCTAGCATACCAGACGCCTGCTCAGTTGGAGGGAGTGGTGTCGAACCCCTCTACCAGGCCGTGCTTCAGTCCCAGGTGCGTCAGCTCCACGTCGGTTTCGACGCCGAGCTTCTCAAAGATCCGGTAGCGATAGGTGTTGACGGTCTTGGGGCTGAGGAACAGCCGATCGGAGATCTCCGAGACCCGCTGGCAGTTGACGATCATCATGGCGACCTGAAGCTCGCGCTGGGAGAGCTTGTCGAACGGATTTTCCTCGGAATCGAAGCGTGACAGCACCAGCCGCTGAGCGATGTCGGGGCTGATGTAGCGGTGGCCGGCAAATACGCTGCGAATGGCCTCGACCATGTCCTCCACCTGGGTATCCTTGCTGATGAATCCCCCGGCACCGGCTTCGAGCATGCGCTGAGCGAAATTGTCCTCCATGAAGCCGGTCAGGGCCAGAATGCGTACGTCTTCATTGTTGCGCATGATCTTGTGTGTGGCCTCGAGCCCACCGATGCCAGGCATGCGCAAGTCCATCAGTACCACGTCCGGCTCGAGCGTGCGGCACAGCGTGACGGCTTCTTCGCCGCTGGCGGCTTCGCCCAGCACTTCTATGTCTTCTTCGTTCTCCAGCAGGCGAGCGAGGCTGGTACGAACCAGGTGATGGTCATCGACAATGAGCACCTTGATCAAGCTGACATTCCTCGTCATTACGGCGGCTGCCGCCAGGCAGGGGCCGCAGGCTCGTGATCGGATTCCGCGATGCTATCGAGTGAACCCACGTAGTCCTGGGCAAGCTTGCCATACTCGCCCGACAAGGGAAATTGAATGAGTATCCGCTTTCCATGGTATTTCTCAACGAAGGCCGTCATCAATGTTCAGGTATTGACGAAGCTGCGTGTGGCGAGTAAGATTTGCCTCGTTCTCGCAAGGCGAGTGCACGTGGGGCCTTAGCTCAGCTGGGAGAGCGCAACACTGGCAGTGTTGAGGTCAGCGGTTCGATCCCGCTAGGCTCCACCAACAAGCTTTTACGAATCAGCCGCTTGGCGCATCGCGCCAGGCGGCTTTTTCATGTGCCCGAAAAACTTCCGAAAACTCTCCTATACCCTCGACCATGGCGGAGGGGTGTTTCTTACAGTCTTGTCCAGCAGGCCTTCGTTCCGAGGTCGGTGCTTTGTCGTGTTCGTCGCTGCGGCCCTTGGCGATTCGTCGGTTTCTTTCGGTATTGACTACGTTGAGGGCAGGGTGGGCCTGCGTCCCGGCATGTCCGGACGTTGTGGCTCACAGGCTATTCGTCTTCAGGGAGGAAATGGAATGCAGCTGCGAGACTTGCGCAATTCAGTAGTCGTGCTGACAGGGGCTTCCAGCGGTATAGGTCGGGCGACGGCCTACGAGTTTGCCCGCTGTGGGGCGGCGCTGTTCCTGGCCGGGCGTGATCGTCACGCCCTTCACGACGTTGCCGAGACGTGTCATCGCCTGGGCGGTCAGGCGCGTATCGTCGTGGCCGACGTCAGCAACAGCGACGACATGGCCCGTCTGGCGGAGAGTGCCGTCGACCTGGCCGGTCGCATCGATATTTGGGTCAACAACGCTGGGGTCGGCGCGCTGGGACCGTTCGAGGAGGTGCCGCTCGACGTCCACGAGCAGGTGGTGCAGACCGACTTGCTGGGCGGGTTGCGCGGTGCTCATGCGGTGCTACCACACTTCAAGCGCCAGGGCCGCGGCATCCTGATCAACAATATCTCGTTGGGTGGCTGGGCGCCGCAGCCCTATGCCGCTTCCTACAGTGCCGCCAAGTTCGGCCTGCGGGCCTTTGCCGACAGCCTGCGTGGCGAACTCCGGCAGTGGCCCGAGCTGCACGTCTGCAACGTCTATCCTTCCGTCATGGACACGCCGGGGTTCCGTGACGGTGGCAACTTTACCGGCCGTGCTATCAAACCGGTGCCCCCGGTCTACGATCCCCGGCGCACGGCGAAGGCCATCGTGGGGCTGGCCAGGCGTCCGCGCCACAGCGCCTACGTCGGCTTGCCCGCGATACTCTCGCTGCTTGCGCGCTTCGTACCAGGCTACAGCATTCTCAATGCCGCGCTGGTCGATGGCTCGGTGCGTCGTGCCAGACCAATTCCCCGCTCTTCGGGCAATCTGTTCCAGCCACCCGGGGGGGAGCGTCGGATCGACGGCGGCTATCGCTCATCGAGGCTGCGCCAGGGTGTTCTGGTAGCGGCTTCGGCCACTGCCGCCCTGATGGTGGGGCGCTGGTTGGCAGGGAAGCGCTGAAGGCGTTGCTGTTGCCGTGTGGTTGCGCTGGTGGCCACCTGTTTTCCACAATCAGTAGTGTCTCACTGGAAAAAAGGAGGTTCTTGTGAGCGATACCGATCTGGGTGCCATGGATGCTGGCCAGCTGAGAGAGCTGTTCGAGAGTGGCAAGGCGTCGCCGTTGGAAGCGACACGCGCGGCGCTGGAGCGCATCGAGCGCTTCAACGAAGCTGTCAATGCCTATGTACTGGTCGACCGGGAAGGCGCCGAAGCCGCTGCCGAGGCGTCGAGCAAGCGCTGGCAGGCAGGGCGGCCGCTGAGCGCGTTAGACGGTATTCCCGTGTCGTTGAAGGATTTGACCGAATCGATCGGTTTGCCGGCGCGCAAAGGGTCGTTGACGGTGTCGGACGCCCCCTGCGAGCAGGACTCGCCGCCGGCCCGCATGCTCCGCGAGGCCGGTGCGGTGATTCTGGGCAAGACCAATACGCCGGAGTTCGGGTGGAAGGCCATCACCGACAATCGTGTCTTCGGGGCCACCGCCAATCCGTGGGATACGCGGCTGACGCCGGGGGGCTCGTCCGGTGGCGCCGCTGTCGCTGCGGCGCTCAACATGGGCGTGCTTCACCAGGGAGGCGATTCGGGCGGCTCGATCCGCATACCCGCCTCGTTTACCGGCGTGTTCGGCTTCAAGCCCACCTTCGGCTGGGTGCCGGAGTGGCCTCGGTCCAAAGAGCCGACGCTCTCCCACCTTGGGCCGCTGACGCGAACCGTGGCCGATGCGGTGCGCATGCTGAACGTGATGGGGCGCTACGATTATCGCGATCCCTACGCCCTACGCGGTCAGCCTGCCGATTGGGGGGAGGAGCTGGGTCAGGACATCGAGGGCATGCGCATCGCCTTTTCGCCTACCCTGGGCTATGCCCGGGTGGAGCCGGAGGTCGCCGAGTGCGTGCGTCAGGCCGCCCATCGTCTGGAAGCGCTAGGGGCTGTGGTGGAGGAGGTCGATCCCGGCTTCGAGTTGCCTATCCGCATCTTCAATACTCTTTGGTTCACCGCTTCGCTTGCCGTCTATCGCGAGCACAGTGAACGCCAGCGACGGCTGCTGGACAGTGGCCTGGTATCGGATGCGAAGCGGGCGGAACGGCTCAGTGCACTTGACATGTTCTATGCGCTCAGGGATCGGGCGCGGCTGACGGAGGGGCTCGAGCACTTCAACCAGCGCTATCACCTGGTGATGACACCTTCGGTGGCAGTGCGCCCCTTCCCCCTTCATCACGATGTGCCGCCGGGCAGCGGCATGCGCGACTGGGCGGAGTGGGCGCCGTTCTCCTATCCCTTCAATCTCAGCCAGCAGCCGGCCGCTTCCATTCCCTGCGGCTTCACGCCGGATGGTCTGCCGGTCGGTTTCCAGTTGGCCGGTGGCAAGCATGACGACGCACGCGTGCTGCGCGTCAGCCAGGCTTACCTGGCGGCCTACCCACCCACCTTTCCCGAGCGGCCGAAGCAGGTGTGAGAGCGATCCGAGGAGTGACGTGTCACTCCTCGGGAGGCTGGTGTTCGGTGAGCCATGCTGACAACGCTTTGGCGCTCATGGCGGGGCAGTACAGGTCGCCCTGGACCAGGCGAGCGGAGGTGGCTTCCATGTCGGTCGCTACCGTTTCGTCATCGACGCCGACGATCACAGGCTCAATGCCGAGGGAGTTGAGCATGCGGCATGATGCCTCGACCAAGCGTCTTCCATCGCGATGCGCGCGTGCCAGCCGTGCGTCGACGGTCGCTTTGTGAAAGGGCAGCCGCGACAGCCAGGCAATATCCACCGGGGTGCTGCCGAGCTCCTCGACGGCAAGGCGGATGCCCAGCTGTTCGAGCCGCTTGAGCATGTGGGCGGCCATGTCCAGGTCGTTGCCCAGCCCCTGGGCGGGCACCTTGAGGGTCAGCCAATCGAATGACGTCGTGTCCAGATGCC
Source organism: Halomonas sp. MCCC 1A11062 (assembly GCF_021404355.1). Taxonomy (NCBI): domain Bacteria; kingdom Pseudomonadati; phylum Pseudomonadota; class Gammaproteobacteria; order Oceanospirillales; family Halomonadaceae; genus Halomonas; species Halomonas sp. MCCC 1A11062. The sequence goes on from NZ_JABFTW010000004.1 coordinate 240,237, forward strand.
TCAGGAAATGGTCCAGGGGACGACTATCGAAGGTGTCCTGCGCCAGGTGTGCCTCGCACAGGTGCAGAGAGATCGGCAGTTGGGCCAGGGGCGAAGCGTCGTCGCTCCACTGGCGATGGTCGGCGATGACCGCCTGGATCATCCAGCGGTTGAGGCGAACACCGAGCCCCAGCCGTGCAATCACGTCGAGGTAATGGTTTGGTGATTGTTGCCAGCGTTCGGGATGCTTCCAGTGCAGCATGGCTTCCAGGCCGGTACAGCGCAGCGAGTTGCGATCGAACTCGGGCTGGTAGTGCAGCGCGAAATGCCGGTCCGGCAGGTGGATGGCTTCGCTCAACTGACTCTCGAGCCGGTACTTCTCTTTCAGGCGTGAGGTCAGGCGGTGGTCGACGAAGGCCAGTCGCCCGGGTCCCTTCTTGCGAGCCATGAACATGGCGCTACGCGCAGCCTGGATCAGTGTCTCGACATCCTCTGCATCGCCAGGGTACAGCGCTACGCCGATCGAAGAGGTCAGCAGCAGGTATCGATCCTCGCTGGTGAAAGGTGGCTCCAGGGCCTCCTGCAGTCGCTCCGCCACGACCTGGGCTGCCTCGGCGGTACCGTCCTTCTCCAGTAGCACCACGAATTGGTCGCTGCCGAGTCGGGCTAGGGTGTCCTTGCTGCGTACCTCTTGCTGCAGCCGTCGGGCGATCTCGCCCAGTATGCGGTCCCCTTCGATATGCCCCACCGCATCATTGATCGCCTTGAAGCGGTCGATATCGATGAATAGCAGGGCGAGCGTAGTGTCGACACGCTCCGCCTGGGCCAGAGCGTGGTCGAGGCGATCCCGTAGCAGCAACCAGTTGGGCAGACCGGTCATCGGGTCGATGTGTATCCAGTGGTGATCGTCCAGCAGCTCGCCACTCGGCGTAGTGAGGCGCACGAAAGAGTAGAGGCGGCCGCGCGGGTTGCTTCGTTCGTCGAGCAGAGTGTCGACCAGCATCAGAACCGGTACCGACTCGCCGTCGCTCTGACGGCACAGTACTTCCTGTTGCCAGGAGAGTGCCGTGGCCTGGGCGCTGTCTCCCGAGGTGGGGAGGCGCGAAAATGGGCGCAGGGAAACGAAAAAATGCTCGATCGGCCAGCCGGTCGTCTCTGCTCTGTCGCTGCCGGCGATACGGCAGAAGGCGTCGTTGACCATCGTGATGCGCCCGTCGGCATCGGTGATGACCATGCCGGTCTGGCTCTGCTCGAAGGCATCCTTCACCAGCCGGGCGGGGTGCTGGGCTAAGGGCTTGGCCTGTTTGCCCGGTGGGCGGTTACCGTGATGGTTCATTTATGTGTTGTCACCAATGTGTTCCTGCTTTGGAGTTATATCGTCCTCATGGGACTGAACTTGAGGGCGTGAGGCCTTCCGTTGAGAGGGAAAATGCGTCATTGGGTAACATTGTTCGATCTTCCCTCAAGGCTCAAATTCGCTTTGGATGTGCCGATAAGAGAGAAATAGAAATCTGCTTCCCAATACGCGGGGCTGCCAGGGGAAGGCGGCACAACCTGTCTGATCGGCACGGCAGGCGCCATCCACCTTGACTGAGGACATATACTTGCACGTACCGGCGCGTATCGGGGTTCTGGCTCGCTCGATCTGCTCGCTGCAGGGGCGTCTGCTGGCGGGCCTGGCCATGACCTGGTTAGTCATCGTTGGTCTGGTTCTGCTGCTGGCCTGGCAGTTCGGCAAGGGGCTCGTCGACGATGCCAATCTGGCGCATCTGCGTTACGAATCGCAGCTGATTGCCAACGATCTCTCCGAGGAGGTCGAGCGCAGGCTGCGTGCCTTGGAGCGGCTCGAGCAGGGGTTGCGTAATGTAGCGGCAAACGAGGTGCCGGCACGGCTGGAGAACGCCCAGGTATTGCTGGAATGGTTCGAGGGGCTGATGGTCGCCGATGCCGATGGGCGTGTCGTGGCCGATTGGCCCATCGTGCCGGGTCGCTCAGGGCTGGAAACCGCAACGACGGAGTATTTCCGCATGCTGCGCCATTCGCCCTGGCCCTATGTGAGTCAGCCGTTCACCGGCCGGGCCAGCGGTGACTCTCTGGTGTTGATGCTGGTACCTCGCTTCGACGAACAAGGCGCCTTCAATGGCGTGGTAGGGGGGATGATCAACCTCACCCATGGTGGTCTTTTTCGCCGCCTCGAGGAGATTCGGCTGGGCGATGCCGGCTATGTATCGGTCTTCACTGCCGCCGGTGAAGCGCTTTTTCATCCCCGTCGCGTCCGGGCATCGGCGTCTGGTCGGTCATTGGCGAGCGACACCGACACTTTGCAGAAGGCGCTGGATGGCTGGCAGGGGGAAGCCATTGGGTCGAGCGGGGAGGGCATTGCGATGCTGATGGCCTATCGCCAGATTTGGCCGGCAAACTGGATCGTCAAGGTAGCCATTCCTCAAGCCCAGGTTCAAGAGCCGCTGGGCGACTTTCTGGCACGCTTGTGGTGGGCCTGGCTGGTTCTAGCCATCTTGATGCTGATTACCATGCGCTGGTTGGTTAGGCGGCTGCTAAGGCCCCTGCATCGTCTGGAGCGGCAGATTGCGCAGGTCGGCGCGGGAGAGCGGCGCTATCTCGAGCTCTCGACCAACATGCACGAGCTGCGCCAAGTGGCCGGCAGCTTCAACCGTCTGGAGCATGAGCGGCTTGCCGCCCTGGAGCATCTGCGCGATCGTCAGGCTTTTCTCGATGCCGTACTCGGCTCGACGCCCATCGGCATGTTCGTGGCGGACCTGGAAGGGCGTCTCAATTATCTGAACCCGGCGCTGCTCGAGCTGCTTGGCCTCGAAGAGACGCATGAAGCTCGCGACTGGTGGGAGCGAATCCACCCCGACGACCGTCGTGGCACCGAGGACATGTGGCGCTACACCTTGACCACCGGCAGCGACTTCGTACGGCAGCTGCGCTTCCTGCACCCCGACGGCGTGACGCTGTGGGTCGAGGTTCACGCCAGCCAGGTGCTGGGCAATGATCAGCCGCTGGGCTTCGTGGGCATGGCCAAGGACATTACCGAACGGCGGCAGCAGGAGGCGCTGCAACGCTGGGAGGCCGAGCACGATCCGCTGACGGGGCTGCTCAATCGGCGCGGGTTCGAACGGCGTCTGGAAGAGGCGCTGGCCGAGTACTCCAAGACTGGCACCCCCTCCGTGCTGATCCTGTTCGATCTCGACCACTTCAAGCCGATCAATGACGAAGGCGGTCACGCCCTGGGTGACGAGATGCTGCGACGCGTCGCTCAAGTGGTGGCGTGGGAGGTGCGGCGCAGCGACCATGTGGCCCGCCAGGGTGGGGATGAGTTTGCCGTGCTGTTACCCAGCTGTACGCTCAAGCAGGCGGGAGAAATCGCCGAATCGCTGCGGCGCGCCGTTTCCGAGGTCACCGTCAGCAACGCCGGCAAGACCTACAGCATCACGTTGAGTATGGGGGTCACGTCACTTCGGGAGGGCGACGACTCTATCGAGTCCGTGTTCGCGCGAGCCGATCGGGCCAGCTACCAGGCCAAGGCCGACGGTCGCAACTCCGTGGTAGTCACCGCCTCGGACGACGATCTGATCGATAGCCTGTGGTGAAGTGGCCTGTAGTGATGAGGAGGCTGTGGTGATGTGCAGGCATGACGCCCGTATGCAACATGTGGGCGGTTTCACGGGCGGACGGGGGCTAAGGGCAAGTAAATTGCGAAGACGAAGAGGTCGCCGCTGCTGGCGTATCAGACCGAGGCGTTGATGCGCCCTGTCTGTGCCGCGACACGACCGCTGGCGCGGTACACGGTTTTCTCTGCGGCCTGATGAATGAAATCGAGCAGGCGTGTGTTCTGCTCCATGCGCAAGGCAACGAGCTCGCCGTTCAGCGTATTGAGGCGCTGAGCTTCGCGGGTCATTTCCAGCGTCTGCATCCAAGCCTCTTCGCAGCCTGCATCCAGCGCTGCCTGATGGGCGCCCGCGGCACCATCGGCATAGCCCAGACGGTGCTGAACGCCTTGGCGTAGCTTTTCGCTCGCTTCCAGGCGGGCCAGCAGCGCTTGCTTGCGCTGGGCAACTTCGGCGAGGGTCTCGCTTTCGATATCGGCGCTGGCCAGTAGTGCTCGTTCGCGCATGAGCAGTTCGGTGAACTCGCTCAGACGCTGCTGCTGTTCCATCAGAAGCTTGGCCAGACTCATGCCTTGCGACTCTCGGCAGACAAGGATTCAATCAGCGAATCGGCTATGCGCTCGGCACGGATCTCCAGACGACCCTCGCGGATGGCTTCGCGAATTTCCTCGACACGCGCCTTGTCGATATCGCGGGAGGCGTCGGTAGTCTTCTGACTCAGATGCGTGGCAGCCGAAGGACCGGGGTCCTGCTGCCCCGAGGGGGTAGCGCCCTTGACCGGTTGAGCTTCCTCGCGCGGTTGTGTCTGGGTCGGGCGAGTCAGGGGATTCTGGTTGTTGATCTTCACGTTAATGGCCTCATGACCGAATGCTTTTACCTGCTATCGGCAGGGCGAGGAATAACTTTAGCCTAATTTTCGGCACGCGTTTCCCGGGCGAAGCTGCCCATACCCGTTCGGGAGCTCGAGGTGCGACGGCCCATGTCAGAAGTCTACGACAAGGGTGCCTTCTCCGACCACCTCGGCAGTCATGATCTCGCGGCTGTCGAAACGAACCCGAATACGATCGCCAAGCGCGCCAGGCTCCAGTGCTTGCCCCTCGCGGGCGATGCGAAACCCGCTTCCCCGGGCCTCGACCACCACCCGCTGATTTCTCTCCACCAGCGGCAGGCTGCGGAACTGATGCTCCAGCAGCGGCTGCCTTGGGCTGAGCGCCCGCGTTGCCACTTGCCCGACGATCCGATCGATCTCGAGCAGGGTGCGGTTCGGTAGTTCGGCCAGATTCCCCGACTGCATGACCAGATGCTCACGCCGCACCGTCTCTCCGGCAGAGAGGGGGGTGTCGAGCACGGGGTATTCGCCGATCACGCCGACTTCGGCCTGCAGGTAGCGCACCTGGCGGCCATCGTCGCCGCAGCGTACGCCGACGGAAATGCGGCCCAGCGGCACTTCGCCGGGGCGTGTCAGGAAGGGGGCGGGCGATTCGCAGGTGGGTAGCCGTGCGGAAGGAGGGCGTAGCTCGATGATGAGTTCATCGCCCAGCGCGCTGGCCTGCTCATGGAGAAAGCCGTGCACGGCTTGCAGCAGTTCGCCGTCGTCGGCCGAAGCGGCCGGCAGCGACAGCAGGCCGGCCAGCAGTGTCGGTAGCAGCAGGACTAAGCGGGTAAGGCGCATGAGGCGGGGCCATCCAGCATGGGTAATGGCAGGATTCTAGCTGGCCCCGATGGGCTGAAACAGCGGAAATGAGCGAGGAAAAGGGGCCTGTTTCTGCCATTGATGTGACAAGCGCGTCGTTACTCTTCAACCTCAAGAAGTTCCGTATGTCTTCAATCAGGATTTCGCACGGGGAGCGCCGGCATGATCGACCAGCTCGAGGCCGCCTTTAATTACCACCAGCAGGCGCTGGGGCTACGCCAGCAGCGCCACCAGGTGCTGGCGAGCAACATCGCCAACGCCGATACACCCAACTACAAGGCCCGCGACTTCGACTTCGCCAGCGAACTCAAGAAGGCGGTCGAGCAGGGGCGTACGTCCAGCGGTGGACTCTCGCTGGCGCGAACCTCCGAGCGCCATCTGGCGGGGCAGGGCATGTCGGCGTCCAGGCAGGAGCTGCTCTACCGCATACCCGACCAGCCCAGTCTGGACGGCAACACCGTGGACATGGATCGCGAACGTACCCAGTTCGCCGACAACGCGGTGCGCTACCAGGCGGCACTGACCATCATGAACAGCCGGATCCAGGGGCTGAAGAACGCCATGCAGCCGGAATAACAGGCCGGATCAAAGGAAGAGAGATCTTACCATGTCGATGTTTTCCGTGTTCGATATCGCCGGCTCGGCCATGAGCGCCCAGTCCCAGCGCATGAACGTCACCGCCAGCAACCTGGCCAATGCCGACAGCGTGGCCGGCCCCGACGGTCAGGCCTATCGTGCCAAGCAGGTGCTGTTCGAGTCGCGCCTGGGGGGGCACGGCATCGGCGGTGTGGGCGTGCGTGAAGTGATCGAGGACCCTTCGCCCATGCGTATGGAGTATCGTCCCGAGCATCCGCTGGCCAACGAAGAGGGCTACGTGACGATGCCCAACGTCGAGCCGGTCCATGAAATGGTCAACATGATTTCGGCCTCGCGCTCCTACCAGGCCAATGTGGAAGTGATGAACACGAGCAAGCAAATGATGCTCAAGACACTGACCCTGGGTGAGGGCTGATCGACATGTCGAACACTATCGATGCCAACGTCGTCTCGCGCTTGAATCAGGGTGGGCCCTCCTCTCGCGACGCCAGCCAGTCGGCCGAGCTGCGCAACAACTTCATGACCCTGCTGATCGCTCAAATGCAGCACCAGGATCCGCTCAATCCCATGGACAACCATGAGATGACCACACAGCTGGCCCAGATCAACACGGTCAGCGGCATCGAGGATCTCAACAAGACCTTGAAGGGCATCACAGAGCAGATGAACGCCGGCCAGATGCTGCAGGCCACTGCGCTGATCGGCCAGGGCGTGCTGGTGCCGGGCGATCGCCTGCTGCTGGAACACGGCGAAGAGGGCGAATTGCACACCACGCCCTTCGGTATCGAGCTGCCCCAGTCGGCCGACAACGTGCGCGTGGTGATCACCAGCGCCAGCGGCCAAGTGGTCAACCGCTACGACATCGGGCCGGTCAAGGCGGGGGTGGAGTCATTCACCTGGGACGGTCGCACCAGCGAGGGCGAGGCGGCCGCTCCGGGCTCCTATCGCGTACGCATCGAAGCCACCAGCGATGGCAAGGCGATAAGCGCCAACACGTTGAACTACGCCGTGGTCGGCGGTGTGACGCCGCCGGACAAGAACGGTGGCGTGAGGCTCGACCTGGGGGCCATTTATGGCCAGGTCGGGCTCGATCAGGTCAAGCAGATTCTTTGAATCGTTATTCAATAACACAGCATAAAGGAAGTGCTGAACGAATAGCCGAGCGGGATGTAGCGCAAGGCGCACGGAGCACAGGAACCGGAGCATATGGGGTATATGTGAGGATTCCGAGCACCGCGCAACGCAGCGATTCGCTCGCGCAGGCATTCGTGCAGTGCTTACTAATAGAACCGCGCATAGCGGCACATTCAGCCGGTAAGCAGAGGAACGAAACATGAGTTTTTCACAAGCACTGAGTGGACTGAACTCCCAGTCGCAGAAACTGGGAGCCATCGGCAACAACATTGCCAACTCCCAGACCGTGGGCTTCAAGGGCTCCAACGTCCAGTTCTCCGACGTTTTCGCCAACTCCAGGGTGGGTCTGGGCACGCGTGTCTCCGCCGTGCTGCAGAACTTCAACGAAGGCAACATCGAGTCTACCAACCGCAACCTGGACCTGGCGGTGGCCGGCAACGGCTTTTTCCGCTTCATGGATACCAGCGGCGAGGTGGTCTACTCGCGCAATGGCCAGCTCACCATGAAGGCCAACGGCGATCTGGTGAACGCTCAGGGCTTCCAGATCATGGGCTATGGCCTGAACGCGGCCGGTCAGGTGCAGGTAGGCGGCCAGCCGGTGCCGCTGAACGTCTCGGCCGAGGAGCTGGCGGCTAGCCCTACTACTCGTGTCGGCACCACCCTCAATCTGGATGCGCGTAAGGTGGCGGGCTCCGACGACATGAGCACCGTCGAGGCACGTGACGCAGACGGCGCTCCGGTGTCGATCGACTATCACTACTCGAACAATTTCACCGTCTACGACTCGCTGGGCAATCCCCGCAATATCACAGTGTATTACGAGAAGGTCGGCTCCAATGAGTGGACCGCCAAGATGACGCTGGATGGGCAAGCATTGGGTGGGGTGACGCCCGATACTGCTACTACATTCACGTTGGAATTCGATTCCAACGGTAAGCTTCGTCATGGTGAAGGAAACGTAGACGCTAACGGCGCGATTGCCGGTATCACATTCCCCACCGGCGTGTTCTTGAATGGTGAGCCGGAAGATCTCGAGTTCAACCTCAACCTCGCCGGCTCCACCCAGTTCGGCAATAGCTCCACCGTCAGCAGCCTGACCCAGAACGGCTATACCTCAGGCACCCTGGTGGGTATCACCATCAATGAAGATGGCACCATCATGCGCAACTACTCCAACGAGCAGTCGCGCCCCGCCGGTCAGATCGCTCTGGTCAGCTTCCGTAATCCTGAAGGCCTGACGCCTGCCGGCGACAACGTATGGCGTGCTTCCAACGAGTCGGGGCAGGAGCTGGTCGGTGCGCCGGGTACCGGCCTGCTGGGCGGTATCGTTTCCGGTGCGGTCGAGACTTCCAACGTCGACATGGCCCGTGAGCTGGTCGACATGATCGTGGCGCAGCGGGCCTACCAGGCCAACTCGCAGACCATCAAGACCCAGGACGAACTCCTGCAAACCGCCATCAACCTGCGCTAAGCGTGTTGATGTCAAGCGTCAAGGGAGCCTGAACCGTGGATCGCATTCTCTATACCGCCATGAGCGGGGCCAAGCAGACCATGGACCGGCAGGCGGTGGTCAGCAACAACCTGGCCAACGTCTCCACCAGCGGTTTTCGCGCCCAGCTGCACGCCATGCGGGCGGTGCCGGTGCAGGGCGAAGCCGCGCTGCCGACCCGTGTGTCGGTAGCCGCCTCCACCCCGGGCAGCGACTTCAGTCCGGGGCCCATTACCCGTACCGGACGTGAGCTCGACGTGGCGCTGGAAGCCAATTCCTGGCTCGCCGTGCAGGCGGACGATGGCACCGAGGCCTACACCCGCCGTGGCGACCTGCAAGTGGACGGCGACGGCCTGGTCACCGTGGTGGGACGCCCGGTGATCGGCGAAGGTGGCCCCATCATCGTACCGCTGGGCTCGAGCGTCACCATCGGCGCCGACGGTACCCTGAGTGCCATCGGTGAAGGCGAGGGGCCGGAAGCCTTGGTCGACGTGGGGCGGCTCAAGCTGGTGACGCCGGAGCAGGAGCTGCTGCGCGGCGACGATGGCCTGTTCCGCATGCCCCCCAACGCCGAAGGTGAAGCGGTGGCGCTGGAGGCCGACGACGAAGCTCGACTCGCCAGCGGGGCGCTGGAGGGCAGCAACGTCAGTGCGGTCGAGGCCATGGTGGCGATGATCGACGTGGCGCGGCGCTACGAGATGCAGATGAAGGTGATCAGCACCGCCGATGAAAACGCCCAGCGGGCCAACAATTTGCTTTCCATCCAAGGCTGACGGCTCCCACCGGAGCCGCGAGGCCCGTAGGGTCGAGGAAAAAGAACCATGATCAAGTCACTGTGGACGGCCAAAACCGGCCTGGAATCTCAGCAGGTCAAGCTGGACGTCATCTCCAACAACCTGGCCAACGTCAGCACCAACGGCTTCAAGCGCTCGCGGGCGGTGTTTGAAGATCTGCTTTACCAGAACCTGCGTCAGCCGGGCGCCCAGAACGACGTTCAAAATCGCCTGCCTTCGGGCATGCAGGTGGGTACCGGCGTGCGTCCGGTGGCCACCGAGCGTCTGCATACGCAGGGCGGGCTCGAGCAGACCGACAACTCCCGCGATCTGGCGATCAACGGCAATGGCTTCTTTCAGGTGCTGATGCCGGACGGCACCACCGCCTACACCCGCGATGGCAGCTTCCAGCTCAACGAGAACGGCCAGATGGTGACCGCCAACGGTTATCCGCTGGAGCCGGCCATCATCATCCCCGACAACGCCCTGTCGATCTCCATCGGCGAGGACGGCATCGTCTCGGTGACCCAGCCGGGAGTGAACCAGGCGCTGGAAGTGGGACAGATCACCGTTTCTACCTTCGTCAATTCCACCGGCCTCGAGAGCATCGGCGGCAACCTGTATCGGGAAACCACCGCCTCGGGTCCGCGTAACGAGACCATTCCGGGCATGAACGGTGCCGGTCGGCTGTTCCAGGGCTACGTGGAAACCTCCAACGTCAATGTGGTGGAGGAGATGGTCAGCATGATCCAGACCCAGCGAGCCTACGAGATCAACAGCCGCGCCGTGCAGACCAGCGACGAGATGCTGGCGCGCCTGAGCCAGCTCTGATCGTGACTACGATGAAACGTCCTGGCCCGCAGCGTTCGGCCGGAAGCGAGTGAGAATGAAAGGTACCGTCATTAACACAGGTACGGCCGCGCGAGTGGTCGTGGCGATGGTTGCCATGGCCGTGCTGGCACTGGGCGGCTGCGCCCAGGTGCCGCGTGCTTCGGTGGTCGGCGAACAGGAGCAGATCAACATCGCCGAGCCGCCGCCGCGCATGGCCAATGGTTCCATCTACCAGGCTCAGCGTGGCTCGCAGCCGCTGTTCGAGGATCGCCGTCCGCGCATGGTGGGCGATATTCTCACCATCGTACTGGACGAGCAGGTCAGCGCCAGCAAGAACTCACAGTCCAACATGAGTCGTAACGGTTCGGCGGGGCTCGATATTTCAGCGCTGCCGGATGTGCTGGAGCGCCTGGCCGAGCAAGGCATCGACCTGTCCGGCGAACTTTCCGGCAGCAGCAGTTTCAACGGCGGCGGCGGCTCCCAGGCCAGCAACAGCATGACCGGGACCATCACCGTGTCGGTGCTCGAGGTGATGCACAACGGCAACCTGCGGGTGCGCGGCGAGAAGCAGATCGCCATCAACCAGGGGGTGGAGTTCATCCGCTTCTCCGGCGTGGTCAACCCGCGCACCATCACCGGCCAGAACACCGTGCCCTCCACGTCCGTGGCCGACGCGCGAATCGAGTACGTGGGCAACGGCTATATCAGCGAAGCGCAGCATATGGGCTGGCTGCAGCGCTTCTTCCTCAACATTTCGCCTTTCTGATTGGCGAGGCGACCATGACCGACTACACGATGTTAAAGCCAAATCGTGCCGCTCCGGCGGCGGCGAAGCTAATACTTCTGGTCTTGCTCTGTCTGCTGGCGCTGCCGGCTCAGGCCGAACGCATCCGCGAAATCGCCAACTTTGCCGGCGTCCGCGACAACGTGCTGGTCGGCTATGGCCTGGTGGTCGGGTTGGACGGCACCGGCGATCAGACCATGCAGGCGCCCTTCACCGGGCAGAGCCTCACCAACATGCTTTCGCAGCTCGGCATCACCGTGCCGCCGGGCACCAATATGCAGCTGCGCAACGTCGCGGCGGTGATGGTCACCGCCGATCTGCCGCCGTTCTCGCGGCCGGGGCAGCGGCTCGACATCAATGTTTCTTCCATCGGCAACGCCCGCAGCCTGCGCGGGGGGACGCTGCTGATGACCCCGCTCAAGGGCGCCGACGGCGACACCTACGCCATTGCCCAGGGCAACCTGCTGGTAGGCGGCGCCGGAGCCCAGGCGGGTGGCGCTCAGGTTCAAGTCAATCAGCTGGCGGGCGGGCGCATCCCCGGCGGGGCTATGGTCGAGCGCGAAGTGCCGCTGGACCTCGGTGCCAACGCCGGTCTGCTCGAACTCGAACTCAAGCAGGCGGATTTCGGCACCGCACAGCGGGTGGTGAGCGCCATCAACAATGAGTTCGGTCGTCCGGTAGCCGCAGCCCGTGACGGGCGGGTCATCGCCCTGGATGGCCCCACCAACCCCAACTCCCGGGTCAACTTCATGGCCCAGGTGGAGAACATCCGCGTTACGCCGATGGAGGCGCCGGCCAAGGTGGTGTTCAACGCCCGTACCGGCTCGGTGGTGATGAACAGCGCCGTGACCCTGCGGCGTGCCGCCGTAGCCCATGGCAACCTGTCGATCGTCATCGACACCCGCTTCCTGGTCAGTCAGCCGGCGCCGTTCGGTACGGGCGAGACGGTGGTCGTGCCCGATACCGAGATCGAGCTGCAGGAACAGGACGCTTATCTGCGCGTGGTCGAGGGGGCCGATCTGGTCGATGTGGTCAATGCCCTGAACGCTCTCGGCGCCACGCCCAGCGACCTCATGGCGATTCTTGAAGCGCTCAAGGCGGCGGGCTCGCTGCGTGCCGATCTGGAGATCATCTGATGAGCATCCAGGACATGGGCAGCCAGTTCGCCCTTGACGTGCAAGGGCTCGAGCGGCTCAAGCACACCGCGAGGCATGACGAAGCGGCGGGTTTGCGCGGTGCCGCTCAGCAGTTCGAGGCGCTGTTTCTGCAGATGATGCTCAAGAGCATGCGCGACACCATCCCGTCGGGTGGCATGCTCGACAGTCAGCAGGCCGAGTTCCATCAGTCGATGATGGATCAGCAGTGGGCTCAGACCATGGCCGGGCGCGGTATCGGTCTGGCCGATCATCTCGTGGCTCAGTTGGAAAACCAATTGGGGCTTTCGTCTCCGCGTTCGGGCGTGGCGGATCGTGAACTGAGTGAGCTGATCGCCGGCATTCCGCGCGGCACGCCTCGCGTACTCCAGGATGCCCTGCAGCCCGCTGCGGAGGGTGAAGAACGCCCAACCGAACGGGCCGCTACGAACTCGGAGCAAGAGGCGGACCCGGTCACGATGCCGGCCCACTTCCTCGAGGAGTTGGACGCCGTACGCGGCGGCTTCATGGCGGCGCTGGATGCCAGGCTGCCGGCCTCGGCTCAGGCGCCCGCGGTACCGGCAGGCAGCTCTCCCGCCGCAGGGCCGAGCGCCCGTTCCGGCTCGACGGGTCAGGGACAAGAACATGTGCAACGCTTCATGGAGCGGCTCTCGGCGCCTGCCCAGGCCGCCAGCCGCAAGACCGGCGTGCCGGCCGAGCTGATTCTGGCCCAGGCGGCGCTGGAAACCGGCTGGGGCCGCCACGAGATCGCCACCGCCAGTGGTGGCAACAGCTACAACCTGTTCGGCATCAAGGCCGGCAGCAGTTGGAAAGGGCGCACCACCGACATCGTGACCCATGAATACATCAACGGTCAGCGTACGCGAGTCGTCGACACCTTCCGCGTCTACAACTCCTTCGAAGAAGCCTTTACCGACTACGCGCGGCTGATCGGTAACAACCCGCGCTATGCGGCGGTAACCACCGCGGGCACTGCCGAGCAGGCCGCCCGTGCGCTGCAGGCGGGCGGCTATGCCACCGACCCGGCCTACGCCGACAAGCTGATCGCGGTGATGAACAGCATGGGCTCGGTGCGGCCGCGGGATTCGCTGGTGTTTTTCAGCTACTGATCCCTAAAGTCATGACGATTCAGGCCGATATAGCGGGCATTGGCGAAAGGAAACGACACCATGAGCACCATTTTTTCCATCGGCCTGAGCGGGCTGAATGCCGCCCAGAACGCGCTGAACACCACCAGCAACAACATCAGCAACGTCTATACGCCGGGCTACAATCGTGAACTGACGATTCTCGGCCAGAGCCGTGCCGATGCCGGCGTGCAGGTCAATGCTATCCAGCGTCAGTTCAACCAGTACGTGGCCAACCAGCTCAACGCAGCGACCAGCGCCTCCAGCGCGCTGAAGACCTACGAGAATCAGATCAGCCAGATCGACAATTTGCTGGCCGATCGCGAGGCGGGACTGGCGCCGCTGATGCAGAACTTCTTCTCCTCGCTCGAGGATCTCGCCGGCGCGCCTTCCGACCCGGCGGCGCGCCAGGGCTTGCTGGGCACCGCCAATACACTGACGGCTCAGTTCCGCGCCTTCGACGGCTACCTACAGGACATGCAGGAAGGGATCAACGGTCAGATCAAGGACGAGGTCACCCAGATCAACAACATGACCGAGCAGCTGGCGACTCTCAATCGCGAGATCGCCCTGGCCCGGGCGCGCAGCGGCGAGGCCCCCAACAGCCTGCTCAATCAGCGCGATCAACTGGTGGCCGATCTCAGCGAGCGCATGGACATTCGCCTGGAGATCCAGGACGGCAAGAGCTATAACGTCAGCCTCCCGAACGGGCAGCCGCTGGTATCGGGTACCAATCACTACCGCCTCGAAGCGATGGATGCACCCAACGACCCGCAGCGTACCGTGCTTGGTTACCGTGACTCCGGTGGCAGCCTGGTAGCGTTGTCCGAGAGTACCATCAAGGGTGGCACGTTAGGCGGGCTGATGACCTTCCGTGCCGAGACCCTGGACAAGACTCAGAACCAGATCGGACAACTGGCCGTATCGCTGGCGGTAGGTTTCAACGAGCAGCATCGTCTGGGTCAGGATCTCGATGGTAACCAGGGCGGCGATTTCTTCAGCATCGGCCAGCCCCGGGTCTATTCCTTCCCGCGCAATACCGGTGGCGCGGAAGTGACGGCGGCCACCTTCGATGCCGCCAATATCGATAAGCTGCGCGCCACCGACTACACGGTGCGCTTCGATAGCGCTGGCGAGCCGCAGATCGTTCGCAAGGACAACGGCCAGGCAGTGCCAGCCGATGAGATCAGTTGGGAAGACAATGTACTCAGCTTCGGCGGCATCTCATTGACCTTCAGCGGCGCGCCCAATCCTGGCGACCGTTACGAAGTGCAGCCGGTACGCCGTGCCGCGGCGAATCTCGAATCGCAGATCGGCGACCTGGACAAGATCGCGGCGGGCAGCTTCGTGACCACTTCCGGCAATCTTTCCGTTTCAGGTTTGCGCGCGGAATCCGGAGCCTTCGCCAGCGCCACTTCGCATGACTTCACCCTGTCAACTGCCGGCGGAACGACCACTGTTACTTCGCCGGCGGACACTAGCTCGTTTACCGTCAACGGTGAGCCTTATGACAACACCATCGGTATCGTAGCCGGGGACCGTATCAACCTCGACGGCATCGAATTCGTGGTTGGAGAAGTCCCAGGGGATGGACAGGACGCGACCCTTTCACTCTCGGTCGCCGCTTCGGGCACCGGCGACAACCGCAATGCCCTGGCGCTGCAGAACCTGCAGAGCCAGGCGCTGGTGGGTGGCCGCGCGTCCCTAAGCCAGGCCTACGGCGGCATGGTCAGCGACGTGGGTAACCAGACCAACATCGTCAAGGTCAACCTCGATGCGCGTCAGGGGCTGACCGCTCAGCTGCGCGCCGTGCAGCAGTCCGAATCCGGGGTCAACCTGGATGAGGAAGCGGCCAACCTGATTCGCTACCAGCAGTTCTATATGGCCAACGCCCGAGTCATCGATACCGCCTCCACGGTGTTCGATACCATTCTCGGCTTGCGTAACTGATCCTCAGGGAGCCCACCACGATGCGTGTCAGCACCGTTACCATGTACGAGCAGAGCCTCTCGGCCATGAACCGCCAGCAGGGTGACTTCCTCAAGGTCGGCCAGCAGATCGCCAGCGGTCGCCGCGTGGTCAATCCATCCGACGACCCCCAGGCGGCGTCCCGGGCGGTCGGGGTGTCCCAGGCCAAGGCCGTGACCCAGCAGTATGCCGATGCTCGTGTGTCGGCACGCAACTCGCTGGCTCAGGCCGAGAGCGTGCTCAATAGCACGGCCGACGCCATTACCAGCGCCAAGACATTGCTGGTCCAGGCGGCAAGCGACACCCTGAGCGACGTCGACCGCCAGTCGGTGGCCGCCGAACTGCGCGGCATCTACGAGACCCTGATCGGCCAGGCTAATGCCACCGACGGCAACGGTCGCTATCTGTTTGGTGGCTACCAGGATAACTCTCCGCCCTTCGCCCGCACCAGCGGGGACGGCATCTCTGGTGTCAACTATGTCGGCGACGAGAACACCCGTGAGCAACGGATCGATGCCTCGCGCCTGATGCCGGTGGCCGACAACGGAAAAACCATCTTCCAGAGCGTACCTTCGGGTGCCGGCTATGTGGCGAGAGCGGAGCGTGAGTCGCCGGGTGAAACGAGTGTTGGTACTCAGCAAGGCTTCGTACGCAATGAAGGTTCGGTTGCCTTCACCAGCGGGCCGAACCGCGTCGACCCGAATGCTGAGCACTTCGGCAAGCCATTCGAATTGGAATTTTCTACTGACACGGATGGCAACCCGGTATTTTCCGTCAGTGTCATTGAGGCCGACGGTACCCGAACCCCCATTGTCGCTGACGAGTCTTATGAATCGGGCAAGGCCGTCGTTTTTGGTGGCGTCAGCATCACTTTGGAGGGCATGCCCGCTGACGGTGACCAGATCCAGCTGCGCCCGGCCAACGACGCCAATGCAAACCAGGACCTGTTCAAGTCCCTCAAGGATGCCATCGACCTGTTGGAGCTCGATCAGGAGGGCACACCAGAAAACCGTGCCCACTTCCGCAACACCATCAACACGGTGATGCGTGAACTCGACAACAGCCTCGACAACGTACTGACCGTGCGTGCCTCCATGGGTGCGCGCCTCAACGAACTGGACGTGGTCGATGCCGTGGCCGGCAACCGCATGATGAACTACGATAAAACGCTTTCCGATCTGGTCGATCTCGACTACGCCAAGGCAATTGCCGACTACAGTCTGCGCCAGGTCGGCCTGCAGGCGGCCCAGAAGGCCTTCGTCGACGTCAAGAGCATGTCGCTGTTCAATTTTCTGTAAGGACTTAGGCAGGGACGCCAATTCATCGAGCCGTATGTCACTACGGCTAAGCTTCCCTGCAGATCCCGTGGTTGGAGTATTCAAACCAGGGGATCTCGTTTTGCCGCTCCGGCTTGGCCGGGGCGGTTTTTTTTCGTTTCAGGCCAGCGGCGCCAGCGCCTCGATCAGCGCGTAGATGAACTGGATGCCGTTGCTGAACAGCCGCTGCAGGAAACGTGACATATCGGTCATCAGTACCATCAGCAGCACCAGGCCGACGGTCAGCGAGGTGGGGAAGCCGATGTTGAACACCGTCAGCTGAGGAGCTGAACGGTTCAAGATACCCATGGCCAGGTTGATGATCAGCAGCGAACCCACCAGTGGCAACGCCAGCGACATGCCGGCGACGAAGATGGTGCCGCCGTAGCGCACCATCATCTCAAAAGCCGCGGGATTGAATGCGCCGATGCCGATAGGCAGGCCGTAAAAGCTCGATACCAGTGCTTCCAGCACCATCAAGTGGCCGCCCAGGGCGAGGAACATCAGCAGGGTGATCATGAAGAAGATCCGCGAAAGGATCATGGTGTTGGTGCCGCTGCCGGCATCGAAAAAGGATGCGAAGGCCAGGCCCATTTGTAGGCCGATGAACTCACCAGCTGCCTGAACCACGGCGAAGACAACGTGCATGACCAGGCCGATGGCGATGCCGATCAGCATCTGTTCCACCATGATGCCGAAGCCCGCCCAGGAGACGAGAGGCACGTCGGGCATGGGCGGCAATACCGGGGCGATCACCAGCGTGATGAGAAAAGCCAGCCCGATCTTGGCCTGGTTCGGCACGCTGGAGTGTCCCCACAGCGGAGCTGCCTGAAAGAATGCCAGGATGCGCACGAAGGGCCACAGCAGAAGCACCAGCCAGCCGTGGAGTTGATCGAAGGTCACCTCGACCATGCGTAGCTCACCTCAAGAGTGCGACTCACATCAACATGCTGGGGATGCTGGTGAAGAGGTTGCGAGTGAAGTCCACGATCAGCTTCAGCAGCCACGGGCCGGCCAGCACCAGTACGGTGAACACGCCGAGAATCTTGGGGATGAACGAGAGCGTCATCTCGTTGATCTGGGTGGCAGCCTGGAACAGACTCACGGTAAGACCCGTGAGCAGAGCGGTGATCAGCAGAGGACCGGCCAGGAACAGCGTGACGCGCATGCCCTGGTAGGCGATGCCCATGACCATTTCCGGTGTCATCGTGACTCCTTGCCGGCGCGGGGCGCCCGGCCTCTCTTGACGGCATTCATATGAAGAAGCTCTCCGCCAGCGATCCGACTATCAGCTGCCAGCCGTCCACCAGCACGAACAGCATCAGCTTGAACGGCAGCGAGATAGTGGCCGGCGGCACCATCATCATGCCCAGTGACATCAGGGTGCTGGCAACCACCAAGTCAATGATCAGAAATGGGATGAAGATGGTGAAACCGATCTGAAACGCCGTCTTGAGCTCGCTAGTGACGAAAGCCGGTACCAGAATACGCAGTGGTACATCCTCGGGCCCCTGCATGGGGCCGACCTCTGCCAGGCGCGCAAAGAGCGCCAGGTCGGGCTCGCGGGTCTGGGCCAGCATGAACTCGCGGAACGGCTCCTGGGCCAGCAGCAGGAACTCCTCGAAATCGATCTCGTCGGCGCTGAGCGGCATCCAGGCGGTCTCGTACACCAGACCGATCACTGGTGACATGACGAAGAAGGTCAGGAACAGAGCAAGACCCAGCAACACCTGATTGGGCGGCGTGGCCTGAGTGCCGATAGCCGTGCGCAGCAGGCTGAGCACGATGATGATGCGGGTGAAGCTGGTCATCATCAGCAGTGCCGCCGGCAGAAAGGCCAGCGAGCTGAGCAGCAGCAGCGTTTGCAGCTGGATTGACCACTGCTGGCCACCGTTGTCCAGCGGCTGACTGACGATCCCCGGGATCTGCTGGGCGTGGGCGCCCAAGGGCAGCAGGGCGAGCAGGAACGCGGCCAGCAACAGCAGCGAGCACAGCGGAGAGCGTTGCGGGCGAATCATGAATCCCTCCGCCCGCCACCACCCAGGCCGGCGTTCTGCTTCAGGGCGCGGGCAAAGCGAACGGCAAAACGCTCGCCCTCGGGCACCGTGTCTGGCGTCTCGCCGACGGGCCGCGCCGGCGCTTGACGCTCGAGCAGCTTGTTGACCTGGCCGCCGCCGACACCGAGCACCAGCCAGGTATCCTCGATCTCGACGATCACCACCCGCTCGCGCGTGCCGACGGCAGCGCTGCCCACCACACGCAGGTGGCCCCCCGCGGCCCGCTGCTGAGGATTCCAGCGCTTCAGCAAGGCGGTGCAGATCAGGATGATGGCGATGACCAGCGCCAGGGCCGCAGCCGTCTTGCCGAGAGTGGCCATGCCCACCAGAGCATCGCCACCCACGGCCAGCACGTCGATGCCGGCCGGGGTTTCGGTCGAGGGAGTGTTGCTCATCGGTTGAGTTTTTGCACCCGCTCGGAGGGGGTGATGATTTCAGTGATGCGGATGCCGTACTTGTCGTCGACCACTACCACCTCGCCCTGGGCGATGAGGTAGCCGTTGATCAGGATGTCCATCGGCTCGCCGGCCAGACCGTCGAGTTCGACGACGGAGCCTTGGGCCAGCTCCAGCAGCTGCTTGATGGTCAGTTTGGTGCGGCCAAGCTCAACGGTCAGCTTGACCGGGATGTCCATGATCATCTCGAGGTCGCGCGGAGCACCGCCTTCCTTGCCTCTATCGAGCGGGCGGAAAACCCGCTCTCCGGCGGATTGCGGGGCAGAGGCGGGAGCGGCAGCGGCAGGTGCCTCGTCGGCGGACGACTCGAATGCCTCCTGTTCGGCCAAGGCCTCAGCCCATGGGTCGTCGTCACCGCTGCCTGCGCTTTGCTCTGCTTCGGCCTGTTCGGCCATCGCTTCGGCCCAGGGGTCGTCGTCGGTCGCCGGCTCCTTATCCTCTTGTTCGGACATGGCGGCGGCCCAGTCGTCGTCGGAAACGTTCTGATCGGGTTTCTTGGGATCAGTCATGCTTGGATTCCTTGGCTTGAGGCGCTGCGCCCTTGATGAAGGCGTCCTTCGACACCGGGTTCTGTGCACCATGGTCGATGATGCGGATGACGCGCAGCGCGCGCTGTTCGTGCTGACTGCCGTAGTCGCACTCCATTACCGGCACCCCGTCGACGCTGGCGGTCACGGTCTCGGGAAGTTCGAGAGGCAGCACGTCGCCTACCTTTAGCGCCATGACATGGGCGATACGGGTAGGGATATCGGCAAAGTTGGCAATCAGTTCCACTTCTGAACGGCGAAGCTCGCCGGCCATGCGCTTGGTCCAGGAGCCGTCCTTGTCGTGGTGGCCGTCGCTTAGCGGGTTGGCCAGCAAATCGCGCAACGGCTCGACCATCAAATAGGGGATGCAGATCTGGAAGCTGCTGGTGAGATTGCCGACCTCGATGTTGAAGTTCGTGTTCACCACGATCTCGTTGGGTGAGTTGGTGATGTTGGCGAACTTCGATTGCATCTCCGAGCGCAGATAGCTGATTTGCAGCGGATAGACCGACTTCCACGACTCCTCATAGGCTTCGATGGCCAGGTTCAGCAGGCGCTGGATGATGCGCTGCTCGGTGTTGGTAAACTCGCGGCCTTCCGACTTGGTCAGGAAGCGACCGTCGCCGCCGAACAGGTTGTCGACCACCATGAACACCAGGTTCGGCGGGAACACGATCAATGCCGAGCCCCGCAGCGGCTTCATGCCGATGATGTTGATGTTGGTCGGCACCGGCACGTTGCGCGAGAACTCGCTGTAGCTCAGGTAGCGCACCGAATCGACGGTAATATCGGCGCTGCGCCGCAGCAGGTTGAACAGCCCCATGCGGAAGTGCCGCGCGAAGCGCTCATTGATGATATCCAGCGCCTGCAGGCGCTCGCGGATCACGCGGTGCTGGGTCGCCGGGTCGTATGGGCGTACGCGCGTCTCACCGTCGTTTCGTGCAACGGGCTCGTCGTCGCCGCTGACGCCCTTGAGCAGGGCGTCGATCTCATCCTGTGACAGCAGATCGTCTTGGGACATGGTGGCAGGGGCACCCGGTTTATTGCACGATGAACTCGGTGAACAGCACGTCTCGAATATCCAGGGACGGCTGAGGCTGGGACAGCGGGTCGGAGAGCACGGCGATCACTTCGTCACCGAGGCGGCGCTTGCCTTCCGGGGTGGTCAGCTCGTTTGCCTGCTTGCCGGAGAACAGCATCAGCAGGCGGCTGCGCACCTGCGGCATGTGCTCAGTGAGAATCTCGCGAGTCTCGTTGTTGCCGACCTTCAGCGAGATACCGGTGTAGAGCAGCCGCGAGCCGAAATTGTCGTCGGCGAGATTGACCGTGAAGGGGTCGATCTTGACGAAGATCGGTGTCTGACGCTGCAGCTGCTGCGTCTGAGCGTTACCGCCTTCGCTGGCGTCACGCTCGCTCATGACCATGTAGATGGCCGCTCCCGCTGCTGCCATGGAGAGCAGTACCAGTAGCACCATCAGCCACAGGAGCTTGGAGGAGCCACCCGTCGATTTTGCCATTGCCTTGCCTTTCGTATGTTGTCCAGCTGTTGGGATGATTATGCCAAGCTGCGCGACCTGTGATGACAGGAACAAGCCGCGCGAAAGGGCTTATCTTGGCTTTTTGTCTCAGGCGTAGAGATTCACCCGGCCATCCAGCGACAGGGTGGCGGTTGAGCTCGATGCGGCTTCGTCGGCTGCGGCCAGAGCTGCCTCTTCCTCGCCTGAAGCCGAGCCCCCCTGACCCTGTCGGCCATCCTGATTGGCGAAGGCCTGGGCATCCTGGCGGCGCTGCTCGCCCACCGAGGTCTCACCCAGGGTGATGCCTTGTTCGGCCAGCGCTTCACGCAGTTGCGGAATGGCTTGCTCCAGCACCTGACGAACCTGTGCATGTGAGGCCAGGAACTGTGCCTGGGCACCCTGCTCGGTCATCTTGAGTGTGACGGAGAGTGGGCCGAGCTCGGCCGGGTTCAGGCGCATCTCGACCTGCTGCTCGCCGCCGCTGCGGGCAAACTGCACCAGTTGCTGACCCAGCTGTGCGGGCCAGCTGGAGCTCTGCAGCGGAGCGGTGAGAGTGGCCTGGGTGGGTAGTGCGGGTTGCGCAGCAACCTGGGCCTGCCCTGCCGGGGCGCTAACGGACTGTGCCATGGTGGTGGCTTCCGGCACGAAGCCGGCGCGGGGTGCGTCCGGTGTCATCGGATGAAGCTCGCCACCGGCCTGGGCCGCTCTGGCGAAGGTCGTGGTGAATTCGGTTGCCGAGTTGGCGGCGCGCAGCGGGGCTTCGTCGGCATTGGCGGCGAGGCCGCGATCGATGGCCATGGCGGCCTGGGGCAGCGCCGGGGTCTGAGCGGCTTGGCTCTGCCCGGCAGCGGTTTGTACGGCTGTGGCCTGTCCGGTGCTGGTGTTCAATGCGTGATGATCGCTCGGCATGCGCATTTCACCTGAGCTGCTCGGGGCTGCCACGGCGGCGGCCGCGAGTGCGGCCGCTTGATGTTCGGCTTGATCGGCAGCTTTGGCGTCACCGACGACCTTCAAGTCGATATCGGTCTGTGGCATCGGAGCCGGCGCGCTGCCGGCATCCTGCTCTTGCGCGAAGCTGCCGTCGATCAGGGCAAGACGTGCCATGATCTCGTCGAGCTGGGCGTTGGCATCGGTTTGACCGTTCTCACCGCCGGGCTGCTGATCGATGTTGCCATACATCGCCTGGAGCAGCGCCTGATGTGCGGCCATGGTTTGTGCCAAGGCATGGCCGGAATCGGCTAGCGGAAGAGACACAGTGCTGTCGCTGAAGGGAGCGCTGCCACTAGCCTGGTTCAAGGCAAGGGCAAATTGTCCCGGGGCGACACCGGCTTCCTGCTTGCCGGGGAGTTGATTCGGCAGAGCGGACAGGATCATCTGGATATTCATGGTCTTCTCCTTACCGGCTCACGATGAGTGACCGGCACGCTGGCGTAGTAGCCGTCCGGCTGCCATTTCGTCACTGGTACGTTGGTCGCGGCGCGCCTCCTGGCGCAGTCGCTCGGCATCGCGTCGCGATACCAGAGTATCGAAGGCGGAAAGCCGCTTCTGTTCCTGTTGCCAATTTTGCTGGCTCTGCTGAACGCGCTGCTGCTGGGCGTCCAGCGCCTGCCTGGCGCGCTGCAGGGCAGCATCCAGCGATGCCAGGAACTGCTGATAGTTGTGCATGCTGGCCGGGTCGATGCCTTCACGCATGGCCTGTTGCAAGCGCTCGGCATACTCGAGCCGATAACGATTGAGCGATTCCAACTGAGCGCTGACCTGACGTTCACTCTGACGCTCACCCGCCAGCAGCTGCCCCGCCTGATCGCGGGCGTCGCGGGCCAGGTCGCTCAGCATGGCGAGTTGTGACGATGCACTCATTGTCTGACTCCTAGTGTTTCGGCCAGAATCTGTTTGGAAGCCTCGATCGAGGCGTTTTCATTCATGCCCTGCTGGAGAAAGTGCTCCAGCTGCGGGTAACGCTGCACGGCCTCGTCCAGTTGGGGGTCGTGCCCCGGGCTATAGGCGCCGACGCTGATCAGGTCGCGATTGCGCTGGTAGCGCGAGAACAGGCGCTTGAACGCCTGGGTCATGCGCAACTGCTGGTCGTCGATGATGTGGGTCATCACGCGGCTGATCGAGGCCTCGATGTCGATGGCCGGGTAGTGGCCGGCTTCTGCCAGGGTGCGGGACAGCACGATATGGCCGTCGAGGATGGCGCGCGCCGAGTCGGCAATCGGATCCTGCTGATCGTCGCCTTCGGTGAGGACGGTATAGAAGGCGGTGATCGAGCCGCAGCCGCGTTCGGCGTTACCGGCGCGTTCCACCAGGCTGGGGATCTTGGCGAACACCGAAGGCGGATAGCCCTTGGTGGCCGGCGGCTCGCCGATGGCCAGAGCGATTTCGCGCTGGGCCATGGCGTAGCGGGTCAGCGAATCCATGATCAGCAAGACGTTCTTGCCCGCATCGCGAAAACCCTCTGCCAGCCGCGTGGCATAGGCTGCACCCTGCAGACGCTGCAACGGTGAAGTATCGGCCGGTGCCGCTACCACTACGGCACGCCGACGCCCCTCGGGTCCGAGAATATTGTCGATGAAGTCCTGAACCTCGCGGCCACGCTCGCCGATCAGGCCCACCACGATGATTTCAGCGTCGGTGTAGCGGGCCATCATGCCGAGCAACACCGACTTGCCCACACCGCTGCCGGCGAACAGCCCCATTCGCTGGCCGCGCCCAACGCTGAGCAGGGCATTGATGGCGCGGATACCCACATCGATCTGTTCGTCGATGGGAGCGCGCTTCAGCGGGTTGAGCGGGGGAGTAGACAGCGGGGCACGGGGGGCCTCGTCCAGAGGGCCGAAGCCGTCCAGCGGCTCGCCGTTGCCATCCACCACGCGACCGAGCAGGGATTCACCCAGTGGGAAGCGGCGTGCCGCATGATCCGGACCGTCGCCCAGCGGGAAGACCCGGGCGCCGGGCATCAGGCCGGCGATTTCCGTGAGCGGCATCAACAGCAGACGCTCGCCGTTGAAGCCGACTACCTCGGCTTCGGCGAAACGGGGCGGCTCGTTGCCACCGGGGGAGAGCAGCTCGATGCGACAGGCGTTGCCCAGCGCCACGCGCAGTCCGACGGCTTCGATCACCATGCCGGTGGCGCGCAGCACCCGACCGCTGTTGCGATAGCCGGGCACCGTTTCCACGCGCGCGCGCACATGCCGCAGCGTCTGCTGCCAGCGTGCTTGATGCGCATTGGTGGTCGCTGCCGCTTCGCTCATTGCGCTGTCTCTACTCTTCGTTGTCGCTGTTGTCGTCGGCGGGTGCTGCACGCCGACGTCTGACCTGGGATTTCACCGCCTGCCAGCGGGTCTCCCAGGTGGCATCCAGCTCGCCGTTGGCACTGGTGACCCGACAGCCACCGCGGGTGAGCTGTGCGTCGGGTTGCAATTTCCAACCGGCAGCTGCCAGCTCGGTGCCCAGGTGCTCCTCGACCAGTTTGTGGTCGAGCGGATGTAGCCAGAGGCGTTGCTGGCCCACCAGCGGCGGCTCGGTATGCAATAGCGCACCGATCAGCTCAAGCACCTGGCGCGGGCGAGCCTTGAGCGCCTCTCCGGCGAGCTGATGGCCGGTAGCAAGGGCCAGCTCCACCAGGTCGTTAGCAATCTCTTCATCGAGCCCCTCGAGGGCGATGGAGAACTGCTCTGCCAGCGGCCGAAGCGGTGCCACGGTGTCGCGTACCAGCCGCTCGAGTTCCTTCTGTGCCTCTAAGCGACCTTCATCCAGGCCTTGGGCATGTCCCGCTTGGCGGCCTTCCTCGAAGCCAGCCCGGTAGCCCTCCTCGCGGGCCTCCTGCATGACTTTCTCGCGCAGCGCCTTCAGCTCTGCCTGGCGTTGAAAGGCTTCTCGACGCCGGGCTTCCACGGCCGGGTCAAGTGCCTGCCGGGCGTCTTCTTCGGGCCGCTCGGCATGCAGTTCGTCCATCTGCCAGCGCCGCCAGGGGGCGTGGCGTTCCGAGCCGGTCGCCCGCTCAGACATAGGTGTCGTCTCCACCGCTCAGCACTATCTCGCCGGAGTCGGCCAGGCGGCGTACCACCTGGAGAACGGCCTTCTGCTCGGCTTCCACCTGCGAGACGCGAATCGGCCCACGGGCCTCCATGTCCTCGCGCATGAGATCGGCGGCACGGCGCGACATGTTGCGCAGAAACTTCTCCATGAGCCCTTCGGGAGCGCCCTTGAGTGCCACCACCAGCGAGTTGGTGTCGATCTCCTTGAGTACCAACTGGATGCTGCGGTCGTCGAGATCCATGAGATTCTCGAACAGGAACATCTCGTCGATGATCTTCTGTGCCAGATCCTCGCTGTGGGCGCGCACCGTCTCGATGGCGGTTTCCTCCAGGGCGGAGTTCATCAGGTTGAGGATCTCCGCCGCCGTTCTCACGCCGCCCATCTTGCTGCGCTTGAGGTTCTGTCCGTCGAGCATGCCCGAGAGCACCTCGGTGAGCTCCTGCAGGGCGGCCGGCTGCACGCCGCTGAACGTGGCGATACGCAGCACCACGTCGTTGCGCAGCTTGTCGTCGAACAGCTCGAGGATATCGGCGGCCTGGTGGCGCTCCAGGTGTACCAGGATGGTGGCGATGATCTGCGGATGCTCGTCGCGGATCAGCTCGGCCACCATCGAGGCTTCCATCAGGTTCAGCGAATCGATGCCGCTGCTGGAGCCGGAGGACTCCAGGATGTCCTCAATGATGCTGGTGGCGCGCTCGCTGCCCAGCGCCTTGGTCAGCACCGAGCGAATGTGATCGCTGGAGTTGAGGTTCAGGGCAATGAACTCTTCAGTCTCGCGGTGGAACTCCAGCATCACCTGCTGCATGTCTTCATGGGAGACCTGGCCCATATCGGCCATTTCCATGCTCAACTGCTGAATTTCCTTGGGTGAGAGGAACTTGAACACCTCGGCTGCGCTGTCCTCGTCGAGGGCCAGCATCAGGATGGCGCTGCGGCGAACGCCGTTCATCGCTTTGGCACTACTCATGCTTGCTCATCCAGCTGCGTACGATCATGGCGATCATGCGGGGATCTTCCTGGGCGAGCTCACGCAGCTCGGCCAGATGGTCTTCGTAGGCCGACGAGCGGCGCTTGCGCTTGGGCTTCTGGTACGGCCGCAGCTCGTCATCGTCTCCGGCCGCCTGCAGTTCGCCCTCGGTCGGTTCACCATCGTCACCCACGCGTACCTGAAGGCCGGTGCCCGGAGCGCTGGCGAGCAGGGGCTGCTCGGTATGGCGCTTGATCAGCGGACGCAGGACCAGCAGGTAACCGAGAAGTATGCCCAGCGCCACCAGCAGATAGCGTCCAATGGTCAGAGCCAGCGAATGAACCTCGGGCGATTGCCACCACTCGAACTCTTCGGCTTCCGTCGCGTCGCGGCTGAACGGGCTGTTGACCACTTCGATTTCGTCGCCACGTGCCGGGGAGAAGCCGATGGCCTGACGCACCAGACGCTCGATCTGGGCGATCTGGGCCTCGCTCAGCGGCACGCGCTGCCATTCTCCGTCTTCGTTGCGCTCTTCGCGATAGTCCACCACCACGGCGGCGGTGAGACGGGTCACCTCACCCTGACGGTGCTGAATGTGCTGGATGTTGCGATCGACCTCGTAGTTGACCACGTCGTCCTGGCGTAGGTTGTTCAGTGCCTGCAGGCTTTGCTGGGCCTCTTCGGTGAGCTCACCGTCTTCATCGGTGGGCAGCTCGATGGGCGAGGGGGCCACGCCCGGCGGCGTGTTGCTCAGAGCGCCGGGGATGCCCAGCGCCAGGTCGTCGCCACCGTTGTAGGAAAGGCTCGACTGACGGCTGCGTATCGCGGCTTCGTTGGGCGGCTGGTTAGGGCCGAAGCGCTCGGATGTCTCTTCACGGCGGGAGAAATCGATCTGGGCGGCCACCTGGGCGCTGAGGTTCTCACGACCGAGAATCGGGGCCAGAATATTTTCGATGCGCTGCTGGAAGGAGCGTTCCACCTCGGCAATGTAGTCGAGCTGGGTGGCATCGAGACCGCGACCCTGCGTGCTGGTCTGAGAAAGCAGGCGGCCACTCTGGTCGACCACGGTGACGTTTTCCGCAGCCAGGTCGGGGACGCTGCTGGATACCATGTGAACGATGGCGCTGACCTGACCGTCGCCCATCACCCGGCCCGGCTCCAGGGTAACGATGATGGATGCCTTGGCGGGTTCACGGTCGCGCACGAAGACCGAAGAGCGGGCCATGGCCAGGTGGACGCGGGCGCGTGATACCGGCCCCAGGGATTCGATGGAGCGCGACAGCTCGCCCTCCAGGCCGCGCTGGAAATTGACCTGCTCGGTGAACTGGCTGACGCCGAAGGCCTGGTTATCCATCAATTCGAAGCCGACATTGCCGCCGCGGGGCAGGCCCTGTTCGGCCAGCTGCAGACGCAGGCTGTGTACGGCATCGCCGGGTACCAACAGTGCCGTGCCGCCTTCGCTGAAGCGGAACGGCACGCCGCGGCTTTCCAGCTCGCTGATGATGCGTCCGCCATCGGCCTCGGTAAGATTGCTGTAAAGGACGCGATACTCTGGCGTACGTGCCCACATGAGCAGCGCGACCACGATGGCGATCATCGCGGCGCCACCGATCAGAATGGCGAGCGTGGGATTGCCGCGCAGCTGTTGCTGGAGACGTTCGACCACTGCGGCGGAGCCGCTGGCTGAAGAGTCCTGACGCTCCTGCGTCGTGGCGCCGTTGCTCATGCTTGCCCCCGCATGGGCACACGTTTGGCGATTGCATTAGGCGCGCACTGGGCTGCGTGAAGTGTGTTGCTGGAAGATGGCATCGACTGCATCCGTTCACCGCGTTCTGGCTGCCCGCAGGGGGCGCAACTGTGATGAACGCTATTATGCGAGCCGCCATCTACTCCAAAGGCAGGAAAAGCCCCTTTTTTACCTTCCATTTGGTCGTTTGGTAGGCGCCGCAACCTGATAGGCTTGCTCTACATTCCAGTGGGCCCGCAATGGCCCCGCTAATCAATACAAGACGAGGGGTGCCGAACATGAGTTCACCTGCCATCCAGTCGGCATTGGCACAGATGCAGACTCTGGCGGCTCAGGCCAGTGGGCCGTCGGCCAAGGGGCAACTGGTATCCACGCAGGTGGGGCAGGGCGGTTTCGCCGGCGAACTTCAGGCTTCGATTCAGCGTATCAATCGCCTGCAACAGGCTTCTGCCGCAAAGTCCATGGCATTCCAGGCCGGCGATCCTAATGTCGAACTCAATGACGTCATGGTCGACATGCAGAAGGCCAGCGTGGCCTTCCAGATGGGCCTGCAGGTTCGTAACCGTCTGGTTTCCGCCTACCGTGACGTCATGAACATGCAGGTGTAACCGATCAGGCTTGCAGACTGATCAGACTACCCTTCAGTTCGTCCAGGCGCTCGGCAATGGCGAGCACCTCTTCCGCCGGGATCTGGCGCAGCACATCTCCTGACTCGCGGTCCACGATGCGCGTGATGACGCGTGTCGTGTCGTTGAGCTCGAATTCCACACCATACTGACGCAGTACTTCGTTGATGCGCTGAATCGGCTCCACCAGGTCGGCTTGGCTGGGCGACATCCCATGGCTCTCGGCCTGGGCCAGCATGGAGCCGGCGCTGGGCAAGGAGGCCAGAACGCTCTCCTTGCGCTGACGTGGCGTCAGGTCGTGCAGCGCTGACGTGTTCAAAGCGTTGGTGGCGTCGGTCAGTGGCGAAGACATTGACTGTTTTCCTTTTGTATATGTCCTGCTGATGCTGGTACCCAGCATCTCCCCCAAGGCCGTTCACAGACAGCCTCTCCCACAGGCTATATCGGCCGATGAAAAGCCGCCTTTAGGGAATCTTGTCACTTTTTTCATGGTGGCGTGTTGTCGCAGCGTTGGCAGTTCTTTGCATTCGTTGATGCAAAGTTAAGCTAAGCGGATAAAATGCTGTAACAGTTGGCTACATTGGAAGCGCTGAACAAATCGACGAGCGAGATGAAGCGCAAGGCGCACGGAGCACAAGAACCGGAGCATATGGGGTATATGTGAGGATTCTGAGCACCGCGCAACGCAGTGATTCGCTCGCGCAGGCATTTGTGCGGTGTTTCCTTAAGACTGCGCCACTTCAGAGTATGCAGGTGACAGGCGGATGCTCTTGGGTTCGGGGCATTGTAGCCAAGCATCGAGCAGCAGCCAGCAGTGAGGCGACATGAGCCAAGAG
The DNA here is from genome assembly GCF_021404355.1 of Halomonas sp. MCCC 1A11062. Lineage (NCBI taxonomy): Bacteria > Pseudomonadati > Pseudomonadota > Gammaproteobacteria > Oceanospirillales > Halomonadaceae > Halomonas > Halomonas sp. MCCC 1A11062. Next base: position 269,487 of record NZ_JABFTW010000004.1, read on the forward strand.
CTACCCATCGAACGCATCATGCAGACCGGGGTTCTCACCTGCGAGCCCGAGACACCGCTGTGGATGGCGGCCGAGCGGATGGCGGCTCGCCAATGTAGCTCCATCATCGTGACAAAGGCCGGACAGCCGCTGGGCATCTGGACCGAGCACGATGCGCTGGCCGTCAATTTCGCCGATCCCGAAGCCGTACGTCAGCCGGTTTCGGAAGTCATGAGCCGGCCGGTAGCGAGCCTGCACCACTCTACGCTGCTGAGCGAGGCGGCGCTGCGCTTCAACGCCGAGCGGCGACGCCACTTCCTGGTTATCGATGATGCCGGAGCGCCGGTCGGCATCCTGTCGCAGACGGATGTCGCCCTGAACCAGGGGCTCGAGCCTTACCTGCGCCTGCGCGAGGTGCAGGCGGCGATGCGTCAGCGTGCCCTGGTGCTCGACGGCACGCAGCTATTGTCCCAGGCGGCCCGTTCGATGCGGCTTTCCGAATGCGATGCCGTGGTCGTCAAATGTGGAAACGGCGAGCTGGGCATCCTCACCGAACGCGATCTGGTGCGGTTCGTGGCGCGTCACCCGGGCAATACGCCTATCGATGGGTTGGCCAGCCGACCGCTGTTGACGGTTTATCAGGACGATACCCTGATTGCCGCCCGCGACCTGTTGATGAACCACAGGGTGCGCCATCTCGCGGTGCTCGACGATAGCGACGAGGTGGTTGGGCTGCTGGGCTTTCGCGATATGCTGGCCAGTGCCGAGTACCTTTATATGCAGGATCTGCGTGAGGCGCTGGAGCAGCGTGATCAGGCGCTGGCCAAGTCGCGGGAGAATCTGCAGCTGGCCGAGCGGGTCATCGACTCCTCGCTAGAGGGTATCATCATCACCGATCCCAGCAACCGGATCGAATTCGTCAATCGTGCCTTTACCCACATGACCGGGTATACCGCCGAAGAGGCGATTGGCAGAACCCCGGAGATACTCTCTTCGGGCCGTCACGACGCCGCCTTCTACGGCCAGATGTGGGATGCATTGAAGCGCAGCGGCTACTGGCGGGGTGAGATCTGGAATCGGCGCAAGAGCGGCGAGCTCTACCTCGAAATGCTGACCATCACAGCGATCACCGACGACAGCGGCGCAGTGACCCACTATGCAGCGCTGTTCAGCGATATCACTCATATGCGCGAGAACGAAGAGCGCATCCGCAAGCTGGCTTATTATGATGCCCTCACCGGCCTGCCCAACCGTCGCCTATTGGAAGATCGCCTGGAGCTGGCGATAAGGCATGCCCACCGCAACCAGACCCGCCTGGCGGTGATTTTCGTCGACCTCGACCACTTCAAGGAGGTCAACGATGCGCTCGGTCACGCCTTCGGTGATGAACTGCTGGTGATGATGTCCGAACGGCTGCAGCTGCGCCTGCGTGAAGACGACACCCTGGCTCGCCTGGGCGGCGACGAGTTCCTGGTCCTGCTCCCCGATCTCGAAGAGGTCGACGAGGTGACTCGTATCGCTCGTCGCCTGGTGGAAGCCGTTGGCGAGCCCTGCGTGATCGAGGGTCAGGAGTTTCGCATCGGCTGCAGCCTGGGCATCAGCCTCTACCCCGACGATGCGACCACCGCGGAAGCCCTGGTGCACAATGCCGACGTGGCGATGTACCGGGCCAAGGAGGAGGGTCGCAACGGCTATCGCCTTTATCGCAATGAGATGAACCTGCAGGACGACCGTCAGCGGGCGCTCGAGAAGGCCTTGCAGGATGCCTTCGTCACGGGGGAAGGATTGCAGCTGCACTATCAGCCCATCTTCGAGCGTGAGGGTGGTTGGCTGTACGGTGCCGAGGCCCTGTTGCGCTGGCATCATCCGCTGCTGGGCAGCGTGCCGCCAATCGATATCATGACGCTGGTCGAGCGTGCCGGGCTGCTGCCACAGCTGGACGAATACATGCTGGAACAGATCTGCGCCCAACTGGTTGCATGGAATACCGCCGGTAGCGCGCCGCTTCCCATCAGCATCAATCTCTCCGCCCGTCAGTTCTGGCAGCCCGATCTGCCCGTGCGAGTGGCCACCAAGCTCAAGCAGCACAACCTGCAACCCGGGCTGCTGGGCTTCGAGATCGCCGAGCGTACCCTGCTCGACAAGCCTCAGCAGGCCGCCGTGGTGCTAAAGCGCCTGCGTCGTCTGGCGGGGGACGTTGCCATCAACGACTTCGGTACAGGCTATGCCGCGCTCGGTTACCTGGATGAGCTGCCCATCACCATGCTGAAGATCGACCGTCGTTTCGTGCAGCGGCTGGACAGCGGCCAGAAAGGCAGTGCGGCTATCGTCGCCGCCGTGGCGGGGCTGGCACGCGAAATGGAGCTGCGCCTGGCCGCCGTAGGGGTCGAAACCGAGGCGCAGCGCGATATTCTCGAGCGTCACGGGGTAGAGCTGATCCAAGGGTATCTCTCCGGCCGGGCGGTGCCGGCCGACCTTTTTGCCAGCCGCTACCTGGCGTCGCGTAGCGGATTGCCTGAAAGCACCAGTTGAAGCTCGAGGAAGCGCCCGCGAGTCGCGCTTTTCGCCGTTTCACTCAGTGCCTTCGACCGTTACGCTAGCATGCCATCTTCCCTCGGATGACAAGTCGTTTCGATGAGCTCTCTGCAAGCCAGCAGTAGCGATCATCGTGGCCCCATGCGCCACGAATCGCTCATGCCCAGTCATCACGATCACGACCAGGACAGTGCCTGGATGATCGGCTATCTGGACATCATGACTCTGCTGGTTGCGCTGATGGTGCTGATTTTCACCCTCTCCAGCTTCAGCCGCTCCAACGCCGAGAGTGAGTCGCTGGCATCACGGGTGCCTTTCGCGATCCCCTTGCCCAGTGAGCTGACCCAGGCGCAGCCTGCCATCGATGAGACCCTGCCCGCTGCCGACGTGCCCCGGCCCGTTGCCAGGCGCCTGAGCGAATCGGCCATTGCGGCAGCGCTGGGCGTGGCCGGCCTGCCACGTCGGGAGCTGCCGATGCCGACACCTGCCGCTTTGCCCGCATTCATGCCGCCGCCAACGCCGCTGGCTCTACTGGAGCGGCAGGCGCCGGCTACGCTTGCGCCATTACAGTCATCGCTGCAGCCCCTGCTCGCGACCAACGATGTGCTGCCCAACTCGCGCGGCGATTTCATCCTGGTACTGACCGACCGCCCCCCGAGCGGTATGCAGCAGATTGAGGAGCCCGCCATTGCGGCATCGCAGCTGCTGCAACAGTCGTTGGATGAAGACCTGCACGATGCGCCCTACCTGCCCGACCTGGAAGGAGTGGAGGCGACCCGAGTCGCCGAGGGCATCAAGCTGCGCGTAGAGGACCGGCTGCTGTTCCCGACCGCCGCCGCCGAGCTTACCGAAGAGGGCGAGGCGCTGATTCAGCGCCTGGTCGAGGTGATTCAGCGCCACGACGGCGAGGTTGCCGTGGAGGGGCACACCGACAGCCGGCCAATTCAGACCAACGAATTCCCCTCCAACTGGGTGCTCTCCAGTGCTCGAGCCATTGCCATCGTTCACGCCCTGGAGCGTTCCGGTGTCGAATCGCAGCGCTTGCGCGCGGTGGGGCTGGCCGACACCCGGCCCTTGGGGAGCAATGAGACGGTGGAAGGTCGCGCCCAGAACCGTCGGGTGGAAGTGATCATTCATGCGCGGTGACGGCCTGGCTCAGGGGTTCTCATGCAGCCGCAGCCAGCGTTTTGCTTTTGGTGTCAGCCGGTATCGCTGCTTGGGGCTGTTGGGTTTTTCAGGCTGGGTGGGTTCGATCCATGCACCATCAAGCGCGGGGGCTAGATAGTTCTTGCGGAACGTCGGGCGATGACTCAGCCCAAGGGCTGCCATCAATGCCGCCGTTCCGGCTTCTCCTGCCGCCAGGACAGCCATCAACCTTTCAACTGGGTCGCTAGCTGGGTCGTCTACTGGGTCGCTAGCTAGGTCGGTCCGTAGGGCACTATCTGGACTATTCCGCTGTATGGCGGGGGAGAAAGCGCCGGGTTCGCTTTCAATCGCTTCCCTAAAGGCATCGCGCAGTGCGGTGAGCATGAATTCAATGAAAGGCGTGGCTTCTCCTGCCTGGTCGGCTTGTGCCAGGGTGTCATAATATTCCTGCTGCCGGTCGCGAATGACCGTCTCGACAGGTAGATAGCTCAGCAGCGGCCGCCAGCGACGCAGTATCAAGGTTTGCCACAGGCGTCCCATCCTGCCGTTGCCGTCGGCAAAGGGGTGGATGAACTCAAGTTCATAATGCACCACGGCGCTTGCAATCAATGGATGCTCATCTGTGCCGGACAGCCATTTCAGAAGATTTTCGACCAGCAAAGGTACCCGCTGAGCGGGCGGGGCCATATGAACCAGCTCACTGCCCTTGTAGATGCCCACTCCTCCGGTGCGAAAACGGCCGGCATCATCGACAAGCCCTTGCATCAGCAGGCTGTGAGCTTCAAGCAGATCTTTCACCGATTCGGGTGTCCAGCCCGGCATGGCTTCATAGGCGGAGAAAGCGTTTCGTACCTCCTGGATTTCCCGTGGGTGGCCAAGCACACGCTTGCCGTCGATGACAGCACTAACCTGATCCAGCGTGAGGGTATTGTTTTCGATGGCCAGCGATGCGTGAATCGTTCGTAGCCGATTCTCTCGCCGCAGCTGTGGGGTGAGGCTGTATTCCGCCAGAATCGCATAGCGCCCGACAGCCTCGCTGATCTCCGCGACAAGGCGGAGCGCTAATGGCGTTAGCGTGAACGGTGGGCGGTAGGCGGTGCTTTTTGGCATATGGCAGCCTCAAAAGGGTCGATTGTCGCCATTATACGGCACCCTGCGCTCGTTTCCTGCCGCCATGATGATTTATCGGAGCATGAGGGGTAACACCAACTCCGCAAGGAGGCGGCCGGCGAGTTCTGGAATTTTTTGTCGGAAAGCTAAAGTTTTTTGGTAAGCCGCCGAGGTTGTGATAACAGGAAGTCAATACACCGACACAAGGCAGTCCCTTATGGCCAGCATTTCTTCTCTCGGCATCGGTTCCGGGCTCGATCTCAACGGTCTGCTCGACCAGCTCAACGAAGCCGAGCGCGGCAAGCTCAAGCCCATCGAACGGCAGATCGAGACCCAGCAAGTCAAGATCTCCGCCTACGGTGAACTCAAGGGCGCACTTTCCGGCTTTCAAGCCGCCGCCAACGCCCTCAACGACGCATCCCTCTATCAGAGCCTTTCCACATCCGTCGCCGGTAGCTCCGTCGAAGCGGCTGCCGGTCGTGATGCGGCCATGGGCCAGTACGCCATCGATGTGGAGCGGTTGGCCACGGCAGGCAGCCTGGCCTCGGCGCGCCTCGAGGTCGATCTCGACCAGGTACTGACCGATAGCGACCAGACGCTGACGTTGCACTTCGGCAACGCTACCGGCGAGGCTCCTCAGGCGATCGACATCGATATCGCCGCCGGCAGTACGCTCGAGGACATTCGCGATGCCATCAATGCCCAAGAGGGTGCCGGCGTCACCGCCTCCATCGTCAACGACGGTGAGGGCTACCGGCTCGCACTGATGAGCAGCGAGACCGGTGAGGCGGCTTCCATTACCGATCTGACCTTCAGTGATGGTTTCTTTGCCGATGGCATCGCATTCAGTGAAACCGAAGGGGCCGAAGCCATTGCTCAGGCTGGACAGGATGCGCTGCTCAACGTCAATGGCATTCCCATCACCAGTGCTTCTAACCAGGTGGAAGGAGCGATCCAAGGCGTCACGCTCAGCCTGACGGAAGAGGGTAGCAGTACCGTCAAGGTCGAACAGAACACCCGCGCGGTGCGCGAAGCCATCACCGGCTTCGTCGAGGCCTACAATGCGCTCAAGAGCACCATCGGCGAATTGACCGCTTTCAGCGGCGATAGCGAGACCGCTGGCGATCTGCTCGGTGACAGTGCCGTGCGCAGCATTGAAGGGCGCCTGCGCAGCGTGCTGGCCGGCGGCATGGAGGCAGGGGAGGGCGGTTTCTCCATGCTCAGCGATATCGGCATTTCGATGAAGCTCGACGGCACCCTGGAAATCGATCAACAGCGTCTGGATAGCGTGATCGCCAACGACCAGGACGCACTCAGCGACTTCTTCGCCGGCGACAGCACTACCGGCGGCCTGGCCGGTCAGATCAGCGAGATCGTCACACAGTTGAATGGCAGCAATGGTGTCCTGGGCGGCGCCATCAGCGGTGCCGAGAGCCGTATCGAGAGTCTCAACGAGCGCTACCTGCGCATGGAGCAGAGCATCGAGGCCACCATCGCCCGCTACCGCACCCAGTTCGGCCAGCTCGACGGCATGATCGCCCAGATGAACCAGACCAGCGACTACCTGTTCCAGCAGTTCGAGATGATGAACGCCCAGCTCGGGCGGAACTGATAGCCCGCCATTCGAGCGCTCAACCGCCCCACAGTGGGCGGTTTTCTTTCTGAATGGCGCTCAGCCGCCGCTGTATTTCCCGTCGTGTCTGGATGCTGACACCCAACTCCTTCGCAACGGTGTCCCAGCCGCTGACTGCCATCACGACTTTCTCTATCGCCTGCCTGGCTTCGCTCCAGCGAGTGAAGCCGGCCTGTTCGGCCAGCGCCTGAACGGCCTTGAGGGGTGGGTTTCTACCGTGGCCCTTGAACGCCGTCGCGTGTTCGCCATATGGGCTGGGGCTGAAGGTCAGATCGTAGCCGGGGGTGGGGCTCCATTGGCCTTCGTCATCGAGTAGAAACGCCCAGTTCTTGCTGTGATCGTCCTGATTGCAGGCAAAGAGGTTGAACATGGCGCGACGAAACAGCGCTTTTCCGACGGCAGGTTTGCGGCACAGAACTTGGCCGGCCTTGATCAGATCTTCGTAATCCAGCGACGGCGAACGAAAATCGGCATCCAGCAAGCCACAGGCACTGCTCATGTGGTAACGCCCCCGCTCGCTGCAGTCGAAGCGTCGCAATGCAAGCCAGGCAAGTGCCGGGGAGTCTTCGGGGGGCGAAATCAGTTTCCACTCGGGTGTCTCGATGCCGGCATGACGGGCAAGGGTCAGGTAGGCAGCCTCGCACAGCCCCTCCTCATGGCCCAATGCCAGCGTACTCGAAGTGAACTTGACCAGCCAGGGTTCCAACCCCTCACGTGGGTGGGTGCTGGCCAGGTCAGTGACATTGGGTGAAAGATACACCTGTACCTTTGGGCGAGCCCCGCCCGAACTGCCGGCTTGGGCCAAGGCCGTGAGCACGGTGTCGGTTTGGCCTTCGAAGAGTCGGCGGGCCTGCTCGCCAAGCTCACCCAGGCTGCTCCAGGGGGTAGATTCAGCGTAATCGACAAGCTTGGAAGCGGGCCGGTAGCTCAAGGCTCCCATGCCGTGCTCGGCAACGAAAGCCAGGCGGTCCATTGGCGTAACGTCGTGTGGCGATATGCCGTGCTGACGAAAAAGGCGATCCATCAGCATCAGACCCCAGCCGTCCGGCAGCGAATCGGCAAACAGGCCGTGCAGGCCATGGTGAGGCTGGCGCGGTGCGCCTTGCAGCCGTGTATCGAACGCTAGCTGAAACGGCGAGAGGTTGTGAAACTCTCGACAGTAGGCGTCGTCGTACTGGAAGAACACACCCTGACGACTCTGCGCCAACCGCCCAATGCGTGTTTGACGGCCATCACTGAGTCGGCGCAGTACCTCGAGCTGCCTTACCGGAACGAAGTCAGGCATCGCGCAGCACCTCCTCGATGCTTTGCGGCGTGCTCGGCGGGGTTGCGGAAAGCGCTGCCAGACGTTCCAGTTGATCTACGCTTTGCCACAGCAGCAGGAACTGGCGCAGCGAAATCTGGCCGGTGCTCTCGAAGCGCTTGATGGTCGGTGCCGGCACACCGCTTCGCTCGGCCAGGGCGTGGCGCGACAGTTTCAGCTCGCGGCGACGGCGGCGAACGGCCTTGGCCAGGTCGTGCTGAACGTCACTGGCGGTGAGTAGAGAGATGCGCATAGGTAAACACACATAAAGGGATATGATTATATCTATCATAGCAGAAAAATGGTTAAAATAGATATTATCGTATCTATAGAAGAGTGGCGGCGGAGGGTTAACCGGCTACCCCGGTGCCTTGCGGTTCTCGAGCGAAACCATTGTATTGTGTGTAGCGATACTATACAGTATACGCATGATCAAGAGCTTCCGTCACAAAGGCCTGCGCAAGTTCTTTGAAACCGGCTCTACAGCCGGCATCCAGGCCAAGCATGCACCGAAGCTGCAGGTGCAGCTCACAGCCCTGGATAGCGCCAAACGTCCCGAAGATATGAGTGCACCTAGCTGGAAGCTCCATTCGCTCAAGGGCGACTTGGCCGGGCACTGGGCAATCACCGTCAACGGGAACTGGCGACTCACCTTCGCTTTCGAAGGGGAAGACGCCATTCTGGTTGATTATCAGGACTACCATTAGGAGAGAAAGTATGGGCCGTATGCACAATCCTGCACACCCTGGCGCCGTACTGCGCGAGTACATCGGAGATGTCACTGTCACCGAGGCAGCCTCGCGGCTTGGCGTGACACGCGCTGCCCTTTCCCGCATCCTGAATGGAGGCGCTGGCATCTCTGCTGATATGGCGCTGCGCCTTGAACAGGCGTTGGGCACTAGCGCCGAGATGTGGCTGGAAATGCAACTCAAGCATGAACTCTGGCAGGCGTCCCAGCGTCCACGCGCTCAGGTAATCCCTCTGCATGCCGCGGGTTGACGAAACGCCAAACGAGCGAATGCCAACGACACCGCGCTAAAGCTTTACCCGCAGAAGCCGATATTCTCTCCACCGGTGCCCTTCGTGCACGGGGTGAGGGCGTTTGCGTGATAGGCATCAACACCAACATTCTGTCGATGATCGTGCAGAACAATCTGCGTAGCAGCCAGCAGGCCATGCAGAGTGCCATGCAGCGGCTCTCGTCGGGCCAGCGCATCAACAGTGCCAAGGACGACCCGGCAGGGCAGGCCATTGCCAACCGCATGACCGCACAAATTCGCGGGCTCAACCAGGCCGCGCGCAACGCCAACGACGGCATCTCGCTGGTACAGACCGCCGAAGGCGCACTCGGCCAGGTCAATACCAATCTGCAGCGTATCCGGGAGCTCACCGTGCAGGCCGGCAACGGTACTCTGAGCCCTACCGATCTTGCCGCGATACAGGACGAGATCGACCAGCGCCTGGATGAGATAGATCGCATCGGGCTGCAGACAGGCTTCAACGGCGTTTCCGTGCTGGGCGAAAGCCGTGGCTTACGTATCCAGGTGGGGGCCAATGATGGCGAGACCATCACCATCGAGCTCCAGGCCATCAATCGGCACACGCTGGGGCTGAATGGCTTTCGTGTCGTGGCACATGAAGGCGGTGATGCCACCGAAATGCCGCTCGATACCCTGGACGAAGCGCTCAAGCGAACCGACCGCCAGCGCAGCCAGCTCGGCGCGCTGCACAATCGCTTCGAAGCGGTGATCGACAACATTCAAACCACCGTGGTCAATCTCAGCGCCGCTCGCTCGCGAATCATGGATGCCGACTACGCCCAGGAAGTCTCCAACCTGGTGCGCGCTCAGATCCTGCAGCAGGCCGGTATCGCCATCCTGGCCCAGGCGAACCGCATGCCGGAACTCGTTCTGGAGCTGCTGCGCCAGCGCTGATTCCGGTCCTCGACGCCAGGTCCGAGACAAAATTCAAAATTTTTTTCCCTTCTTCCTAAAGTCCTGGCCACAGGTGCCGTTAATCAGGGTAACGGCCAACGGCGCCGTTGAGGTAGGCCCGAAGATGCTGGGCCAGCGAAACCAGGTTCAGTGGGCCCGCCAATGGAGCCCTCAACGTAAAAAAGGAAATGACCCATGTCAGTCATCAATACCAACATCACTTCCATGATTGGCCAGGCTAACCTGCAGAAGAGCCAGAACGCCCTGCAGACCTCCATGGAGCGTCTCTCCTCCGGCCTGCGTATCAACAGCGCCAAGGACGATGCTGCCGGTCAGGCCATCGCCAACCGTATGACCGCTCAGATCACCGGTCTGAACCAGGCACAGCGTAATGCCAACGACGGTATCTCCATCGCCCAGACCGCCGAAGGTTCGCTGAACCAGGTTAACGACAACCTGCAGCGCATTCGTGAGCTGAGCGTTCAGGCCGCTAACGGCACCAACTCACCCGATGACCTGCAGTCCATCCAGGACGAAATCAGCCAGCGTCTTTCTGAAATCAACCGTATCTCAGAAGAAACCAACTTCAACGGCGTGAAAGTGCTGGCCGGCGACCAGGGCCTGAAGATCCAGGTTGGTGCCAACGATGGTGAAACCATCACCGTTAACCTGAAGCAAATCAACGCCCAAACTTTGGGTCTGGCTAACCTGGATCTGCGTAACCAGGTGGCTTCGTCTTCCCTGTCAGCTGTCGAGGGCGGCGTTCTTCGTCCGGCACAGGAAGCGACCACCGTTGCACTGACGTTCAGTGGCGCTGAGCCTGAGCAGGCCACCCTGGTAGTGGGTGATGACGGTGCGCTGTACGCCCAGGTTGGCACTGACCTCTTCGATGCCACCTTCGATTCAGCAACCAACACCGTCTCTTATGACACAAGTGGCACGGCCGCTACTGGTGTTGCTGCAACTACCGCAGACAGCTTCGTTGATTCTGATGGTAACCTGGTTGAGCTGAGCACGCTTGACAGCGCCATTCGTGAAGATGCTGCCGGCGATGTCGAGTTTGCTGTGCATCAAGCGAACGCTACTGGCACACTGGTTGTTTCCGACGGTACCAATTCTTGGACAATCGATGGGACAACCAATACCATCGACCTTGAAACTGGTGCGGTTGTGCTTGGCGCTGCTGACAGCACAGCCATCACAGACTTCACCGATTATGCTGAGGTTACTACCGGCAACATTCTGACCCTGGCCGCTCAGGAAGAGATCGCTGCTGATCTGAGCAGTGTCAACGATGCGCTGGAAGGTACCAACACCCTGATGCAGGGCGATAACGGCTCGTACTTCATCCGTAACGGTGAAGGCGATGACGCGACTTACTACACCGCCACCGTTGATCAGGCGACCGGTGAAGTGACTCTGGGTGCTCTGGCTCCTGTGGATCCCCTAAAGTCGATCGATGCCGCCCTGAACATGGTCGACAGCCTGCGCTCCGAGCTGGGTGCCGTCCAGAACCGCTTCGAAGACGCCATCACCAACCTGAACACCAACGCTACCAACCTGTCAGCCGCTCGTTCGCGCATCGAAGATGCCGACTACGCGGTGGAAGTCGCCAACATGACCCGCGCGCAGATTCTGCAGCAGGCCGGCACTTCCGTACTGGCCCAGGCTAACCAGATTCCGCAGAACGTGCTGTCTCTGCTGGGTTAATCTGGACTTGATCGGGTGGGGGCAGGTCTTGCCCCACCCTTCAAGACCCGACAGGCGCCCTTGTGGCGCCTGTTTTCTTGAGGAGAGCATGGCATGACTGAACGGGTAGCCAGACTGTCGGCCAAGGAACTTGTCGAGGATCTGATTCCGAAACTGAAGGCCACCGAGCATTTCCTCAGCGATACGCTGACGGTAAAGCTGCAGAACTGCTATGAACCGAGAGAGAAGCTGCGCTTGAAGAACCTCCAGACGGAATTCGAGCTGGAGCTGACCATGATCCGCATGAACCTCGATCACTTGCTCAGGCGCTACTCGGATGAGCTGATGGAAGCAACGGACGATCCGGAAGGAAAGGGTGGTGCATTGCTGAGGCTGGACGAGCACGAGGCCGTGGCCATCGAAAGCATCCGGCGACTCTATGCCCGTTCCCATGCGCTGCAAACCGACTCGGGCGGCAGTGCGCATGAATGAAGCCGACTACCAGCGCGTGATCGACGCGCTGCAAGAGCTCATCGACGAGACGCAGAGCACCCTCGAGCGCTTCGAGACCTCCGGCATGGACGAGAAGATGTCGGAAGACTACGACAGGCTGCTGGCGATTCTGGACGATGCCGTAAAGCAGCAGCGGGCGCATACCCTGGCGATGTTGAACGCCTCGGCATGCATACGCTTGAGCGTGAATACTGGCTAAGCCAGCTCAATCAAGCGAGTGGCATAGTCGAGTAGTTCTCTGGCCACGCATCGCTCGATGGTCGCGCTCTTGTTGAGAAGTACTTCATCGGCCATAAACGCTGCCTCTTTGCTTGATGTCTTCGATCAACTCTCGTCGTTGAATGGCCAAGTCCCAATATTCACTTAGTACCATCAACTCGAATTCATCGCTGCTGTTGCCGCGCTGCCAAAGCTTCCGTCCCTCGGTCACGACCTGATATTGCAAAGCGTTTGAAGTCTGACGCAGATCCAGCAGGTCGACATCGGCTCGCAACCTTTCCGCCACTTCACCGCTCATCTGCCAGCGCTGTTCGGCTGCCAGGCGAGTGGGCAGCAGCAGGGTGAGATCCACATCGCTGTCGGCTGTTGCCGCCCCCGTGGCCTGGCTGCCATAAAGATAGACGGCTTGAAGCTCAGGTAGCGCTGCAGCCAAGTACTCCGAGACGGCTGCTAGTGCATCGGGTGAGCAGGACATGGCACTCCACCATGATGGTTGCGATGAAGACAGGATGCCTGCTCGGTTCAGCGTTGGCAATCCGCGCTGCCTCCACCACCACGCCACCCGGCCGTGCGCCATGCTATGCTGGCCGGGAATGAGCGCTTGTCCCAGGAGAGTGTCGTGTCCGCCGCGCCCCGACAGAAACTGCCCATTGGTATTCAAGCCTTCGACAAGCTGCGCGAAGGCGGCTACTACTACGTCGACAAGACCCCACAGCTGCATCGCTTGGTGGAACAGGGCGGGTACTACTTCCTCTCGCGCCCGCGACGCTTCGGCAAGAGCCTGCTGCTGGACACCCTGCGCTGTTTGTTCGAGGGGCGCGAGGCGCTATTCGAAGGGCTCTATATCCACGACAAGTGGGACTGGCAGGTTCGGCATCCGGTGATCCGCCTGAGCTTTGCCGATGGCGTGATGCAGAACCGCGAGCAACTCGATGAGCGGATACGCGACCAGCTGTTTCAACATCGCGAACGTCTGGGTGTTCCCTTGCGGCGTGAGACCGACATCGCCGGCGAATTTTCGGCCCTGATCCGCGGCACCCACGAAAGGTACGGTCAGCGGGTGGTGGTGCTGGTCGACGAGTACGACAAGCCCATTCTCGACAATCTACTCGAGCCCGAACGGGCCCGCGAGCTACGCGAGGGATTGAAGAACCTCTACAGCGTGCTCAAGGATGCCGACCCGCACCTGGCCTTCGTGCTGCTTACCGGGGTGTCGAAGTTCAGCAAGGTAAGCCTGTTCTCCGGCCTCAACAATC
>NZ_JABFTW010000050.1:0-2250 GCF_021404355.1 Halomonas sp. MCCC 1A11062
GGAGGGTAGAATCGGTCATGGCGTATCCACTCATGTTGATTGAGATCTTGGTCGTGATCAATCAACAGGATACGCCACCCTTCCTACCTCCTCCCATACACCAGAAATCACCATAGCTCCCAGGAGGATCCCGTCATGCACGCTGTCGATGTCATGACCCCAAGGGTCATCACCGTGTCACCCGAGACCGACGTTCGGGAAATTGCACGCCTGTTGCTCGAGCACAACATCAGCGCTCTGCCCGTGGTGGAAGACGATGGCAAGGTTCTCGGCATCGTCAGTGAGGGCGACCTGATGCGTCGCGTCGAGAACGGTACCGAACGACGCAAGTCCTGGTGGCTGAAACCCATCTTCGCCGGCGCCAACAATGCCAGCGAATACATCAAGTCTCACGCCCGCAAGGCGCATGAGATCATGACGCCCAACCCCATCACCATCGATGAAGACGAGCCGCTGCACCGCGTGGCCAAGCTGCTGGAGAAGCACCATATCAAGCGGGTACCGGTGGTACGTGACGGCAAGCTGGTGGGTATCGTCAGCCGCGCCAACCTGCTGCGTGGTTTCTCGATGACCGCACCCGATGCCGTGACGCCGGCCACCACCGACGACCGCGAGATCCGCGATGCCATTCTCGGGGAAATCGAAGAAAATACCGGGGTCTGGGTCGATCGTATCAACGTGATCGTAACCGAGGGCGCGGTGCAGGTCTGGGGCTTGGTCGAGAGCCAGGAGGAGAAGATGGCGGTACAGGTCGCCGTCGAGAATACCCCCGGCGTGAAGTCCGTGGAGAACAACCTCGGCATGCTGCCCCGCGGTATCGGTCACTTCTGAGCGTGGCAGGCCGTTGGCGGACAAAGCCTGACGCCAGCGGGGCGGCCCTGAGACCGCCCCGTGTGTGGGGATGACGAGCCGGCCGGCTCAGCCGACCTGCTTCAGCGCCGCTTCCAGATTGGCCAGGCTGCGCTCGGTCTCGTGCAGCTTGTCGAGACCGAACAAGCCGATGCGGAACGCCTGATAGGTCTCGCCCTCGTCACACATCAGCGGTACGCCGCCGGCTATCTGCACCCCGGCGGCGGCGAACTTGGCCACGATGCCGGGGTCGTCACTGTAGTAGACCACCACGCCAGGCGCCTCGAAGCCCGGGGCCGCCACGCTGCGGTAGCCGTAGCGTGACATCAGCTCGCGCACGCCGCGCCCCAGCGCCCACTGCTCCTCGCGCACCTTGTCGAAACCGTACTCGGCGGTCTCGTGCATGATGTCACGCAGGCGAGCCAGGCCATCGGTGGGCAGGGTGGCGTAGTAGGCGTGGCCGCCGTTCTCATAGGTCTCCATGATCCACAGCCACTTGCGCAGGTCGCAGGCAAAACTGGTGCTCACGGTCTCCTCGATACGCTCACGCGCCTGCTCGGAGAGCATCACCATGCCGCAGCAGGGAAGCCCACTCCAGCCTTTCTGGGGGGCACTGACGAGCACGTCGACGCCGATCTCCTGCATGTCCACCCACAGCGTGCCGGAAGCGATGCAGTCGAGCACGAACAGGCCGCCGACCTCATGTACCGCTGCCGCCACCCGGCGCAGGTAGTCGTCTGGCAGCAGCAAGCCGGCTGAGGTCTCCACATGGGGCGCGAATACCACGCCCGGGCGCTCTTCGCGGATGGTGCGCTCGACCTCCTCGATGGGTGCCGGAGCGAAGGGCGAGCGGTCGTCCTGCGCGTCGGCCCGACGTGCTTTGAGCACCGTGGTCGAGGTGGCAATGGCGCCCATTTCCAGAATCTGCGACCAGCGATAGCTGAACTGGCCGTTGCGCACGATCAAGCAATGCTGGTTGGTGGCGAACTGGCGAGCCACCGCCTCCATGCCGAAGGTGCCGCTACCGGGCACGATCGCCACGCTATGGGCCCGGTAGACCCTCTTGAGAGTCGCCGAGACGTCGCGCATCACCCCCTGGAAGCGTTGTGACATGTGATTGAGTGAACGATCGGTATAGACCACCGAATATTCGAGCAGGCCGTCGGGGTCGACATCGGGCAGCAGTCCGGGCATGGGGGTCTCCCTTCTTTCAAGCGAGTGGCGAAAGCGTCATTGAGCCGGAAAGGATATGTGGTTTGCGGAAGGCGGGCCAGCGCAAAGCCTAGATACCATCTCTCCTAACCGGCCACAAATGCCCCATCAGGCGGTTTGTGGCCGATATTCGGTTTGCGTCTTGAGGACCCCGTAAGCGATATGGATCAGCTTACGCATTGCCGCCCC
>NZ_JABFTW010000051.1:0-2229 GCF_021404355.1 Halomonas sp. MCCC 1A11062
CACTTCCAGAAGCTGGAACTGGTCGTCAGCAACGTCAAGTTCCAGGACGGGGAGCAAGTGGTTGATCAATCAGACAGGAATGCGGCCTGATCGCCATCCACCAGATTTGACGATAACTCCGCGGCAACGTGCAGCAGCCCTTCCCAGCCTGTAACTGGCGGTGCTCAGGACGAGCGCCGAGGGCGGGGTGCGTCTAACGAACGCACCTGAAGACCCGTGATGGCAGCACAATGATTACTTGCCGTGAGGCAATCGAGGACCACGTAGCAAACATCCAGGCCGCCGAGGAGGCCCGTGCAAGGGCCGCAGGCACCAAGCCCATGGCAGTACACCCCTTTGGTGATCCGGCCTCTGAGCTGCCCTTGGTGGACGCTGTAGCGGTGCTCACCAGGGTGATCTGGGACAGTATCGGGGAGGTGGTAGTGGCAGCCCGTGCTGGTATGTCCATGATACAGGGTATCGCGAAGGTAGCGGCAGCCAAGAACAAGCCGCTCACCTGGACCACTCCTACCGGGTTCATCGTGGAGCAGGTGATCTACCGGGACGAGGCTTACCGTGTTCGCACGCAACTGTTCGGGGGCATGGCCCTACAGCTACGGGAACCGACCGGACGCCTGGACGTGCGCAGGATGAAAAGCAGTGCTGCGCCTAACTACGTGCACAGCATGGATGCCTCGCATCTCATCAAGTCCGTGAACGGCTTCTATGGTGCCGGTATCGGCAGCATTGCAGTCATCCATGACTCATTTGGCACACATGCTGGGAACACGGAGACCCTGCGTGCCGTGCTGTGCCGGGAGTTCGTGGAGCTGTACATGGAGAACCGCCTGGAGGAGTTCAAGGAGGAGGTGGAGGAAGCACTGCTGGAGGAGATCGACCTGGAGGTGCCGATGGTGGGCACCTTGGACCTGCTGGAAATCATCGAGAGCAATTACTGCTTCGCCTGAAGCCTGCACTGCCAGGGGCCACAGCCTACCCGCTGGGCTCCTGGATCATGCCAGCGCCCACCCCCTGTGACTTCGCGCTTTGCCACGTACCAGCTTGCTCAGGGTCGATTGATCGAGGTCGAGTATTTCCACGGCGACCTTCTGGCACGAGAAGTGGTACAAATTCCCCAAGGGGCTACGGAGGGTTACGGGCTGTCCGTGGAATCTTTCTGGCCGCCCCTGCACCCGCTCTTGCTCACTTGGGGCTGTGGCTGCTTGCCGTTGCTCTAGACGTTCTTTTTGAATACTCACGCGCCTGCGGTGTGCTGCCCGCATCGCTTCCGACAGGCTCCCAAGCTTCAGATGTTCCGGGTTGATACAAAGCCGGTTTCCGCACTCCTGCCTGACTACTAAGCCCGCAATGTCTACAAGTCTTAGCTGTTTGGCCTCGCAATATGCAGCCCGGTGCGCACCAGTCATGCAGCCGTCAAATATGCGGTTTCCGTATCCCCCGGAGTTTACTGACCCACCCCACTCTATACATTTGCCCATCTGGCTCTCCCTCGGTTTGGTTGATGAGGCCCGCTTAAGCGAGCGATTGCGGAGCCGCAACCACTAGAGGTCTGGCGCCGGTATCTCCTTTAGTGGGCTCTTTGCTGTCGTCGGGTTAGAGTGGAAAGAAACAAGGAGGCAGCATGCAGGCTCTCATCGACTGGATAACAGGCTGGCCGGGGCGGGTTTACTCGGACATCGTGAGCACTGATGCGGGGACGTGGCTGGCGTTGGCGGGCTTCGCCTGGCTGGTGTGGATGCTCGCCAGTAGCGACCGTAAGGCAAGGGAGACACGGCGCAAATCCGAGGAGCGACAGGCAGCGCAGCGCCCAAGGCGGGAGCTATCGCCACGTGACGCAGCGCTTAGGGAGGAGTGCTTACGCAGGGACAGCGAAGCCATGCGCAGGAGGTCAGGGAAGTCCTGATGCAGCGCCTACTTGGTGAACCATTGCCTCGAACGCAGAGCCGGGCAGAGCAAAGAACAGACAGATGGTTAGGCATGCTCGGACTACTGCAAGTAGACCAGTCTACAGTTGTAGACTCCTGACCGTCTTTCCAGGGCCTGACCGACGGGCACTAGCAGTGTTTGCAGACATAGCCATCCCGCAGCCAGAAACGGAGCCTTCATGCCACGAGCTATGGTGATTTCTGGTGTATGGGAGGAGGTAGGAAGGGTGGCGTATCCTGTTGATTGATCACGACCAAGATCTCAATCAACATGAGTGGATACGCCATGACCGATTCTACCCTC
>NZ_JABFTW010000052.1:0-2055 GCF_021404355.1 Halomonas sp. MCCC 1A11062
GGAGGGTAGAATCGGTCATGGCGTATCCACTCATGTTGATTGAGATCTTGGTCGTGATCAATCAACAGGATACGCCACCCTTCCTACCTCCTCCCATACACCAGAAATCACCATAGCTCGCGGCACTTGGCGCGCTCTCGAAGAACGTCATGTAATCCCCTCGCGACATCAACAGGGCACGCCGGAAATGCACTTCCATCATCGGGCCGAGAATGAAGCCGAGTAGCAAAGGTGCGGCTGGATAGCGCAGGCGAATCAGGAAGTAACCGATCACGCCGAAGAAAAGTACCGTGTAGATATCAAAAATGCTCGACCGTACCGAATACACACCGATGCAGATAAAAAACAGCATCGCGGGGTACAGCATGTGATAGGGAATCGACAGCATGCGCACCCAGAGGCGGATCAATGGCACGTTGAGTATCAGCAGCATGATGTTGCCGACTCCGAAGCTGACCACCAGGCCCCAGAACATTTCGGGATTGCTGGTTATCAGCATCGGTCCGGGCGCAATACCGTGCAAGATCATGGCGCCGAGCAGTACCGCCATGACCGCGTCACCGGGGATCCCCAAACTCAGGGTGGGAATGAATGCTGCCTGTACCGCTGCATTATTGGCAGATTCCGGCGCGGCGACGCCGCGCAATTCACCCTGACCGAGTTTGTCCGGGTTCTTCGCCAGCTTTTTCTCCGCCGCGTAGGACATGAAGGCGGCAATGGCGGGGCCGGAACCGGGCAAAGCACCGACGAAGGTGCCGATGCTAGAGCTACGCAGCATGGTCTTCCAAAGGCCGTGGCACTCCGCCGGCTTGGGCATCATGGATTTAAACGTCAGGCCGCTGGCTTTTAGCGGTGCATGCCTCTCCTGGCCAAGATTGGCAAGAATCTCGCCAACGCCGAACAGACCCATCGCCAGCGCCACCAGACTGATGCCGTCGGCCAGCGCCAAAGCGCCGAAAGTGAAGCGCGCGGCGCCGGATGTTTCGTCGGTGCCCACCAGCCCCAGGGCGATGCCGAGGATCACCATGGCCATTCCTTTAAGCGGCGACCCCACCGACAGGGTGGAAGCGGCGACCAGACCCAGCAGCATGATCGAGAAGTAATCCACGGGACCAAAACCCATGGCGAATGACGCTATCACCGGCGTGAAGCCAAGCACCATGAAGATGGCGACGATGCCGCCGGTGAAGGAAGCGATGGCGGCTGTGAACAGTGCCACACCAGCACGTCCTTGCTTGGTGAGCTGGTTGCCGTCCAGGCAGGTCACCGCCGCCGAGGCGGTGCCCGGCAGGTTGAGCAGGATTGCAGCAATCGAGCCGCCATACTGGGCGCCGTAGAAAATGCCTGCGAGCATGATCAGCGCGACTGGCGGAGAGAGGTAGTAGGTCATCGGCAATGCCAGGGAGATGGCCGTCAATGGCCCGATGCCCGGCAGCACGCCAACGAAGGTACCGACAAGAACGCCTACGAAGCAGAACAGCAGGCCTTCCAAGGAGAACGCGATCTCGGCGCCGAGCGCCAGATTCTGGAAGATATCCATCAGCTCACCATCGAATTGCGGCGACCGGGACGCCGAGCCCGTAAATAAAGACCGAAACGCCGAGTATGCTCAGGCATACCGCAGTAGCGACTGCTGCCCACGGGCGCACTGGCTTTTCGGAGAGAGACACCAGAATGACCAGAGCCAGGGTGGCGGGCACCAGGCCGGTGCGTTCCAGTAACGCGGCGAATGCTACGAAACCAGCGGTAACCATGAGAATCGGGCGGGGGATCCAAAAACCCTTTATTTGTTCCGAGTGCCACTGCTCTACAACCAGGAGAATAGAGAACAACAACAGCATGGAGCCGACCATTATCGGAAAGAAACCAGGCCCCATGCGGCGCAGTGAGCCGATATCGTAGTGGCTTCCCTGCCAGATGATGTAGAGCCCCAACAGGAGCTATGGTGATTTCTGGTGTATGGGAGGAGGTAGGAAGGGTGGCGTATCCTGTTGATTGATCACGACCAAGATCTCAATCAACATGAGTGGATACGCCATGACCGATTCTACCCTC
>NZ_JABFTW010000053.1:0-1952 GCF_021404355.1 Halomonas sp. MCCC 1A11062
TGTCACCGCCGATGTAAAACTGACCCCCTGACGCCGAGGTAAATCTGACCCCCTTGGGCGAAGATGGTGGCTTTTGAGCCGCCGCGATGTTGATCCAGGAGCAGTCAGTGGAAATCAGAGTGTTGGCCCGTCAGGGCCGGAGCATAAAGGCGATCGCACGGGAACTGGGACTGTCGCGCAACACAGTGCGCAAGTATCTGCGAAATGGCGAGTCACCGCGCTACACGCCGCGCCACCCGCAGCCTACCAAGCTCGATCCGTACAAGGCCTACCTCCAGGAGCGGATCGAGGCGGCGCGCCCACACTGGATTCCGGCAACGGTGTTGCTGCGCGAGATCCAGGCCCTGGGTTATCCCGGCGGCATCAGCCAGCTCAAGAGCTATCTGGCGCCGTTCAAACGCCGGACCGAAGAGCCGCTGATCCGCTTCGAGACGCCGCCAGGCAAGCAGGTGCAGGTGGATTTCACCACCATCCGCCGCGGCCGCTCGCCGCTCAAGGCCTTCGTCGCCACCCTCGGCTACAGCCGGGCCACTTTCGTGCGCTTTTCCGAACGAGAGGACAGCGCGGCGTGGCTTGCCGGGCTCGAGGCGGCCTTTGACTATTTCGGGGGCGTGCCACAGGAGGCGCTATTCGACAACGCCGGCGCAATCATCTCCGAGCGGGATGCATTTGGCGACGGCCAGCACCGCTGGCATCCAGCCCTGGCCGATCTGGCGGATATTTATGGCTTTCGGCCCCGAGTCTGTCGCCCCTACCGGGCCAAGACCAAAGGCAAAGTCGAGCGCTTCAACGGCTACCTCAAGGGCAGCTTCGTGACACCGCTGGCGGCGACACTGAAGAGCGCCGGCCTCATGCTCGACGTCACCACGGCCAATGCTCATATCGGACGTTGGATCGAGGAGGTGGCCCACCAGCGCATCCACGGCACCACCCAGGTCAAGCCGGCGGTGCGCTTGGCCAAGGAGCGGCTGGAGTTGCTCCCGTTGCCGGTCCGGCAGCAGAGCGCCACCTCGGCGCCGAGCCTGCGGCCAGGGCGCGCGCTACCTCACGAGAGCTTGCAGCACCCGCTGTCGGTTTATGATCAGCTGCTGGAGGGACAGGTATGAATCTCCAGCACGCACGTATCCAGGAGTTGTGCCAACGGCTCAAGCTTGAGCGTATCGGCACGGACTGGTCGCATCAGGCCCAGCAGGCGGCGACCGATGAGGCGAGTTTCGCCGACTTCCTTGAACACCTGCTGGGGGCGGAGCACGAGGCCCGTGCAGAACGCAGCCGCCAGACGTTGCTGAAGATGGCGACCCTGCCGGCGGTGAAGACGCTGGAGCAATACGATTTCGCCTTCGCCTCGGGAGCACCGCGCACGCAGCTTCAGGAACTGGCCACACTGACCTTTCTCGAACGTACCGAGAACATCGTGTTACTCGGTCCCAGTGGTGTCGGCAAGACGCATTTGGCCACAGCACTGGCCTACCGGGCAGTGATGAGCGGTATCAAGACCCGCTTCGTCACCGCCGCCGACCTGATGCTGCAACTGCGTGCCGCCCAGCGCCAGGAACGGCTCAAGCAGTATTTCAACCGCGTCGTCATGGGACCGAAGCTGCTGGTGATCGACGAGATCGGCTACCTGCCGTTCGGGCGCGAGGAGGCGAATCTGTTCTTCAACGTCGTCGCCAAGCGCTACGAGCGCGGCAGCATGATCCTGA
Organism: Halomonas sp. MCCC 1A11062; assembly: GCF_021404355.1. Taxonomy (NCBI): domain Bacteria; kingdom Pseudomonadati; phylum Pseudomonadota; class Gammaproteobacteria; order Oceanospirillales; family Halomonadaceae; genus Halomonas; species Halomonas sp. MCCC 1A11062. Next base: position 1,704 of record NZ_JABFTW010000053.1, read on the forward strand.
CCAGCAATTTGCCGTTCACCCAATGGGCCGGCGCCTTCGCCGACGATCAGACTCTCACCGCCGCCATGCTCGACCGACTGCTGCACCATGCCCACATCGTGCAGATCAGCGGCGAGAGCTATCGGCTCAAGGACAAGCGCAAGGCCGGCACACCTTCAACAACCATGAAATAACCCAGCGGGCCTAGGGGGTCACTTTTATTTCGGCGTTCTACGCCCAAAGGGGGTCACTTTTCAGTCGGCGTTGACA
>NZ_JABFTW010000054.1:0-1934 GCF_021404355.1 Halomonas sp. MCCC 1A11062
TTGGTGCGCCAGGCATGGCGCGCAGCGCCCGACGGGCGCTGTTTCCGAGGGTGGTGCCTCGGAATGACTTGGGGGTGAAAGTCCCCTACGGACCCTGATAGCGGGAACCGTTAGCCGAACAGCAAGGGTGTCCGTCGCGAGACGGAATCTGAAGGAAGTTGGAGGCAAACTCCCGGCCCGACGAACAGAAATCGCATACGAGGCTGTCGCCACCTGGGCGAGAGGGCCAAGAAACTCGAAGCCCAATAGCTATCCGGAAGGGGCGGCAGTAGATGCGGCGGGTGTATGGGAGGAAGGTCGCGCGTCTTACCCTGGGAGGTCTGATGGTCTGCCACAGTGCTACCGGCGTCGAGAGGCGGCGGGATGGGCCATCAGACGTCAGCAGAGGCCATAGTAAGTGCCGATTCACCCCGGCACCAAGGGCCGAACATGAAGAACCGCGAGTAGGCGATGATGTCTCGAGGATCGATCATGAAGACCGAAACTGGCGCTGATACCGCCACCCACCCAGAGGGGCAGGGGCAGTACCCCGCGTCCCGGCCGGGGGGCGTCGAGACGGTCCCGGCGTCGTCATCGTGGACGAAAGCGGAGCTCGCCCCGCTCATGGAGGCCGTGGTAGAGAAGGCCAACATGGCGCGGGCTTACCGCAGGGTGGTCGCCAACAAGGGCGCGCCGGGTGCCGACGGTATGACGGTGCAGCAGCTGGCGGACCACCTGAAACAGCACTGGCCGACGCTGCGCGAGCGGCTGTTGGCCGGTGAGTACCACCCCAGCCCGATCCGAGCCGTCGAGATTCCCAAGCCCAAGGGCGGAACGCGACAGCTCGGCATTCCCACGGTCACCGACCGGCTGATCCAGCAGGCGCTGCTTCAGGTGCTGACGCCGATTTTCGATCCGGATTTCTCCGCATCGAGCTACGGCTACCGCCCTGGGCGCAGTGCCCAGCAGGCCGTCTCGGCGATGAAGGCCCATGTCACCGCCGGCCGCCGCTGGGCGGTCGACCTCGACCTGGAAGCCTTCTTCGACCGGGTGAATCACGACCTGCTGATGGCCCGGGTTGCGCGCCGCGTCCGCGACAAGCGGGTGCTACGCCTGATCCGACGCTATCTGGAAGCCGGGATGTTCCAGGACGGCCTGGCCGCTCCACGCCGGCAGGGCACACCTCAGGGCGGTCCACTGAGTCCGCTACTGGCCAATATCCTGCTGGATGACGTGGACAAGGAACTGGAACGCCGGGGCCACCGCTTCTGCCGCTACGCCGACGACATGCAGGTGTATGTCAGGAGTCGGCGGGCGGGTGAGCGCGTCATGGCCAGCCTGAGTGATTTTCTCGAGAGCTCACTCAGGCTGACGGTCAATCGCGACAAGAGTGCGGTGGACCGACCCTGGAACCGGGGGTGTCTGGGCTACACGCTGACCCGGCACAAGTTGCCGCGGCTGACCATCGCCAAGACCAGCCTGCAGCGCCTGATGCAGCGTGTCCGTGAGATCCTCAAACGCGGCAGAGGGCGCAATATCCGACGCGTCATCGAAGAACTGGTGCCAGTCCTGCGAGGCTGGGCCAGCTACTTTAGCCTCATCGACGTGAAACGCCCGCTGGAAGCGCTGGATCAATGGACACGTCGCCGATTACGCTGTGTGATCTGGCGGCAGTGGAAGCGCCCGACGACCCGGCGCCGGAAGCTTCTGGCGCTAGGCCTGGACGCATACCGTGCCTGGAAATCAGCGGGGAATGGGCGAGGAGCCTGGTGGAATGCGGGTGCCTCGCACATGAATCAGGCCCTGCCGCGGAAGCGGTTCGACGGGCTGGGCCTGATCTCGGTACTCGATACGGTCAAGAGGGCTTAGTCGTTCTTCGTGAACCGCCGTGGTACGGAACCGTATGCCCGGTGGTGTGAGAGGACGGGGGAGGCGACTCCCCCTCCTACTCGATT
>NZ_JABFTW010000055.1:0-1653 GCF_021404355.1 Halomonas sp. MCCC 1A11062
CCCTATCTGTCAGCGTAGTTGTCACCTAAACGGATTGAGAGGTGATCAACGTGCGTTACCCCGCAGAGCGTAAGGAAGCCATCCTCAAGAAGATGGCACCGCCCATGAGCATGACCATCCCGGAACTGGCCGAGCAGGAAGGCATCACCGTGACAACCCTCTACAATTGGCGGAAACAGGCCAGAGCACGAGGACAGGTTTTGCCATCACGTTCGACCCAGCCCGACCAGTGGACCAGCCAGGAGAAGTTCCAGATCGTCCTGGAGACGGCCCCGATGAATGAGGCCGAGCTCAGCGCCTATTGCCGTGAGCGTGGCCTCTACCCCGAACAGGTGGAGGCCTGGCGGGATGCCTGCATGAACGCCAACGAGGATGCGGCAGCACAGGCCAAGCAGCTTCGCCAGGCGCGGAAGGCCGAGCAGAAGCGGCTCCGCCAGCTGGAGCGTGAGCTGCGCCGCAAGGACAAGGCCCTGGCCGAGACGGCGGCGCTGCTGGCCCTGTCAAAAAAGGCCGAGGCGATCTGGGGCACGACCAACGACGAGGACGACTGACCAGCCTCCCGGATCGCCAGCGCATCGTGACCCTGGTGCAAGACGCCCAGCGTGACGGTGCTCGGCTGGCCAAGGCCTGTCAGATGATGGGCATTAACGTGCGGACCTACTATCGCTGGGTCACCGAAGGCGAGGTGACGGCGGATCGCCGCCCCGACGCCGACCGCCCGGAACCGGCCAATAAGCTATCGCCTGAGGAACGAGAGGCGGTCTTGGCGCTGTGCAACGCCCCGGAGTACCGGAGCCGCCCTCCGGCCTTCATCGTGGCCGATCAGGCGGACAAGGGCCGCTACCTGGCCTCTGAGTCGACGATGTATCGAGTACTGCATGAGTACGATCAGCAACATCACCGGGGTCGGCAGCAGGCCCCTCAGCGCAAGCGCCCGCCGACCACTCACCAAGCCACAGCGCCGAATCGGCTATGGTGTTGGGATATCAGCTGGCTGCCGGGCCCAGCACGCGGTACTTGGTGGTACCTGTACCTGATCATGGACGTCTTCAGCCGTAAGATCGTTGGGCACGAGGTCTACGAGACGGAGACTGGCGAGCTGGCCGCCGAGCTGATCCAGAAGGCCTGCTGGCGAGAGCACCTCACCGATCGTCACAAGCCCCTGATCCTTCACTCAGATAACGGCAGCCCGATGAAGGCAGCGACCTTCCTGGAGAAGCTCTACGACCTGGGCATCACCCCGTCGTACAGCCGTCCACGGGTGAGTAACGACAACGCCTTCGCCGAGTCGGCCTTCAAGACGCTCAAGTACCGGCCGGGCTTCCCCGCCGAGGGGTTCGCCACCCTGACCGAGGCTCAGGGCTGGGTTCAGCAATTTACTGAGTGGTACAACCATGAACACCGGCACAGCGCCCTCCGCTACGTCACGCCGAGTCAGCGCCATAACGGCGAGGCCAAGGGCATCTTAGCGCAGCGCCGGGAAGTCTTCGAGGCGGCGAAGCAGCGCCACCCGGAACGCTGGTCGGGTGACATCCGGAAACTTAGCCTGCCAGAGATCGTGCACCTAAACCCCGAGCGGGACCCAGTGCCACAGGCAGCCGGATTTTAAAGAGCGAGAACTATTTCATGTGCCAACTATGTTGACAGACTCCG
>NZ_JABFTW010000056.1:0-1561 GCF_021404355.1 Halomonas sp. MCCC 1A11062
CCCTGTACCGTGAGGTGCTGGTTGGCGACGGTTTGCTCATGGCGCTCGCCGCGCACGGTATGGTGCTCGTCGGCGTGGATCTCGCCGATGCGGTCGTGGTGCACGGTGAGGAAGCTGTCGTTGCCGATCTCTTCGGTGCGGTCGTTGTTGGTCAGCAGCTCCAGGTCTTTCTGGGCGTGCAGCCAGATCTGCTCTTCGCCGGCCTGGTCCTCGAAGCGAAGTTCGTTGAAGCCTTCGCCTTTGTGACTCTGGGTGCGGATGACGGTACGGGTCTTGTGTACCGGCAGTTCGTAGGGCGGCGTGTTGACGGCGTGGTAGGTGCGCCCGGTGATCAGCGGTTGATCCGGATCGCCCTCGAGGAACGACACCACCACCTCATGCCCAATCCGCGGAATGGCCATGCTACCGTAGCCGCCGCCGGCCCAGCCCTGGGAGACGCGTACCCACGCGCTCGCCGTTTCATTGGGTTCGGCGTAGCGATCCCAGGGGAACTGGACCTTGACCCGGCCGTGCTCGTCGCAGTAGATCTCTTCGCCCTCGGGGCCAACGACGAAGGCGATCTGCGGGCCATCGACGCGGGGCTTGGCGTTGGGCGTGGGGCGCCAGGCGCGGTCGGCGGGGGTGAGGATCAGTTCGTTGTCGAACTTGGTCATCTGGCCCATCCCTGCCGCGTCACCTTGGGTGACACCATCCTCTTCCAGCGCCTGGGGCTGGCTGCCGGTGTGCTTGACCTTGACCACCTGCCAGTCGCGGTTGAGTTCATCGAGATCGTGGTCGGTGAGGGTGAACTTGACCCCGGGGGCGAGCTCGGGCAGGTCGCTCTCGGCGGCGCAGGTCAGGGCGCCGCTTCTGAGGTGCTCGAGGCGGATGCGGGTGAAGGCGTCGCCGGAGGCGTCGGCCTTGTAGCGCCCGGGGTAGTCGTAGTGTTCGTAGTCGTCCCGTTGGGCGTGCTCTTCCAGGTTACCCGCGGCGTGCTCGTGAAGCTGCGCATAGGCGGGGTTCTTGAACGAGTAGTCCTTGAGCGTGACCGAGGCCGGGGCGACCCGGGCGAGCTGCTGGAGCTTGCGCACGTGGCGACTCGGCGGGGTGCCGCCGGCGCGGCCGTGGTAGGTGCGCTCGCCCAGGTGGGCCAGGGTCTGGGGCGCATCGGCGAACACCAGACGATGGGCACCGTTCGGCGTGTCTTCGAACTCATGGAAGTAGAACAGGCCCTCTTCGGCGGCCAGGCGCTCGACGAAGGCGAGATCGGTCTCCCGGTACTGCACGAGGAATTCTCTTTCCGCCAGGTCGCGGGTGACGGCGAAGGCGACGTCGGTGAGGCCACGCTCGTCGCACAGGGTGTTGAGTACGGTAAGCGGCGAGACCTGCTGGAAGATGCGCGAGTTGTGGCGCAGGTCGAGACGCCACAGCGCCGGGCGGGCGACCAGGGAGTAGAGCGTGCGGCGATGGCCGCGGTCGCCGCGACCGAACTCGCTGACGACGGCGTGGACCCGGCGCAGCACCTCGCCGTCCTGCCAGATCGTCAGGCTCACCGGGCGGTCGAGCAGCTCGGTGGCGGAGA
>NZ_JABFTW010000057.1:0-1104 GCF_021404355.1 Halomonas sp. MCCC 1A11062
ACCCTGAATTCAAGTAATAAGCGCAGCACCTGCGGTGTTGAGGGCTCCTGAGTATTCACCCAAAAACACCTGTGCCGGTGTCCGATAACCGAGCCGCTTTCGGGGACGGTCATTCAACTTTCTGACCACCGCGCGTAGCTCGGCATCAGTGACCTGTCGGAAGTCCGTTCCCTTGGGGAAATACTGCCGTACCAGGCCATTGGTGTTCTCATTGCTCCCACGCTGGCCAGAGCAGTAGGGATCACAAAAGTAGGTCGTTGCAGTTACCGCCTTGGCTACGGCTTGGTGATCGGCAAACTCCGAGCCGTTGTCCAGGGTGATGGTCCGGACAGCACCTCGGCGGGGCTTCAGTAGACGGATCATAGCCGCTCGCGTCAGCGCCGCTGAGATTTTGGGTAACCGTGCCGCCAGCAGGTAGCCGCTGCGTCGCTCTACCAGTGTGACCAACCCCGATTGCTTATGACCCTGGATGACGGTATCGCCCTCCCAGTGCCCGATATAGAGCCTGTCATTAACCTCCGCGGGGCGATGCTCGATGCCCACACGATTAGGAATCTTGCCGAGCCCTGCGCTCTTGGCCTGGGTCCGGTGCTTGCTGCGACGCTTGGGCTGACGAAGGTGCCGCCAGAGATCGCCTCCGCGCGCCTTGTCATCCCAGATCAGGGAATAGATCCACTGGTGACTGACGCCGACGCCGGTAATGGGCGCCATAAAACCGCTGATCTGCTCCGGGCTCCACTCATCACGGAGCCGATTGATGACGACGGCGATCATGCTGGGCAAGCGCTTCGTCCATTTCCAGGCGGTACGTCGCCGGCGATCACTGAGGGACTGAGCCTGCTCGGGATCGTAGCCACCAGAGGTGGCGTTGCGGCGCAACTCGCGGCTGATCGTGCTGCTGTGGATGCCCAGCTCTCTGCCAATCTGTCGCTGGCTCATGCCCAGGTCAAAGCGGGCGTGGATCTGGTATCGTTGGGTCTGGGTCAGCTGTCGGTATCCCATGCTCTGCTTCACTTTGGTCGGTAAAGCAGGGAGGGTACCGGCGCTGGCCCTCCTGCTTCTACCGGGTGGTCCAAAGTGCTGCGGTTATTCTATGAATCTAGG
>NZ_JABFTW010000058.1:0-1065 GCF_021404355.1 Halomonas sp. MCCC 1A11062
GAGCTATGGTGATTTCTGGTGTATGGGAGGAGGTAGGAAGGGTGGCGTATCCTGTTGATTGATCACGACCAAGATCTCAATCAACATGAGTGGATACGCCATGACCGATTCTACCCTCCGGGCTCTTTCACAACCAGAACCCCCGGTCACTGACCCGCTGCACGAGCTGCTTCGTCAAGGTGCCCGTGACCTGATCGCCAAGGCCGTCGAGGCTGAACTGGCCACCTTCCTGGCACAGTACGCCGACCAGCGGCTCGATGATGGGCGCCAAGCGGTGGTCCGCAACGGCTACCTGCCCGAGCGCACCGTCCAGACCGGGGTCGGGGATGTCAGCGTGCAGGTGCCCAAGGTGCGCGACCGTAGCGGTGGTGGCGCTCGCTTCAACAGCAGTCTGCTGCCGCCCTACCTGAAGCGGGCCCGCAGCATCGAGGAGCTGATCCCCTGGCTCTACCTGAAGGGGATCTCTACCGGCGACTACCAGGAGGCTTTGGCGGCGCTGCTCGGCGACCAGGCCAAGGGTCTGTCGGCCAACACCGTGTCACGGCTCAAGAAGCAGTGGGAAGACGAGCATACCGAGTGGAGGAAGCGGGACCTCGCCGACCGACACTACGTCTACTGGTGGGCCGACGGTGTGTATAGCAACGTCCGCATGGGTGACCGCCTGTGCCTGCTGGTGATCATTGGCGTCACCGAGCAGGGCCGCAAGGAGCTGGTGGCCGTCGAGGACGGCTTTCGCGAGTCGGCGGCCAGTTGGGAGACCTTGCTGACAGGGCTACGAGAGCGTGGCCTGGCCCAGGCTCCCAAGCTGGCAGTGGGTGACGGTGCCATGGGGTTCTGGGCAGCGCTGAGCAAGATTTACCCGGAAACCGACCATCAGCGCTGCTGGGTCCACAAGACGGCCAACGTGCTGAACAAGCTACCAAAATCGGTGCAGCCCAAAGTCAAGGCGGACCTCCATGACATCTGGATGGCCGAGACCCGCGACGAGGCACGCAGGGCCTTCGATCGCACGGTGAAGCGTTTCGAGGCCAAGTACCCCAAGGCGATGGGGTGCCTGGCCAAGGA